>CAYLLE010000236.1:0-1680 GCA_964384485.1 uncultured Spirochaetales bacterium | reverse complement strand
CATACCCCCAACCTGTGGCATTCCGTTCCTCCAGCTCCCGGACAACGGCGAGGTCATCTTCCTGCCGTGATCCGGCTACATTAACAATCACGGGGCACATTAAGGCTGATAAATCCGGCAGTTTGTGTTTGACAAAATTATTAAGCCCCACATTAGCCAATCCGATCGAGTTTATGAGTCCGGAAGGGGTTTCGACCAGTCTGGGAATACAGTTTCCCGGTCTCATCTCCGGAGTCACCGCTTTTGTATAGAGAGCTCCGAGTTTATCCAGATCGATGAGTTTTTCATATTCACTGCCGTATCCCACTGTTCCTGAAGCAATTCCAACCGGATTGGGCAGCTGTTTCGCGCCGATTTTGACTGCTAACCTCATTTCGGTTCCCACCATAAATCGGAGGAACGGAATACCGGTCCCTCCGTACAGGCTCTGGCATAAGAGACACCGTCCGCCAAAGGAACCGCGCATCCCATGCAGGCGCCCACTCCGCATGCCATAACCTGTTCAACCGACACCCAGCACGGGACCCCCGCTTCGGCTGCCGTAAAATGACACACCCGGAGCATTGCATCGGGACCGCAGGCATAGAGAACCGGCCGCTTCACCTTTCCGAGGAGTTCCGGCAGGGCATCCACCGGGGTTCCTTTTAAACCTGCAGATCCGTTATCAGTAAAAAGTTTCGCCTTTGGTACCCGTTCACGGACCGTCTGTTCGGGAAGACTGGAAATATCTCTGCTGCCGGTAAAAAAATCATACCCGATTTTTAATTGGTTCAGCATCTGGGCAAGAAACAGGATCGGACCTATACCGATCCCTCCGGCGATAAGAACCGGATACTGATCAGGTTCCGGAAGGGGAAAGCCGACGCCCAAAGGACCGATAACATCCAGTGTTTCGCCCGGATCTTTTCCGGCCAGGAGAGAAGTTCCGGCTCCCCGTTTTAAGAAGATGAACTCTCCCAGTTTTTCAGCCGGATCAAAACCGGAGACCGCGAAGGGACGCCGGAGGAGGGGAACACTGGATCCGGAAATTCTGAGGGTAAGGAACTGTCCCGGAAGGGGTCTTTCTTTCCCGGTCCAGAAAAATTGTAACAGGAAGCAGTTTCCTGCGATTTGCTCCAGCTTATGGACCTTTCCGGTAAATTGATACATCTGGTATTAATCCTGTTTTGAATCGGGAGTTATGCCGAGTACCTTTTCAAGTGCCTGTCTGCTTAGGGAAGTACTGAATTCATCCTTTAAATAACCGCATAACCGGGAGAGCCGCTGGGTCGTATCTTTCCCAATGGTATGTTCCATGCGGCATGCTTCCTGTTCCGCCCTGTCTCTGGGGAGCAGAAGGATGTTTTCAAGAAAATCCAGTATTATTGAGTGTTTCCTGAAAATGAACCTTGCCTGTTGACTGCCGGTATCAGTTAAAACGATATATGAGTTCTTTTTATAGTTTATCAATCCCCTTGCCTTGAGGTTTTTTACAGCTCCGGAGACTGAAGACATATTTACATTGAGAAATTCAGCAATATCTTTTACTCTGGCAACCCGGTTTTTTTTCTCTAAAATAAGGATCGCTTCTAAATAATCCTCCAAACTGCCGGATAAATTTGTATTAATATTCATTGTATAGATCAATATATGATAGAAAAAGGGGAAGTTCAATGTTAAACCTCAGGAATCTCCGAAATC
>CAYLLE010000235.1:0-1732 GCA_964384485.1 uncultured Spirochaetales bacterium | reverse complement strand
ATATGAAATTATGGCCTTTTCTTAATCACAGAAGGAGTTGACCGGGATTTGCTGTAACTCCCGCCGCTTCGTGACCCATGATTACCGGAGGCTGTCTTCTGCCGGTGGAGCCGTCCATCCCGTGGATATCGCTGCCGCAGATTCCGCAGGCCCGGACTCGGATAAGCACATCATTGTCTCCAATGTCGGGAGTCTGGGTATCCCGGTATACAAAACGGTTATATTCTTCGAGTACAAGTGCCTTCATTTCTTATCTTCTCCGCATCAATCAGTTTACAGGACTTTCCCTTTCCGGGGCAACGGGGAGACAAGGTCTGATTTGATTACCAGGGAAAGCATCAGTATCTTCTTAGCCAGAGGAGGTACGTGTCATGATATTTTGGGGAAGTTTCATAACACTGCTTGTAGGCGGGCTCCTTGGCTGGTGGTTCGGAAGATATCAGATGAAAAGCGCCGCGAACCGGGAATGGATGACTGCACTGGACAGCGCGGTAACCGACAACATAATTGATGACCAGCAGAAACGGGACATCATCCGGATAGAGAATTCCACCCGGGAAGTTTCCTGAAACCAGCGGCGCAGCAAAGCCCGGTCAACTCCCCGCGTGATATCAGGTTTCAAACTCATCAATTTTCTTCTATAGTCCTTATTATGGAATGGTATATTAAACTCACCGAATCCGGGATCGTACCGGATCCGATAATCAGAACCGGGATCCGGCGCCTTTTAAACAGACACCTTTCAGAATTAAGGGCAATGGACGCGGAAACTGAAAGTAAATACCTGAAGGAACTGGTCAGAACGTTCTCTCAGGGACCGATCGCGGCGGCGCCGGATAAAGCAAATGAACAGCACTACGAAGTACCCCCGGAATTTTACAAGATATTCCTCGGACCGCGGATGAAGTATTCCGGAGGTTATTGGACCGAGGCGGCACAGCGGTCAAAGCGTCCGGAGAGGGAACTGGAGGCGGCGGAAACCGCCATGCTCCGTCTCACCTGTGAACGGGCACGCATACGGAACGGTCAGCAGGTCCTTGATCTGGGATGCGGCTGGGGAGCCGCGGCTTTCTATATCGCGGAGCACTTTCCCGGCTGCCGGGTGACCGCCCTTTCCGGCTCCCGGGATCAGATTGAACATATCAGCAGGAAAGCACGGGAACGGGGCTTTTCAAACATCGAAGCGTATGTTTCAGACATCAACGATTTTAACCCGTCCGGGACCTTTGACCGGATTGTTTCGGTCGAAATGTTCGAGCACATGAAAAACTACCGGGAACTCATGAGGCGGGCCGCGTCGTGGTTAACCCCGGGGGGAAAGCTCTTTGTTCACATCTTCAGCCACCGCCGCTATTGTTACGAGTATCCGGAAACGGGAAGCTGGATGGCCCGCACGTTTTTTACCGGCGGAACAATGCCGTCGGACGATCTTCTTCTCCATTTTCAGGAGCATTTATTTCTGGAGGACCGCTGGCGGGTGAACGGCAGACATTATCAAAAGACGCTCCGGGCATGGCTCAGGAATTTTGACGGGGCCAAGAAAAAAATCATGCCGATTCTGGCGGAAAACTACGGTCCGGAAAACGCGCACCGGGGGGTCATCTAATGGCGACTTTTTCTTATGGCGTGTGAAGAGACATTCGGAATCCGGAAGGGAAAAGAATATATTGTCTCCCACTACCGGGTTGGAAAAAAGGGGAAACCTCCCTACTCGAATCCATTCCCCCGAATA
>CAYLLE010000234.1:0-2103 GCA_964384485.1 uncultured Spirochaetales bacterium | reverse complement strand
AAGTTTTCCGTGGTTGTAGGATAGGTTGTGCTTTCCAGGGAGACAAATGTTCCCGGCTTCATGTATTTCCCGATATCCTTACAGGATGCTTCGATATAGGTCATATCCGGTTTTTTGAACTTATCCAGAGGAGTGGGAACACAGATAATAACGGCGTCACATTCCGAAATCCGCGAAAAATCACCGGTGGCGGAGAAGAATTTCCCGTCCACAGCCTTCTTAAAATCGTCATCCTCCACATCGGAAATGTAGTTCTCAAGCTGTTCGATTTTATCAAGCTTCCCTTTGCTCTTTTCAAAGCCCAGGACCTTTACACCCTTTTTCGCGAATGTGATGGCTAAAGGAAGCCCTACATACCCGAGCCCGAGGATTCCTACCAGAACACTATTATCTTCTATTTTATGCAATAATTCTGACTTAAGCGTACTCATGGATTAAAACCGCCTGTTTATTTTTTTTCTAATCCCTGGTCTGTTTCTCTATAGCTGTTTCCGCATTCAGGGCATGTAAGATCACTTGGCAGCTTGATTCCGCATTCACACATCCAGCCGTGCTGTTTCGCCGGCGTTCCATACACCAACGCGTAATCGGGCACATCCCGGGTCACCACGGAACCTGCCCCCGCGAAGCAGTACTTACCCAGGGTCACTCCGCAGACAACAGTCGCGTTCGCGCCGATGGAAGCGCCCTTTTTGACGAGGGTCTGCCGGTATTCATCCTTCCGGTTCACGAACGAGCGGGGATTAAACACATTGGTGAACACACAGGAGGGGCCGCAGAAAACATCATCTTCCAGAACCACCCGGTCGTAAACCGAAACGTTGTTCTGTATCTTTACCCGGTTCCCGATTATTGCTTTACCGCCCACATTAACGTTCTGCCCGATAGAGCAGTTTTTCCCAATCTTCGCGCCGGGCATGATATGGCTGAAATGCCAGATTTTGGTTCCCTCACCGACCTCAGCCCCGTCATCAAGATAGGAAGACTCGTGCACAAAGTATGATTTTTCCGCCATTACTTTACCGCCTCTTTAATCGCAGCAACCACCTCATCCACCTGTTCCTCGGTCATGAAGGGGTGCATGGGCAGGGAAAATACCCGGCCGCTGGCCCGTTTGGAAACGGGGCATTCCGGAGCTTTGGCCACCGCGAAAGCTTCCTGCGCGTGCAGAGGTACGGGATAATGGATGGCGGTCGGAATATTCTTGGATTTTAGATGACTGATCACATCTTCCCGGTTCTCGACCCGGACGGTGTACTGGGCCCACACCGACTTGTTGTAGTCCCGGACCGTTGGTGTTTCCACAACACCCCGGAGCTTCGCCGTATACCAGCCGGCGACCTTCTGACGCGCCTCCACCTCGTCATCAAAATGGCGGAGCTTTACTTTTAAAATTGCCGCCTGCAGCGCGTCCAGCCGGGCGTTAGTCCCGATCACTTTGTGACGGTACCGCTTTTCCTGTCCGTGGTTCAGATACATCCGGACAAAATCGGCGGTCTCGTCATCATTAGTAAAAACCGCGCCGCCGTCTCCGTAAGCGCCCAGAGGTTTGGCCGGAAAAAACGAAGTGGTGGCTATTTCGGTAATGGCACAGGATTTCCTTCCTTTGTATTCCGCGCCGTAGGACTGGGCCCCGTCCTCCATCACCCATACATTATTTTTATCCGCGATAGCCTGGATCTCGTCAAAATCGGCGCACTGGCCGTAGAGGGAAACGGGAATTATTCCGACCGTTTTCGCGGTAATTTTTTTCTCGATATCCGCGGGATCAATGTTCAGCGTGTCTTCCTGCACATCAGCAAACACCGGCACACCGCCCATAAGGGAAACGGTCTCGGCGGTAGCAATAAAGGTAAAGTCGGGAACAATCACCTCGTCTCCAGGTTTCATCCCCTTGGCAAGAAGCCCAAGCACAAGCGCGTCGGTCCCGGAGGAACAGCCGACGGCGTGTTTTACCCCGGAATGCTCGGCCAGCATCTCTTCGAATTCAGCCAGGGCCGGCCCTTTGATGAACATGGCGGATTCAAGCACCTTGTCCATCTCCGTTCTGATTTCATCTTTGTACCTTCGGTACTGTTCCTGCAGATCGATAAAATTCATTGT
>CAYLLE010000233.1:0-2209 GCA_964384485.1 uncultured Spirochaetales bacterium | reverse complement strand
TAATAAAACAATTTATAAATTTTAATGCGAATGTGATCACCGGGAATTGCTGAATCGTCACCGGAAAGATGAAGGACAGATACCCGGCTTGACCGAAGGCATCCAGAGAACCGATGCCGCCGATTCCAGCGTTGTACACCACGAGAAAAAAAAGAGTCATCCCGAATCCCATAATCGGAGCAGCCGGCTTTTTAACCAACTTACCGATTCCTCTGTTTATCATCAGCATATTTGTTGAACTCATTATTTTTCCTCCTCATTTTTTAATGTCTTTAGGTAGGAGAGGTAACTCTCCTCCAGGGAAGATTGATTGTCCGGTATCACCTTGGTTTTAAAGGAAGCGATTGACCCCGCGAACCTGATTGTTCCGTCCACGATCAGGGCCATCTCTTCGGCGTGTTTATCCGCCTCTTCAAGATACTGGGTGGTGAGAAATACGGTCACCCCGTGCTCGCTGTTAAGTCCGGTGATCACCCGCCAGAAATCGGACCGGGCTACAGGATCCATCCCCACGGTGGGTTCATCGAGAAACAGTACCTCCGGGTTGTGGACCAGAGCCAAAGCACAATGCAGCCGCCGCTTGTTTCCGCCGGAAAAAGTTCCCGCCTTTTTTTGCTTCTCCCTTTCGAGATGAAACACGGTGATGAGCTCGGCTGTCCGCTTTTCAGCATCATTTTTGGATAATCCGAAAATTCGTCCCTGAAAGAGGAGAAGATTCTCCACGGTTTCATCGGGATCTATTTCATTATCCTGGGAAGCAACCCCGATGATCTGCTGAATCCGTGAGAATTCCTTCTCCGGATTTACTCCTCTGATTAGAACTTCTCCGGAATCCTTCAGCACCAATGTGGTGAGTATTTTTACCAGTGTCGATTTCCCCGCGCCATTTGGTCCAAGAAGTGTAAAAAATCGGCCCCGGGGAACATCCAAACTCACCTCCCGCAGCGCCCGCACCCCTTTCGGATACTTCTTTGTCAGATTTCTGATTTGAATGTCTGTGTTCATCCATTCCCTCCTGTCTTGATATGGAGGGAATTTACCGCAAGGGTTGGTTTTGGAATTGTAAAAAACAGACAAAAACTTCCGGAATGATCTACCGGGGAGCGGGTTCTGCCGGATCGGAAATGTCTTCGGTATTGTAATCGGGATAGGCGGTCAGGAAGCCCTTCGGGGTATACCCGGTATACGCTTTAAAATCCCGGATAAAATGGGACTGATCATAATACCCGTTTTGATACGCAAAATCGGTCAGGCTGCTTTCTTTTTGTTTACATACTCGGAAGCATATTATGAAACTCCGGTCCAAGAAATAAGTTTTAATGAAGCGGCAAAATCATTACCGGTATGAAATAGTCAGCCGATTGGAAAACGGATTTCTCCCGATTATTCACTCCAGGCAGATTGAACCGTCCATGGAATACAGTCTGATCATGTTTGTCACAACTGATACCGGCGAAATGGCGGTAAATCCGCCCAAGGGAACTCATTGGCAGGCTGCATATATGAGTACAATGGGCTGCATGTATTCGGAGGAACAAAAAGACAAATTGAATGAACTCTATAAAGCTGAATTGGAAAACCGGCAGGATATCCCGGTTATTTGTCTTAGAATTACCGCCCGGAACATGGGGAATTTTCCCGGGTACGCGTATTACCGAACGCCGACATATAAGCCGAATTCTCTTCCCCCTATGTATCCCCCGTACGATGAAATTAATGAAAATTTACATCTTGATTCATAACCGGATTATGTTTTGAAAATAAAAAAGTATTTTCCTGCAACAAATTAAACGGCAGGGGACTACCAAATGAAGAAATTTCGGTATTAATGGAGCCGCGGAAGTCAGCTGTTTTTGATTGTATTCTCCCTTTCGAACCGGTACTTCAAAATAAACTGGAAAAAATCACTGCAGCAGATTTTGATACGCTTCATTCTGACTGCCGGGAATATTGGAACAATCGTCTGAGCGCCGCGCATCGGTGATACATTCCGGATACAGCCCTAGATGAACGTATTCAGGATCGTCCGAGACAACCGAAAGCGTTTCTTCGTGCCGCTTTAGAATACTCTTAAGCCGTTCGAAAACCGGTTTTAGTTCTGCCATAACCGCCTCCTCGGATTTAAGTTTACTTCCGGAGAGTTCATACCGTCAATCGTAAATCTGCCAGCTCTGGTCCGGCCCTTCCGCTATCCAGAAAGAACCTGCCC
>CAYLLE010000232.1:0-2339 GCA_964384485.1 uncultured Spirochaetales bacterium | reverse complement strand
TATACGGTGGAACTGATCATTTCAACGGAAGTCAGCGGGTATTTCACCGAACGGCAATGGCATGAAAAGCAGCAGGTTGATATTCTTGCCGACGGCCGCCTGCGTCTGTCCTTCCCCACAAACCAGCTCGAAGAGGTGATGTACTTTGTACTAGGATGGGGAGAATATATAATGGTAGAAAACCCGCCGGAACTGGTCGGGATGATCAAGAAACGGTTAAACCGCACGCTAAAACAGTACCGCTAGAGCCGGCGGATTTTACAGCGGGAATTTTATTCGGGTCTTTTACATCCCGGACAGACCCGGTCAAAGCTGGTCAGATTCGCGTACCCGCAATGGGAACAAATACCGGCAGTGTCCGTAGAACCTGAAAGGGCCGGGGGAATTCACCTATCCTTCCCGGCAGGCGTCCACAAACGCAATAATATTCTCGATAGGCACCTCCGGTTCAAGGACGTGGGTGGGCGACAGGATGAGCGCGCCGTCCCGGCCGAGTTTTTCCTTCCGGTTCCGGATCACCTGCCGAACGTCTTCGGGTGTACCGAAGGGCATGGTGGTCTGGGTTCCCACGGTTCCGTCGAACACCAGATGTTTCCCGTACCTCTTTTTCAGCCGGTAAATATCCAAACATTCCGGCTGAAGGGGGTTCAGAATGGTCACCCCGATATCGATGAGTTCGGGGATGATGTCCGTTATATTCCCGTCGCTGTGGTACCAAATCTGAATATCCGGTTTAATACTCCGGACCGCCTCGTACACCTTGGCCCACCGGGATTTGATATACTTCCGCCACATTTCCGGGGCGAACATCAGGGCATTCTGGTTGGCCACATCATCACCGGTGGAAAGCATATCGACGCCGGCCCGGGCCGCGGCGGAGGCAATCTTCAGGTTTTTCTCGAAAATCCGGTCAAAGATATATTCGCATATCTCCGGATTAGCCGCCATATCCATAAGAAACTGTTCATACCCCCTGATCTGCCAGGCGGTTTCGTACATATGACCGCAAAAGCACATGGCCGCCTTTCCCTGTTGGTGTGTTTCCCGTACCAGTTCAGCCATGCCCTCTTCGCTGTAGTCCTCCGGGCTCAGAAACGGAAACGCTTCGACTTCCTTTAGGGTTGTCCTGTTTCTCAGGGGACTTACAAAACGGGTAAAATGATACATACTCCCGGGTACATTTAACACACCGAATGAGTTAAAGAATGATCCCTCGGGGATTTCCATATCATTATAAAATGGAACCACATCCTGCTCCCGGATTTCCCGGAGAGGAGTCGGCTGTACATTGACGGGAGAGAAGAATCCCAGGTGATCCGCCAGTTCATCCTCCCTGATGTTCAGGCTCGTCAATAACCGCCGGTGCAGGTCCGGGGTAAATCCTGCTTTGTATAAAAATCCATCATGCGCTTCATGATTCACGGTTGCTTTAAAGAGTTCCAGTTCTGTGCTCATGGTGATACCATCCTTTAGGGTGAATCATACCTATGCCTGGATTTTAGGGCAAAAGGTAAATAAACAAGCCCTCTACCAGTTTTCCAGTGAGGGCTTTAAATGTTTTAGCGAAATTTATTTAGTTTCTGCCTACACAGTTTAGATCTTCAAATGCTTTTACCACACGGGCAACCATGCTTTCCTGTGCTGCGCGCAGCCATTTTCTTGGATCGTAATACTTCTTGTTTGGCTTATCCTCACCGTCGGGATTACCCAGCTGGCTTTGGAGATAAGCTTCGTTCTCTTTGTAAAAATTCAGAATGCCTTTCCAGGTTGCCCACTGAGTGTCAGTATCTATATTCATTTTTACAACACCGTAACCAATGGCTTCCCGGATCTCGTCGACAGTTGAACCTGATCCGCCGTGGAATACGAAAGTCACAGGGTTTTCCGCGGAGATGCTGTGCTGCTCTTTGATGTATTTCTGAGCATCCCGGAGGATGGTGGGAGTCAGTTTTACGTTACCCGGTTTGTATACACCATGGACGTTTCCAAAAGCGGCAGCAACTGTAAATCGACCGCTCACCTTGCTTAATTCAGTAAATGCGAAGTCGATCTCCTCCGGTTTCGAGTAAAGGTCTTCCGCGGGACGATCAGAGTTATCTACACCGTCTTCTTCTCCACCGGTGATACCCAGCTCTATTTCAATAAGCATTCCGATCTTGCTCATTCTCTCAAGGTACTTTTTAGACATCTCCATGTTTTCTTCCAGACTCTCTTCAGAACGCTCAAGCATATGACTTGAGAAAAGAGGTCTACTGTGGGTTTTAAAATACTCTTCGCCGGCATCTAAAAGTCCGTTAATCCAGGGAAGAAGTTTTTTAGCCGAATGGTCTGTATGGGTT
>CAYLLE010000231.1:0-2416 GCA_964384485.1 uncultured Spirochaetales bacterium | reverse complement strand
CTCCACCTTTACTTACCGGTTTTTTTTATTTCTGCTTCAAAAAAATCAGAAAAAAAGTCTCTCCAACAATTTTCGCATCAGTTCTGAATAAATCCGAGTTCAGCTGTGCCCGTGCCTGATTACACCGAAACGAGCCCTTTCAGGTCCCGGCCGTTTTTAACGGCTTCCTCCGCCGTTTCCCGTTTTAGTCCCAATAGCGGTATTCCTTTATCAACGGTATGGCGGTAGACAATCTCCATGTCGTTGTATTCCGGCTGAGACATATTGAAGCCGTAGACCTTCTTCATCTCCGATAAAAACGGTACATAGTGATCAACTCTGCCGCACGAATGAATAAGACCGCCGTCGAAGTGCTCAAGAACTTCCATGTTATACGGCATGATGAACTTTTCATACATCTCCGGAGAAAGATTCATGGCGGAATCGTCTCTGACACAGATCTTCCCGTAGTGGCTGTTTCCGAAGTAGCTGTGCAGTCCGTGTTTCGGAGGCAGAAGATCAAACCAGGCATCCAGGAATTTCTTGTATGTGTTGGTGACGTGTTTCAGCAGATCATGAACCAGAGTTTCCTCGTCGTACAGCGCGATAAAGATATCGCTTCCCCAGAGAAGCTCGCAGACATCCATGGGTCCCTGACAGTCCGGATGATCGGTCTGAATGCAGGCATTAATTTTCGGATACCGGGAAAAGATATCCCGGTACATCCTGCCGACCCGGAAGATTTTATCTCCCCAGCCGCTGCTGAAATCGGGAGTATCACCATGTACGATTTCCCGCATTGCCGTTCCGCCGCCCGGAATCGGCTTCACATTCGGAAGGCAGTGCAGTTCCCGGGGCATGATGAAAAGTTCCGCGCCGTACAGTGACGGCATGATTCCGACCCCGTAATTGGAGCGGACGGTGAAGATCCCGCCGAAACCGTTTTGCATCCGGTCCGACACCATCTTGAACTGATGAATAACCATGAGTTCTTCGCTTTCCAGCGCGTCGTTTATATGGATCTCCGGCCATTCAACAGAAGGAGGCACCTCGCTTCTTCGGGGCGAAAAAATCGGGGCATCCGACTTTCCAGCCGCGAAAGTTTTCCAGACGCTGATTATTTCTTCTTCCTGCTCCGGTATGAGCCGTTCTTCAATATCCTGTAAATACCGTTCCAAAGTTTCCATGCCCATACTGTACCAGGGAATTTCGCATAAAACTTGCGGTAATCACCCATTTTATTTGCATTAATCACCAATATGGGGGTACAATTTGTCCCATGAAACGGATGAAACCGGGAAAAGCGCTTATTAAAAAGGATGTCATGTTCAGTCATCACATCAGCGTCGGAGGCTACCGTCCGCCGTGGCATTACCACGACATCTATGAGATATTTTATGCCGCCGTACCGGGAATCCGGTACCTTGTGGGGAACCGGGTGTATACACTGGAGGAAGGCGGGTTGATGTTGTTCAACGGGTTTGATGTGCATGTTTCCATGCCCCCGGAAGGCACGCCCTACGAACGATATATCATTTTATTTCAGCCGGAGTTCATTACCCCATGGAACAACGGTGAAATCGATCTGCTCGACTGCTTTAGAAGACGGGGTGACGATTTTAATCATCACCGGCAGCTTAACCGGGAACAGCGGAAATATTTTATCAGCCTGTATAACCGGGGACATCAGCTTAAGAAACAGCCTGGAAACGGCAGCATCATCCGGCTCCGGCTTGTCCTTACGGAATTACTCCTCTTTATTAATGAATTGTACAGCAGTCAATCCGCCGGTAAACCGGAGAAATCCCCGGGGCAGCAGAAAATCGAGAAGGTCCTGCGGTACATAGACAGCCGCATCCGGGATGATATCTGTCTAAGTGATCTTGCCCGGGAGTTCGGGATGTCGGGGAATCGGTTCAGCGATTACTTTAAATCGTGTACTTCTTTTACACCAAAGCAGTATGTGATTCAGAAAAGGATTCAGCTTGCCCGGATTATGCTGAGTGAAGGCAGGAGCGTAACCGAAACCGCGATGGACGCGGGATTCGGGAATCTCTCTCATTTTATCCGGATTTTTAAACAAAAAACCGGCTGGACCCCCGGCGCGTATGCTGCCCAGGTTATCCCTTAACAGCAAATCCCGGTCAACTCCTTCTGTGATTGAGAATAGGCAATAATTTCGTATAATATATAAATTTAGAACGGGGGGACCGGGAATTGCCGTATATTTTTTCCGCGGAAAAACGGCAATTTCCGGTGATCCCGATTTATGTAATTGCTTTTAATAAAACAATTTATAAATTTTAATGCGAATGTGATCACCGGGAATTGCTGGCCGAACAAGCTCCGGTGGGCTGGAAAATCCAGCACGAGAGCCAGATGGGGACTTCGAATCCTGAAGATTTCGAAACTTTCGAGAATACAGACTTTTCAGATG
>CAYLLE010000230.1:0-2476 GCA_964384485.1 uncultured Spirochaetales bacterium | reverse complement strand
GCAATTCCCGGTCAACCCGATCTAAATTTATATATTATATGAAATTATGGTCTTTTCTTAATCACAAAAGGAGTTGACCGGGATTTGCTGAGCTCCCTCTTCCCGGGGGCTGCTTTATTGCTGTATACTTACATCATGATCACCCTGGAAGGAGTTCAAAAAATTCTTCGGCGGCACTCAGCGGATTTTATCCGGGTGCATCTTTACGGTTCCATCGTTCAAGGTGATCAGGATGAATACAGTGACGTAGATCTTGTTGTCATCCGGCACACAACTCTTCCATTCTTCGAACGGATCAGAGAAATATTCGACCTTTACCTGGATCTAAAGAACCCGGATATGCTTATCTACACACCGGAAGAGCTGGATGAGATATTATCAGAACCCGGCAGATACTTCATAAAGGATATAATAAAAAAGGGGTACATTATTGAAGGAGAGCAGAGCGGAAGCCCTGCGGTGGCTGAATCAAGCGGAAAATGATCTTTCATACGCGGCCCTGGGAATTACGGGCGGTTTCTACGCTCAGGTTTGTTTTCAATGCCAGCAGGTTGCGGAAAAAGCCCTAAAATCAATCCATTACGGAAAACTTAAGAAAAGGATTGTATTCGGTCATTCTATAGTAGAGCTGTCCAAAGAATTGAATTTTGAAAAAGAGCTTATAATTGAGTGCGGTATACTCGATCAATACTACATACCAACCCGCTACCCAAATGGTCTTCCCGGAACCGTCCCTTATAAAGTTTATACGCAAAAACAAGCCCGGGAAGCATATCAAACTGCCGAAAGAATATTAAAAATAGCCGGGCAGCACCTTCCAAACGAGGATATATAATCGGGAACAGGTGCGAAGATCAGTTATGCCTTAACTTTACTTCCGGCCGGGATAATCTTTTACAGCCTTAAAAAGCGCTTCTATATTTTCCGGAGGGGTGTCATTTTGCGCCTGATGACACGGCGCGGCTATGAACCCGTTGTATTTTCCAAGCTGTTCAATGGTCAGCAGGGTGTTTTCATATACTTCTCCCGGTGTTCCGTGGGGCAGTACTTCCTGTTCGTCGATACCGCCGTGAAAAGATATTCGTTCTCCGAACCGGTCTGCCAAGGATTGGGGATCCATCCCATGGGCACTGACCTGGACGGGTTCCAAAAGGTCAAGCTTCAGCTCGATAAAGTCCTCGATTACCGGAACGATGGAACCGCACGAGTGATAAAACGTTATGAACCCGCGCTCTTTGTAAGGAGTAATAAGTCTGGCGGTGTGAGGTTTTATCTCCTTGCGCCAGATCTCCGGATCAATCATCATACCACGCTGGGTGCCGATATCGCCTCCCGAACCTATAATATCGATCCTGTCACCGGCCGTCTCCAATACCCGTTCCAGTCTTCCCGTATAGTAATCGCCGACTCGCTTGCAAATTTCATCGACCATATCGGGATTGGTATATAGGTCCATCAAAAAAGGCTCCATCCCTCTAATGTACCAGGGAGTTTCGAACATTCCTCCGGCAAAATAAAGCACCGCCCGTTCCCCGGTCTGATGCAGCTCCTGAATTATATCCGGCAGCGCCTGGTAGTCCCACCAGTCCGGATCGGGCCATTGGTGAGCAGCGATGTCGTCTAAGGTCTCTGCTTCTTTTAAGGGATGATAATCGAAGTCGAAATAGGAATTGAAATCGTTTGTCACCTTTTTCGTTCTGCAGCCCCAGATATCCGTGCCTTCGCTGCCTAAAGGAGCGGGAATCCTGTCCTTCGGACCCGCGTAAGGAAGAGCGGCGAAGCGGATATCGATATCCAGGATATCCATAACTTCCTGGTTGGAACCGGCATTGAAATATTTCCGGAGCGATTCCCATGCCTCCGGGGTTGCCCGTAAACTTGATCCCGGCCGGTCGGTTTTTTTTCTTTCCGCGATTGCCTTAATCCGTTCTCTGCTGCTCATCTTCATGATTGTTTCTCCTTATGTCCACGTTTCGAGGCATTACTCCATACTTTAGGCGGAAATATTGCCGCTGTCAAACCTTCAGAACAGAGGATAGAGATAGCGGGCCGATGGACACGGATTTTGTGACCGGCGGCTGCCGAGTAACGCAGATTAAACATATTTTGTTTAAGACAATTTGTAGGCCGGGTATAGGCGATGTGTAGACGATGTGTAGACAGTGTCTATACATGGTGTGGATTTTGGCTATACCTCGTCTTAATCAATGTATGTTTATCCGAGCAAATCCTAACCGCAGTTACAAAAGAGGTTTGTCTCATTTCAAAACAGCCGCCGCTTCCGGCCGCGGTTCGCCTTAGGGAAAGAACCGCGGATTATCGCGGATTTGCGCGGATTATTGGAACGGTGGAAAGGCATAGTCACTGGTTTCCAAGGATTGGCTGAAGTTAGAGAGGTAGAGGAAATAAAGCAAAACTTGGCCGAATCAAAGCTCTCACCCCCAGAACACCAACCGCGGCCAAACCCCGGCAGCCT
>CAYLLE010000229.1:0-2492 GCA_964384485.1 uncultured Spirochaetales bacterium | reverse complement strand
GAATTGCCGTTTTTCCGCGAAAAAAATATGCGGCAATTCCCGGTCAACCCGATCTGAATTTATATATTATATGAAATTATGGTCTTTTCTTAATCACAAAAGGAGTTGACCGGGATTTGCTGGATCAGGCGCCTTTTATTTCTGCTCTGTCGGGTATGATAAATGAAAAAACAGAACCTTTTCCCACGCTGCTTTGAGCCTCGATTATTCCGCCGTGCGCCTCGACTATCCTCCGGCTGATAGCCAGTCCTAAACCGGTACTCGGTTCTCCTTCGGTACTCCTGGTACTGGTCCGGCCGTAGGGCCTGAATAATTTGGAAAGCTCATTTTCATGTATGCCTTGACCTTCATCGGCGACCGATATTTTTGCTCCGGAACCGGCAGGGCTCACAATTGTTTTTATACGACTGCCCGGGTAAGAAAATTTGATGGCATTGGTGATGAGGTTCGCGATCACCTGCTGTATCTTTTCATGGTCGAATTCGGTTTCGTACCTGCCGATTTTGTTCTCGTAAGTCAGAGATATATTTTTACGGTCGGCCAGGGGTTTATGAATGGTAACCGCGTGTTCCGTGAAATCCGAAATATCCCCCCTCTGAAATTTCAGATTCATTTTTCCGGATTCAATCGTGGTAATATCCAGAAGATCATTAACCATGGAGAGCATATGTTTCGCGTATTTTTCCATTTCTTCGATAAGCTGCCGCTGCTCAGAATCGAGACTCGAGTAATCTTCATCTAAAAGGAGAGAACAGATCGAGCTGAAAGAACCCAGCGGATTCCGGAGATCGTGGGCGGTCATGCCTATAAACTGATTTTTAATTTCGTTCAGCCGTTCCAATTCCTGGTTTTTTTTATAGAGATCCCGCTGAAGGTTGACTAATTCGTTGTTCAGTTTAGCAAGTTCGAAGTATAGATTTTCATTTTCGTGATGTTCTTTCTGGACGATACGGAGCGCGTTAATCTGCTCATTGTTGATTCGCATAAATTCTTCATAGAATTTATCCGCCGACTCCCGTCTTTTCGCGGCTCCGATAAAGATACCCCCGTCAAACTCACCGCCGAAAAAATATACCGGAATTAATTCACGCCTGGAAGAAATGACCATTTCCCAGTCAAATACGAGGCGCTTTGTTTTTATCTCTTCGAGAAAATTAAGGCATTTTCCCGTTTCCTCCGGTACCACCAGGGATGCCAGGTTCATTCCCCGTACCGGGGGAGAATCGGTCTCGAGGTTATTTACTATTATCTCCTGTATGATTCCCTTAGAGTCGCAGACAAAGGCGTATCCCTTGAGCCCCTCTTCTTTCATTCCCGTTCCTCCACCAGTCTGACCGCTTCGCGGATTGCCTGTTCAGCGGAAACGGCAGTTCCGTCGGCTCCGAAGGTTTTCCACAGTTCCGGATCTCTATTGAAGGGCATTCCTCCGACCATTATTTTTGTTCCGGCGCACTTTTCTGAACTTCTGACCGCCTGTATGATTTTCTCTAAATCTTTCAGGTGATATGATATTGTTGTGCTCAATCCGAGGACGTCGGGCGCTCTTGACTCTACCGCCTTGATAGTTTCCCGGACAGGAATGTTTGCGCCTATGTAATAGGTGTTCCATCCTTCCATCTCGAAAAAATCACATATCATCCGGATTCCTATTTCATGAAGCTCATTCCCGACACAGCTCCCCATAAACTCGAGATCTTTCCGCTCACCCTGAAACAAAAAGGGATAAAGCCGGCCCATAACAAGCTGAGTAGCCGCCGTAATAAAATGTTCCTGGGCCACACTTATCTCATTTGACTGCCACAGCCTTCCCGATTCAATCTGGACGGGCTGAAAAACATAGGTATAAAGGTCTTTAATCGAAACACCGGACTGATAAGAATTCATTACCGCTTCCACAGCCGATTGCCTATTTCCTGTCCGTAAATTTTCGAGATACGTTTTAGCTAACTCAAAATAAGGGTTCTCTTTGGTAATGCTAGATTCACTTTTATCCGGGAGTTCCGGAAATACCTGTAATCCCTTATCCAAAAGGGAAAGAACCTGGTCCGCGCTTTCTCCGTATTTCTGCTGGATCACCTCCCGTATAATTTCCAGGTTTTTTTGAAAATCGGGGATAGATAAATGCAGATTCCGGAGAAGAATCTTAACCCACTCCAGGTATTCCCTTAATAGAGTAAACGAATCAGACGCGGCGGCTTGGGAGAGATAGAGAAAATGATATTCAGTATCCTGTCTGCATTTATCCCTGCCGATTTTACCGTACCGGGCGGAATAATCGGGATTACGTTCCCATTGGATGTCGATGACTTTTGCTGCCAGCTCCGACCTTTCTTCGTGTATCCTGGTGCTGATCATTTTACCCTGTTCTGATTTATAGCTTGCCATGTTCTCATATTATATATATTCATATTCATTATGGCAATTTTTTATTCAGCAATCCAGCAATTCCCGGTGATCACATTCGCATTAAAATTTATAAATTGTTTTATTAC
>CAYLLE010000228.1:0-2546 GCA_964384485.1 uncultured Spirochaetales bacterium | reverse complement strand
TATAAATTTTAATGCGAATGTGATCACCGGGAATTGCTGGCTTACAACCCGCGCAGAAAAACCGGCCGGATAGTACCCGGCCGGCTGTGCCGGCAGTTACACCAATCTACACCAAGCTCCGTCCGAAGAAATAGATTCCCGTTCCCGCGGCTCCGGTTAAAATTAGAAGAAGTAAAAACGAAAGAGTATGATAATTTAAAACCCAGAGAACGGGAATGAAGGTAAACAGGAGTAATTGCAAAAGTAATAATCCCGCATAAATTAACTTCCGTGTTCCGTATTCTGAGAATATTCCCTGAATACAAATAGGGAGAAAAATAATAATTCCTACCCACAGTGTAGGACGGTAAAACAGGATGTAGGCATCATATATACCCCCAAGCTGAAGCAGTTCAGCGAGTCCGTAGAGAGTATAGAAACCGGACAGAAATGCGGCGGTTACAAAGACCTGATTCTGTTTCGTATCATTCATTTGCCGGTAGCTTAAAAGCATGAATAATAGTCCCGCGAATATCAGGGGAAACAGGAAATCGGTAAAAAGGACATCAAAATATAGGAGCGGCGAATCAAACGGAGCACTAATAATTCTCCGAATGACCAGAATAACCGCGTACACCGGAAAAAAGGCGAGAAGTCCTTTGCCGAACGAGACAAAAACCTGCTTTACTACAGCCGCGCTGCCGAATAAAGCCGTTATCGTTAATAAAATTATAGGTGACGCGAAAAGAGAATATAGTATCATAACAGCTGATGCAAATTACCATGGTTAAAGGGTTTTTGCAACAACTCATATGTGTAATAATTATAGGATTATGAACGATTCTAAAAGCCGGGAAAGTTCAATGTTTACCGGTATAGAACCGAACCAGGCAACCTTTCCAGAGGGCATCTCTTTAGAGAGCGGGAGTACACATTCACCTCTTACCATACAATATGAAACGTACGGTGAACTGAACGGGAGCAAAGACAATGCCGTTTTAATTCTGCACGCATTTTCAGGCGATGCCCATGCCGCCGGATATCATACCCCGGAAGACAAGTATCCCGGATGGTGGGACAGCATGATCGGACCGGGGAAAGCCTATGATACGGACAAATATTTTGTAATCTGCTCCAATGTAATCGGCGGATGCGCCGGTTCATCCGGCCCGGCTGCCGCTGACCCTGAAACCGGCAAACCTTACGGTCTTTCCTTTCCTGTTATTACCATCAAAGATATGGTAATAGCCCAGGAGAAACTGATCCGGTCCCTCGGGATCAGCAGACTCCTGCATGCCGCCGGGGGATCCATGGGGGGTATGCAGGTTCTGCAATGGGCGGTTACGTTTCCCCATCGTCTGCATTCAGCCGCGGTTCTCGCGTCAACTCCCCGGCTTTCACCCCAGGGTATCGCGTTCAACGCCGTAGGACGGAACGCCATAATGTCCGATCCGGATTGGCTTGAGGGCAGATACTACAGCCGGGGTACTGTGCCAAGACGGGGATTGGGAATAGCCAGAATGATCGGCCACATCACCTATCTGTCCGAAGAGTCGATGGGAATTAAATTCGGCAGAAAACTCAGAGACCGGAACACCTACGGATATGACTTCGACGATCTGTTCCAGGTAGAAAGTTATCTTCAGTATCAGGGTGAAAAATTTGTAAAAAAATTCGACGCAAATTCCTACATCTATTTAACCAAAGCGATGGACTACTTCTCCCTGGGAGAAACTGCCGATGCGTTAAAAGACACCTTTTCCGGATCCCCTGTGAAATTTCTTTTAATCTCATTTACATCGGATTGGCTCTACCCTACCGTTCAGTCAAAAGAACTGGCTTACGCGCTCCTGCAGGGCGGTTCCGAGGTATCATTCGCTGAAATCAAGAGCCCATTCGGGCATGATTCATTTCTCCTGGAAACAACGAAACAAACAGATCTCATCAGCAGTTTTATGGCGTCATTGACAAATGGATGAGAGAACACGATCTGGATTTATCAATTGGCTGTTCCCGCATGTAGCCGACGGTTCCCGGGTTTTGGATTTGGGATGCGGTGACGGAAGCCTTCTTACCAGTCTAAAAAAGGAGAAAGGAATCAGGGGACATGGAATTGATATCGATTCAGACATGGTGCTTCAGTGTCTTTCCAAAGGAGTGCCCGTATTTTTGAGTGATATTGAAGAAGGGCTAAACGAGTTTCCATCAGACAGCTTCGATTATGTTGTTTTAAGCCGTACACTTCAAGCAGTGAAAAATCCCGGACAAATACTCAAGGAGATTGTCCGGATCGGCAGTTTCGGCATAATACTGTTTGAAAACTTCGGCTACATGCCGGTTCGGCATTATGTGATGCTCAAAGGCAGTATTCCGGTCTTCCGCGCAGGAGGCGCAGTCTGTTCCGGGAAAAGTTTCAAGCGGATGTGCCGTGAGTTTGGAATTCAAATATTAGCTGAAGCAGGATTTACCAGGGGCCGGAAAATCCCGTCAATTTTTCTGAATTCGGCGGCAGAGGAATTAGCGTATCTTGTGAAGCGAGATTAGATTAGATTAATACAGCATTTTTT
>CAYLLE010000227.1:0-2559 GCA_964384485.1 uncultured Spirochaetales bacterium | reverse complement strand
CTCGTCCGGTTCTGTGGGGGCTCCGGGGGAGTAATCCCCCGGTTCTACCCGGAGCATCTTACCCGATCATTTGTATCTTTTCAGCTTTCCCGGCAGCCTCTTCCATCATCGTATCGATCTCAAGAGCGTGAAATGACTCTGAAATTTTCTCGAAATCAGGATTGATCAGCGGGTGGGCGGGAGAAAATACCGTGCAGCAGTCTTCGAAGGGAAGGATCGAGGTTTCATATGTGCCGATTTTTCTGGCCGTCCTGATAATCTCCTCCTTGTCTAACCCGATAAGGGGTCTGAAAACGGGCAGATCAGTCATGCTGCCGGAGAATCTAAGACTGGCCTGGGTTTGACTCGCCACCTGGGAGAGGCTTTCACCGGTGATAAGGCTCCCGGCTCCGGTTTCGAGTCCTTTCAGATGGGCGATCCGCATCATACAGGCACGGTTTAAAAGGGTGCCTTCCGAGGCTGGAGCTTTTTTCTTGACCGCGAGCTGTATTTGGGTAAAAGGGATGACGAAAAAGTTTCTAACCGCCTGATACTTTGCCAAAATACGGGCCAAGGTTTTTGTTTTTTCCAGGGCTTCATTCGATGTGTACGGATAAGAATGGAAATGCACGGCATCAATAGTAAGTCCCCGTTTTGCCATCATCCAGCCGGCGACAGGTGAATCGATGCCTCCGGATAATAGGAGAATGCTCTTTCCCGCGACTCCTGCAGGCAGTCCGCCGGCTCCGCGGGAGGAATCGATATACAGGTAGGCGTTGTTCCGGACCTCCACATTGAGTGTAATGTCCGGATTTTTGACATCCACGGTGTAACCGGGGAAGTTTTCCCGGATGACATCACCCAAACGGCAGGAAATTTCATAAGAATCCGCCGGGAATGATTTATCAGTCCGTTTCGCCCTTACCTTGAATGTCCGGGTGCCGCCGTCAGGCGTCTTGTCAAGCAGCCTTAGGGCAGTTCTCTCCAGGGCCTTCATCTCCTTCGGACACCGGACCGCTTCGGCAAACGCGTTGATTCCGAAAACCGATTCCAGCCGGGATTCAGCCTCCTTTTTTTCGATTCCGGATAGGGTCAGATAAAAACGTCCGGACCTGGTATCGATCCGGGGAGAATACTCCCGGAACATTTTCTTTATATTGTTCTTCAGAGTCTTTTCGAAAAATGAGCGGTTTTTTCCCTTGAGCATAAGTTCACCGATTTTTAACAGATAAAAAGATTCGTTCACAGGCTGCTCCATTATCTAAGTGTTTCTACCGCGTGTTTAAGGGCGGACAAAAAAGCCGCAGTTTCCTCAGGTGAACTGCCGGGACCGGTAGAGACGCGGATGGCTGAACCTGCCGTTTGATCATCGGCACCGCTTCCCCGGAGTACCCGGTAGTCCCGCTTCCGGGATGAACATGCCGATCCGGTAGAGACCTGAAATCCTTCATCATTTAAAACCCGAAGCAATACCTCTCCGGGTACCGGAGGAAAAGCCGCGGTAATGATGTATGGGGAATAGCGGGGATCTCCCGCCTGCCGGTCTTTCGGTAACATCCTGCTCCCCTCAATTTCCCGGATCCCGGAAATCAGCTGTTTTTCAATCGTTTCAGTATGGATCCTGTTTTCTTTCTGTTCCCGGAGTGCTTTTTCCAGAGCCAGGGTCATTCCGTATATCCCCTGAAGATTTTCCGTTCCCGGCCTGATCCCCCGTTCCTGTCCGCCTCCGGTGAGAACCGGATCCAATTTTTGCTTCGAAACAAGGATTCCCGCGCCCCTGGGTCCTCCCAATTTATGGGCGCTCACGGTAACGGTATCTGCCGCGGCAAGGATTTCGGCTAGGCCTGTCTTTCCTGCGGCCTGAACGGCATCACAGTGCAGATGAATCTTCCGTTTGCCGGAGTGCCGGAGAATTTCACCGATTTCCTTCACAGGCTGGACAGCCCCCGTCTCGTTGTTCACCCCCATCACGGCAGCGAAAAACGTATCATCCCCGACAGCATCGCCTAAAACATCAGGATCGATAATACCGCTTGTTTCCGCCGGTATTTCGGTGACGGTGAATCCCTGTCCGGTCAGATAAGAAACGGGTCCGTAAACCGAAGGATGTTCAACCATGCTGGTGATGATATGTCCTTTCCGGGGCCGCTGAAGCAGACTCAGAACCGCCAGATTATTGGCCTCTGTGCCGCCGCCGGTAAAAAAAACGTTGTTTCCAGGGCAGCCTAAGGCCTCCGCGCATCTGATCCGGCATTCTTCAATGAGTTCCCGTGCTTTTTTCCCGGGGGTATGGATCGAGGACGGATTTCCGTAAATAGTGTATGCTTTTTCCGCCGACTGAAGGAGAATATCTTTCTCCGGCAGGGCAGTGGCCGCCCAGTCAAAATATCCGTACGTCATTATCTTTTATTGAATATAACTTTTCCCAATAATTTCTGCAACACAGCCCCGGACGTAACAGCAATTTCCGGTGATCACATTCGTATTAAAATTTATAAATTGTTTTATTAAAAGCAATTACATAAATCGGGATCACCGGAAATTGCCGTTTTTCCGCGAAAAAAAATATGCGGCAATTCC
>CAYLLE010000226.1:0-2581 GCA_964384485.1 uncultured Spirochaetales bacterium | reverse complement strand
TATGCCGAGGTTGTTCAGAATGGAAGGATACATCCCGGACTTCTCTATTCCGGGAGTCTCCAACAGCCCGGTAATCTGCAGGATTCCCTCATCAAATCTGCCGGAAAGAACCGCGGATTTTGCCAGAGCCTGCCGCAGGGCAATCTCATTGTCCAGGTAGTTGAGGTCCTCGGCGAAGGATAATCCCTTCCGGTAATACTCCTCCGCTTCCGGGTATTTACCCCAGAGTAAGTTAATATCTCCCAGACCTTGATACACCGAAGGATAATACGCGGTAAAACCGGAGATCCGGACCGTGTCCAGGGTCTTTATGTATTGTTCATGGGCGAGGTTGTATCTGCCCATGTACATATAGATCTGGGCCTTGTAAATACCCGCGGTCAGTGCGGCATCGGTAAACGCCTTCTTTTCCGCCCGAAGGAGGGCGTCTTCAAAGAGGGGAAGGGCTTCCGGATAATCACCCCGGGCGAATACACTTAATCCCGCCCAGAGCAGGGCATACGCTGACTGATCTCTGCTGTCCGGATAACGGGAGTAGCCTTCCGCCGCCTCTTTGAATCGGGACAGGGCTTGTTCGAAGAGGCCCTGCTGATACAGTTCGGCTCCCTCCGAAAAGAGAACCCCCGGGTCTTGGGCAAATCCGGGAAATCCCTGCAGGAAGAAGAGGAGGGCCGTCAGAGTCAGAAAAACCGATCTGCTTTTTCCCATGTAAATGGTATACGGCAAAACGGTAAAAAAAGCAAATACAGCGTTTTACATTGATTTTTGTCCACGATTCAAAGCACCATTTATTCGTTTAAAATGAGAATTCCTTACCTCCCTTGTTACTCCTTCGAAGAAACCGTACAATCACAATAATCTGAACACCTGAGGAGTTAACATGCTGGCAATCACCGATGATTTAAACGGATTTCACCGGGCCGAATCGATGGATAAAGTGCGTGAGGTTACGGACCTTTTGTTATCAATAAAACCGGACCAGGTAGCTTTGGACACTGCCTCACCCGACCTAACCAACTATCCCACCGAAATCGGGACGGAAAATCCTACGATGAAAAAGTCTCCATATCACGCGGAAGATCCGGACCCTCTGGCTACTGTTGTTCCTCTGATACGGGATGCGGGAGTCAGAGTCCTGGCAAACATCCGGATGAACGATCATCATGGCCGGGAATCGCAATGGGCCGAATGGGAACGGCAGCATGTAGAATGGTCTCTCGGGGAAGATCTCGGCTTCCGTGACTGGAAATCCATCGGAAAACTCCGGTGCATGGATTACGCGGTCGCCGGAGTACGGCAGCACCGCCTTTCCATCATAGACGAGATCCTTACCCGGTACGATTACCAGGGACTCCAGCTCGACTTCAGTAGAACCCCGCCGTTCCTGTCCAACCCGAAAAAAGAAAACGCCCCGCATTTGACCGGTTATATCCGGGAAGTCCGCAAACTGCTTAATGAAAAAAGGTCCGGGACCGGTTCGGTTTTGGGGGCGGTTGTACCCTTTGACCTGGAACTCTGCCGCCGGGAGGGCATGGAGGTGGAAAAATGGATTAAAGAGGGCCTCCTGGATTTTGTTTCTCCCGGTGATAAATATTACGCCGACTGGAATATAGATTTTACCCCATGGTTTACCTTGGCCCGGGATACCTCCTGTACCGTCATCCCCGTGACTCACGGCAACGTCAGTCCCTTTCAGGATTTTGAAAAAGGTGAAGTATCCCTCCTGGGAGATAACTCGGTTCTGGACCTGCCCAAAATCAGGGCCATTGCCGACAATGTCAAGAGCCAGGGTACCGAGCACTTCGGCTTTTATAACTTCTACACCTTTGATTTCGGACAGATCTATCCGGAACTCCGTGAAGCAGTTGATCCGGAGGCGAATAAAGGGGCAAAGAAACATTTTTTCTACTGCCGGAAGCCCGAATATTTTTACCGGGAATACCTTGCTTTTGATAAAGGGGCCGCCTTCCAGCGGTATGCCTTGATGGATCCCGGCGAATCCGCCGCTTTACCGTTCAGGTTTACCAAGGATCCGGAATCGGAAAACTTCAAGCTCAATATCGCCGTGCAGAATCTTATGCCCAAGGATCAATTGGAAATCAAATTAAACGGTACTCCCCTGGAGTTCCCGGAACGGATCCACGGGGCGGTTGAAAGGCTGGGGAAAACCTATCATGCCGGATTCTTTAGAACGGCTATTTCCGGAAACAGACTCAAGAACGGCATCAATCACCTGGACTTCAGGATAACCGTCCGGGCCGAATTCAGGGAACCCCTGGAGATAGGAGAGTTCGAGATTTTTTCCGGGGAGTAGGTTATAGGGAAGCACCTGCCGGGAATAGAGGAGGAATGTATGAACAACATAGGATCTATGCTGGGGGGATACGGAGATTAGGCAGCTTCTTTTCTGGTTGATTTTATATGGAAGAGAAGAACATCCGATTTTTAAGTTACTCGTATACCATAATAAATGTTCAGGTGTTTCACGACACGTGTAATGCCACTGAACGTGGACATAAAAACAGACTAACCCTCAGTCGTATATATACTTAGGAATCCGCCAATCCAAAATGTGCGGAGG
>CAYLLE010000225.1:0-2616 GCA_964384485.1 uncultured Spirochaetales bacterium | reverse complement strand
CCTATCTTCCGTCTATATGCTTATTTGGGCAGGGGTATTCATCATCCTGAGAATACTGAACGGCAGACTGGAGGAACGAAAACTCGCCCGTATCGGCAGAGAGGATTGGCTTGACTACCGGAAACGGACCGCGGTGATGTTCTTCCCGGGATACATCTGGGTAATCCTATCGGCTGTGTACGGCGCGGCATGGGCAGGCTTTCTGTTTTAAACGTGCCGAACCGCCTCCCGGTCACCCGTTCTGATCATGTGCTCCGGCATCGGGAATTCCGATAAAATAATCCCGCTCCTTTTCATCTCTTTCGGCCCGGGGCGGATCAGGATACGGAGTTTCCGAATCCGTGCAGGGATGCCACACCGCTGACTTGAGCATTTTCGCGCCATCCGATTCAGGCGGGAGTGTGAAATCCCTTGCCGCGGGGTTAGTGAATCCCGGTTCACCGTATAGAGTAGTCCGATCCTGCCCTAACTCAAGCCAATTAATCCAGGGCATCAGGGGTTTATTTTCCCAGCCCGCCGCGGCGAGTTTAGGCGGCTTCCCGGACAATCTATTTCCGGCACAGGAGGAATCTATCAGGTTCGCTTCAGATACCATCATTGCCGCGAGAGTTTCCATTTCAAATTCGTTGGGATGGGCCGCGAACCGGTATACAGCTTTTCCGTCGGTACAGAATATATTTGATATTAGAGTGCCGGCCCGGCCTAAATCACCGTATTCATCGAACCACCGCTTCGGATTCCGCATTACCCCCACCGGTACGTCCCCGGTAAACGCGATCACGTTCCGCCGGTAAATATTCTCACAGTTTTTATGGTTCACGATTATGCCTGAACCTTTGATATTGTAGATAAGATTGTCTTCCACTACCGTGTTCCCCGTTGCCGCGTCGGTATAAATTCCGTTTCCGCCATAGGCATGGAATTCGATATCGTGTATGTGATTTCCCCGCAGGGTAGTACCGGGCTGGATGCCCAGGATGTATATGCCGCCTAAATCCGAAAGGACATCCTTTCCCCGGATATCATGAATATGATTATAGGCGATAAGATTTTCACGGGCGATCTGATGATCCCGGTTCCAGGTCCAGCCGCATGAAATGCCCGTATACCGGAGGTCATGAATGTGGTTACCCAGCACCTGGTTCCCGGAGCCGAAGCAGATGAGGATCCCGCAGGCTGCCAGAAACACCCGCCCTGCTCCGTTTATCTCATTATCACGGATCACATTCTGCAGGAGATGCAGGGCCGGCCGGCTGGGATCGTTCCCGCCGTCGCAGTTAAATCCACCGGCGCCGGCATCGGTTATCGTATTCTTCCGGAAAATATTATCCCGGCATCCCTCTCCGAGTTCGAAGGCGTATAACCCTATATGTTCTACCGTGCAGTTTTCTACCAGACAGGAATGAGCCCCCCGCAGTCTGATAACACCGGGAACATCATGGGCCGCCTGAGGAACCGCCGCGTACAGAAAGGACGGATCAAAATCATTATTGTTGATAAAGTGATGAAAAGAATCCCGCTTCGGCCAATGCTCTTTTTCCGTGTACGGATCGAAGCGGTATCCCCAGTCGCCGACCGGCTGTACCCAGTCGGTGTGCCGGAACGTCAATCCCCGGATACGGACATCCTTCACCGGCTCCAGCGTTTCATCAAACCGGCCCTCCAGCCGGAGCAGCTGGAGAGCTGCCGGGATAACCGCTTCCATGGTCTCCGGTGTTTCTCCGGGGAAGGGAATGATATAGAGGATTCCCTCGTCCTGATCAATAAACCATTCTCCCGGCTCGGTTACGGCTTCCCGGACATTTTCAAGAAATGCCCGTTCCGCCCGCCAGCCGGATTCCTCTCCGGTAATCCGCTGAATACTCCGGAACGGAGAAGTTATCGTACCTGTTTCGGAATTATAGGCGGCCACCGGCATCCGTTCATCCACCCACTTATGGAGGATCCGGAGGTCCGCTCCCGTAAGGTCCCAGCCATCCGGAATTACCGACGGATCAGCTAGAACCGGTTTATTGGTTCCGCGGAACGGATCTTTTGCCGGTTCTTCGGTATTGGGTTTGAGGAGGAAGCAGCCCTCCCGGGGCCACCTTGAACGGCTCCGGCGCTTTCCTCCCGCGAAAAGGGAGTGTACAGGGCGGTCCAGTTCATGGAGCAATTGCTTTACATTCGCGGAAAAGGCTGTTTTGCCGTTGAATTGAACTTCCCTCCAACGGGACACCCGAATACCGCCGTCCAGAACAGGCTGTGAATCCGGCGCAGCCTGGATTGTAAGGCCGCTGTCTTCAGGACCCAATCTTACCGGTTTGGTAATGGAATATGTGCCGCCGGAAAGTTCAATAACCGATACATTCTTCTGCCGGGCAATATGAAGAGCTCGCTGTAAAGATCCAACAGGATTCTCAACAGTGCCCGCGCCGCGGTCGTCTCCCCCGGGAGATAGGAATACCTTATCCATGCAAATGCCTCCTCAGGCTGATATGCAGATAATGGTACCAAAAAGCGCGGCGTGTGTCCCCAGCAGGAATTTAGAAAAATTACATTATAAATTAACAGCGACCTACCACCAGCAAATCCCGGTCAACTCCTTTTGTGATTAAGAAAAGGCCATAATTTCAT
>CAYLLE010000224.1:0-2713 GCA_964384485.1 uncultured Spirochaetales bacterium | reverse complement strand
TCCCGGTCAACCCGATCTAAGTTTATATATTATATGAAATTATGGCCGATTTTCAATCACCCAAGGAGTTGACCGGGAATTGATGTAACGGAATTGCTGTTCCCTTCAAATGTAAATTGATGTTTCTTTCAAAATCATCTATAATAGTTCAAAATTTAAATGAAAAGGAGGCGCCATGTCGGATAGAAACAGTAATCCGCAGAAGTTGCCTTTTAGTTTGAAACCAAAGACGATTGTTATCATTGTGGTGGTAATCGCTTTAATCATTCTTTTAACCAGCAGCTTTTTCGTGGTAGACCAACAGGAACAAGCGGTTGTATTACGCTTCGGCAGATACAATCGGACCGTAGAGCCGGGTTTGAATTTCAAACTCCCCTTCGGGATAGAAAAAAATTACAACGTACCCATCACAGAGATCCAGCGGGAATCTTTCGGATTCAGGACGCTGCGTTCCGGAGTCACATCAACCTTTTCCGAGCGTGATTATCCGGAAGAATCCATTATGTTAACCGGTGACCTTAATATCATCGATGTGGAATGGATTATCCAGTACCGGATCGTAAATCCCCAAGACTGGCTCTTTAAGGTTCAGGATAAACAGAAAACCATACGGGACGTTTCCCAGTCGATTATAAACCAGCTGGTGGGGGACCGGGCTATTCTGGATGTAATCGGTAATGAACGGGCTAATATCGAGCTGATCGGACAGGATCTGATGAACGAAACATTTGATGATTTTGAAATCGGGATAAACGTCACTTCGGTGCGGCTTCAGAACATCGTTCCTCCCGTCGGCCGGGTTCAGGACGCGTTCGAAGACGTAAACCGGGCGATTCAGGACATGAACCGTCTAATTAATGAAGGTAAGGAAGCGTTTAACCGGGAGGTACCGAAGGCCAGAGGTCAGGCATCTCAGCTGATCGAACAGGCTTTAGGCTACGCGGCACGGAGAACAAACGAAGCACGGGGTGACAGTGATAGATTCCTGTCCATACTTGAGGAATACCGGAAAGCTCCGGATACAACCAGAACCAGACTCTATTACGAGACTATCGAGCAGATATTCGGTGAAGCGGAAGGTACCGATCTGATCGACAAAAATCTGGAAAATTTTATTCCTCTGAAGAGTCTCCAGAACCGGACGCCCGAGGGAGGTACCCAGTGAAAAAAACAGTAACCATACTTGTCGTTATCGCAATAGTAGTGATTTTATTTTTTATAATAGGTCCTTTCTATGTGGTAGAAGAGGGAGAACAGGCGGTAGTAACCAGGTTCGGAGAAATAATTCATTCTACTCAGCAGGCCGGACTCAAATTTAAAGTTCCCCTGGTGGATACGGTTGTAAAATATCCGGAGAAGATTCTCTCCTGGGACGGTGAACCCCGGCGGATTCCGACAAAAGAAAACCAGTTCATCTGGGTGGATTCCACCGCCCGCTGGAAGATAACCGATCCGATAAAGTTTTATGAGAGCCTTAACAAAATGGAACAGGCATATTCCCGTCTTGATGATGTTATCGAAAGCTCCGTCCGTACAATAATCTCCGAAAACTCTTTAAGTGAAGCCGTGAGAAGTTCCAACATCATAAACGAGAAAGAGCGGAAGGCTGAAGATATCATACCAGAGGAAGGAACGGAACAGTTAGAGGACCGGGAAAACATCGAAGAAATAGCCCAATTTATAACAATCAATATTGAGCAGCCCAAGGTGATGAAGGGAAGAAGGCAGCTTTCGACGGAGATGTATGAATCGGCGGCCAGAACGACCCCCGACTTCGGCATCGAATTAATCGATATTGTTATCCGGCAGATCCGGTATTCAGAAGATCTGACCGAAAGTGTGTACAATAGAATGGTTTCCGACCGGAACCAGATCGCCGAGGCGTATCGTTCTTTCGGTGAAGGAAAAAAACAGGAACTCTTAGGTCAGCTTGAGAAAGAAAAAGAATCGATCCTGTCCGAAGCATACGCCGAATCAGAAACAATCCGGGGTAATGCCGACGCGGAGGTCATCTCAATCTACGCGAACGCATACAGTAGAGACAGAGAATTCTTTAGGTTCTGGCGGGCTATCGAATCGTACCGCAAAACCTTACCCAAGTTCTCGAAGACCCTTACTACAGATATGGAATATTTCGACTTTCTATATAACGCGGAGGGCCGGGAATAGATACCCCCAAACCGCATTTATGCCGCCCGGTTAAACCGGGCGGTTTTTATTTTGAATATGCTGCCATATTGATATCGGTCTCAAACACTTCGACCCGGAGGAGTCCGGCATCGGGGAGCGCCTTTTCAGTTTCTTCGTATATGTACCGGGCTATCCGTTCCGCGCTGGGGTCGCCGTTCGAGAAATACGGAAGATCGTTAAGGAGACTGTGGTCCAGCGTTTTCAGAATCCCTTTTACCGTTTTTTTTAAGACTCCGAAATCAAGGAGCATCCCCCCTTCATCAAGCTCCTCCCCGGTGACGTATACCCGGACCCGGTAATTGTGCCCGTGCAGGTTCTCGCATTTACCGTGATACCGGGTCAGGTAGTGGGCGGCCGCGAATGTGTCTTCTATCCGGACGGTATACATAATTTCCTCCTACATGGAGTTTACTGCGGGGGACCGTTCTGGGCAAGCCGGACCAGCAATTTCCGGACAAACCCGGCAGAGCCGGCAGAGCGGGTCTCTGGACACACCTAGGCGGGAAGCGTATATTTACGGGGT
>CAYLLE010000223.1:0-2770 GCA_964384485.1 uncultured Spirochaetales bacterium | reverse complement strand
GCTCCATCATTCCTCCCTTATTTATTTTTCCCTTTTTTCAGGGAAGAAAGGCTTTTTTCCAAGATAGCGCTTAAGTCTGTTTCTTTTGTGGCTTTTTTCTTCTTTGCCTTAGGAAGTTCCATTTCTTCTCCCCTGGCTTTCGACTGTACCAGTTTTTTAAGCTCCGTCTGATACTCGTCGTGATATTCAGCTGGTTTAAACGGTTCAGTCAGTTCAGCGATCAAATTTTTGGCGATATCTTTTTCCTTTTTGGATGTCTTAGTCTGAGAAATATCGTATTCACCGGTACCGGAAACTTCATCGTTGAACCGGTGGGTTGTTAAGTATAAGACATCATCTACATTTTGAAGGATGCCCAAATATGATTTTTTCCGCATGGTCCACCGGCAGATTCCGGCTGTTTTTGATTTTTTGAGTGCGGCAGCCAAATTAACATAAATCTGGTCCGAGCTGTCCGAACCAAGGTAATACACCCTGTCGAGATACCGCGGATCAATTTCCCGGAGAGTAACAAATTCTTCCACTTCTATGTCTCTGCTTGCCTGCGGATTGAGGTCTTCAAGTTCATCCGGATCTACAACCACATACACCCCGGGATGAACCTGATACCCCTTCACCATTTCATCCCGCTCCACGATTATTTCTTCCTGCCGGCATACCATTTTCTGCTGGAGCCGCGTCTTATCCTGATCGTGAAGCATGTGTGACCTTATCCTGGTATTTTCCGTAGACGAATAGAGTTTAACCGGTACGTTTACCGGTCCAAAAGTGATGTTCCCTTTCCATATTGCCCGGGGCATAAGTTAAAAATACTTAAGAAATAGATCGCGGTCAAAGGCGGCAGTGACAAGCTCCACCGCTCCATAAGCAAGGAATCTCCGGAACCGGGTTATCGGAACGGGGAACGACTAAAATCCGGAAAAGCATCCCCATCCGGAATGGGTTTGCTTATCCTTGTTTTGGCCGAACCTGGGAGGACGGTAGAATACAGTTACTCCGTCATTCATTTCCTCTTTATCAAAATGTTCAAGTTCGGCACAGTCAGTATAGGATGGGCGGATAATGAGTCCGTCTCCAGGGTGTTCGTCTTCCCCGGCCTCACCGGCATACTTTTCAAGGAACGGCCGGATCTTTTCGGTGTTGTAAACCGAAACAGCAACTTCGGTTAATACACGGTCTGAAAGGTTCCGGAATATCTTTTCCGCCAATTTTACCGGTATGTCTCCGCCGGTATTATTCAGCAGCGGGTCGGTATCCATATGGGAGAGGTGTAGATTCACCGGGGAGGCGATGATCCATTCCGCCAGGGGAGAAAATATTTTTACTGTACGGGGTGTACCGCTGTTGCAGGTTGAAAGGATCAGAATATCCGACGGTTTCGCTTCAGGTGTCCTGTATAAAGCTTCTGCCGTTTCTCCAAACCAGCCGGCCAGCGTGGAAAGGCTGTATTCGGTCCCGGGAAATGAACTGTGATATCCTTTAACCGGGTATGGAGGGACCTGATGGCCGAAATACGCGAATATCCGGGTCATCCGGTTCCGCGGAGCAGCTGATTTCGGGAAATATTTACCCAATAATTCAAGTTCCGTATCAAATCTTCCTTCCCTGCGGCTGTATTTTTCTTTTATGATGAGATCTCCGCCGTTATAATAGTAGAAAGTGCCGTCAGCTAACGGAAAAAAGAATATATGTTCCCGTGTTTTCAGGTGAAAAATGATGACTTCACCCCTGACCAGGTTTTCGCCGACTTGTTTTGCCTGGTCCAACACCCGGCGGTCACCCCGTTTTTTTGCACCCTCCGGTGTGTGGTACGTGTAATTTCCATCGCCGTGTATTAGGTACACCGCGGAAACCTTGGCGCCGGTTCGGATATCGTTATTTACCGGCGGTTGACCGGCACACGAAAAAATCGCCGCCATCACGGCGGCGATTATGCTGCACTTAAGAAATCTTTGTTTCATTTACACAAGAATGATAATCAAGATGATAAGCAGCAGTACCGCGGTGCTTGTTCCGATATAGAGTACCGGATCTGCCTGTTCCGCTTCCTGAACAACATATGTTGAGAAATTATCCAATTCGCCATCAGAAACGCTGGAAAGCTGGTCCTGATATTCGGCAACATCAGCCGCGAATCCTTCCAACAGCGCCGCGTCGGTGCCTGTCGGTTCGGCCTGGGCTTCTACCGCCGCCACTGCCTCTAGCAGAGTATTGAACATGCCGTCCAGTACTTCCCTTTTTGCCGCGGGATCAGTTTCCGCTTTTACTTCGCCGGCTACTTTGTTCAAATATCCTTTGTACTGATCCACAAGCGCGTCAGTATCAGTATCGGCAAATACCGGGGTTACTGCCGCTAAAAGCAGTACAAGTATTAGGGTTGTAAAAATCTTCTTCATCTATTCCTCCTCGATGCTTTAGTATAGCTTGTATAATATGTAGCAATAACCATGCCATTTAGTGAGTTAACCTCGGAGTTGCGGCTGTTACATTCTGATATATCATATGATAGAAGGAAGTAGTTATGCTGAAAGATGGATTATTTTTATGTCCGCGGCTGTGTTGGTCTTTGCGGGTTGTGCAAGCCGGCAGTACACTGATGATACTGTTCGGCTTCCTCCCGCATCAACCGAGCTTGCCGGAATGTACGGTGAGATGAATCCTCCCTACACCCACACCCCCCTTGCGATGGAGTGTTCGTAGTGATTCCTTATTAAAGCAGCAATTCCCGGTGATCACATTCGCATTAAAATTTATAAATTGTTTTATTACA
>CAYLLE010000222.1:1165-2881 GCA_964384485.1 uncultured Spirochaetales bacterium | reverse complement strand
AACTCCCATCGTTAATTGTTCGACGGCATCATCATCCGCGGTTCTTTTCTTGTTCGAATGTCGACATAGGCAGGAAAAATAAATTTAGGTATACTGCCAAGACTGCTGAGGGAGGCTATATGCATATTGAAAGAGTCGAGAAGGCTTTAAAAGCAAATCTTACCTGGTTTCAAAATTCCGGAATTATGGATCCGGCGGACGGCTCCTGGGGAGCGGCAGAACGCATTGTTATCACTGAGAATAACGAGGCCTTGGAAAAAATTTTTTATTCTTTTCCGGCTTATTCGAAATACGAAAAGCACGCGGTTATTGAACACCGCCGGCCGGATTGCAACTTTCAGACCGCTCTCCTATTCCTCCTTGCCTCTCACTATTTTGATGAAAAAAAATACGCGGATATTACAGATAATATTCTGCACTATCTGCATCGGCGAAGCGGTATGCGGAATACTCTCTTTTCCGAATACCCGCTGAATGTGTGGCGCTGGGCCAATGAAAAATGGATTCCCGCCATCTACTTTGACGACAACGGCTGGAATTGTATTTTATCCATAGTTATTGGCCGGCTGTCCCTGGAGCTTGACAAAAAATATCAGCTGAAAAATAACGCGCTGCTGCTGGCTGGAGAACTGCATTCCGGATTTATTCATCACTTTCGTAACCAAACCGCAGGTGAGAAAAAGACCCGTTGGAAAGGCGAGCTGGAAAGTCCTCATTGGGGATCTGTCGCGTGTATGGCCTTTTCATACGCTTACCGGGAAACCGGGCACGGCGCATACCGTGACACTATTCTTCGGTATCATGATTACCTGGCGGCTAACCTGGAAAAATTCACCACAAGCGAACAAGCCTATATTCTGCTGGGGAGTTCCATAGCTGCCCATTTTTTGGAAGACCGGGGGGTACATGAAATTGCCCAGCGTTCAGCGGACACCCTTGTAACTGCTCAGGATCCTCGTACCGGAAATATCCCCAGTGAGTGGGAAAAAGAGACTCCATCGGGTTCTCATCTTGTAGATACTATATATACCAATAACTGGGCAGTCTTGGGACTGAATATTTTTTGTACTTTGGAAAAAGACCCCAAAATTTATCAAGCTTATGACAAGCTGGTTACTTTGCTGCTTGCAATTCAGGACCAAGCACCGGACAGAATATTTAATGGATGTTGGCGGGGCATGTATGATTTGGAAAAGAAGACATGGGGCGGCGGTGATCGATTCGAGGGAGGGGCTAACAGTATTTACAGCGGCTGGACCAACGCGCCGATCTCTATAGTTTTAGCGTGTATCCTGCTGGATGCCGGTTTTACCGATTTGATGAACCCGTTAAAGGGAATAGCAGGAAGCCCTCGCGCTGAATAGCCGTCGGCGGCGTTACTCCGCCGGTTCGCTGTACACCGTCAGGCTGTCGCGGCCCTTCATTTTTGACTCATACATCGCGGAATCCGCCGGTGAGTTCATCCGTTATGGCAAGGTGTTCGAGCCGTTTCTGATAAAAATTGATGGTTAGAGCTGAAATCAGGATAATGACAGCCGATGTTCCCAAACCGATAAGGATTGTCCTCCATAGATTTTTACGGACCGGTGCTAACGCCTCGCTTTCATCCTGCTCGACGATTAAAAACCAGTCCATTTCGGGAATATACCTGGAAGTGATGAGTATACGGTGGTGGTCCTTTTCGTAGACCCCGTCAACCGGCTCCTCTGTTCCGGA
>CAYLLE010000222.1:0-1065 GCA_964384485.1 uncultured Spirochaetales bacterium | reverse complement strand
TATTTGCTGCTGCAATAACCCAAATCTACCGTTCTGATGTTCGCATATCGTTCTACTATAAGGGATTGCGGTCCCGCATTTCATTTCCGCAATAGACAACATAATGGGTATTTCCGCTTTCATTTCTATAATTCGGACTTCAGACCCTCTTTCGTCAAGAGCCGTGTCCATTGTGCGGAGAAATACATCCCATTACGATCATCCCTCCAATCCGTGAAAACCCGCGGTTCCTTCTCCCTTCGGGAGCCCTATCACCTAACCCCGTAGTTATCAACAATAAAATCGATATCCTTATCACCCCTGCCGCTCAGATTGACCAGGATAGATTCCCGGGGATTTTCTTTCGCGTACTTCATGGCAAAAGCGACCGCGTGGGCGCTCTCCAAGGCGGGAATGATTCCTTCTTTCCGGCAGAGTTTGTAGAAGGCGTCCAGGCTTTCTTCATCGGAGGCGGTCACATATTTTACCCGTTCGATGTCCCGGAGCATGGAGTGTTCCGGACCGACGCCGGGGTAATCCAGGCCGCTGGCAATGGAATAAACCGGGGCGGGATCGCCGTCGTCATTCTGGAGCAGGTAACATTTGAACCCGTGAATTGTGCCCGGCTTACCGAAACTCATGGTTGCCGCGTGATCACCGATTTCAGACGACCGGCCTAACGGCTCAACGCCCCAAAGGTTAACATCACCATCATCCAAAAAAGCGGAGAAAATTCCCATGGCATTGCTGCCTCCTCCGACGCACGCGATTATATTATCCGGATTCTCACCGGTCATCTCAAAAAATTGTTCCCGGGCTTCGATGCCCACCACCTTCTGAAAATCCCTGACCATCATGGGAAACGGATGAGGACCCACCACCGAACCGATGCAGTAAATGCTGTTCACCGGGTCCTGCATATAAGCCTGAAACGCCGAGTCAACCGCCTCTTTCAGAGTCTTGAGGCCGGCAGCTACCGGCACCACTTTCGCGCCTAACAGCTTCATCCGGATAACATTGGGATGCTCCTTTTTAATGTCTACCTCGCCCATATGTATCTCGCATTCCAGCCCGAAATAGGCGGCC
>CAYLLE010000221.1:0-2935 GCA_964384485.1 uncultured Spirochaetales bacterium | reverse complement strand
GACGCTACGATAATTTTGGCCGCGTCTATGGAAGTATTTACCAGGTTTTCTATCCATCTTTCAAGATTTCTTCTCATTGCAGAATCATCTATATATATTTGATATGAAATATTTTGAAACTGTGAACTATCACCCAGTTCAGTTTCTAAGAAGTCAATAATCCTCATCAACCTGTCTTTATCTATTTCTGATATAGATCTCGACCTTGCCTTAATCGTTAGGTAAGATTCTGTGAAATCGGCATATTCATCAAAAAGGCTGCCCGAAGCGAGCAGAACTCTAAGGTAGAGTTTTCTGTTGTTGATAGCCAAGACCTCACCTTCACAGACAGCACTGTACACAATCCGGGCGGGGGCCCGGTTCATAACCAGCAGATCCACTTCAAAGCCGCTAAGCTTTTCTATTGCGCTCCAAATCTGATCTTCTGCTTCATAAAATGTCTCATCTTCCAACTCCAGCCGGCAGTCTTTTGGATAAAAATAAACAGCCACATCGAGATCCGACCACTTTCTGGTTTCATCACGTGCGAATGAACCGAATAACACCGCGAAAGCAATATCTTTTCGTTGAGAGAAATAGGAAGAAAGATTATCGATGATACCGTCTTTTGATAATTCCGACATACAAATAAATGATATGCCTATAGCTTTACCCGGTCAATAGTAGTAAAAAAGGCAATGCTAAATGCCGAATTCAGCATTGCTTTTCCGGCTGAATCACCGGAAAAGGAGCCGGTGTGAGTTTGCCGTCCTTAACAAAGCATTCCGGACGATTCTCGAGAACTCCGGTCAGCTCCTCCCGCCACCAGCGGATTCGTTCCTGCCGTTCCGGAACATCAATAAGGTTTCGGGTTTCACCGGGATCCGACTTAAGATCGAAAAATTGTTCCCTGCCGTCTTCAGTAAACCAGACAAACTTTTCCTTTCCATCGGTGAGACCTTGAAAGGGCATGGTACAGGCGGATTCCAGGTGCATATAGGACCGCCAAACTCCGGTCTTTTTCCCCTGTAACAGCGGAAGAATACTCCGTCCGTCCACACTGCCCGGAATATCGACGTCCAGCATATCCAAAACGGTGGGCATAATGTCTTCGATTCCAACCGGTTCATCTACTACGGTCCTCGGAGTAATACAGAACCGCTCCGGTGCCCGGAGGAGAAAGGGAATCCGGGAAGAACCTTCATACGGAAGACCTTTCCTCCACAGGTAATGGTCTCCCAGCATCTCTCCGTGATCGGAGAAGAAGATGAAAATGGTCTCTTCGTCCTGTTTTTTTATTCTGCTTTTCTATGGCAATGAATATCCGGTGAAGCTGATCGTCGATATGATTAATAAGTCCGTAGTACCCCGGCCCGGCAGGAAAGCAGAGCTTCCCCCTGCAGGTTGACCATGAGCTGCTCCGGCCGGGAGGGACAGACGCCGAAACCAAGTCCGTCATCAGGAGGTTTCACTGCCCAGTCACCGATCACCGGATCCGGTACACCGGTGCGGAGGTACCGGTCAAAGTAGAATTGCGGCGGAATAAGCGGCGGATGAGCACCTATGTAGCTGCAGACCAGAAAATAAGGAGAACTGGGGTCCCGCCGCTGGAGAAACTCGAGAGCACGATTTGTTGTCCATGCGTCCCGGTGCAGACCGTCACTCATGTGCCAGCTTGTTTTCTTCTTCATATTAATCCATTCGGTGATGATAGATTTACTAACGAGTAGAGAAGACCCCTCATCCCCTCGTCAAGCGATCCTATTTCGATCCGCTCGTGCACGGTGTGGGCTCCCTCTCCACGGTAAATCCCAAAGGTAACAGAAGGAATTTCCAGACTCATGGGAATATTCGCGTCGGTGCTGGAGGGGTAAAATTCATTGTCCAATCCGGCCAACTCCCGGGCTTCCAGCACTTTCCGTACAATACGGCTCGTTTCCGGTGTTTTTCCCCCGGGTCTTTCCGCGAGCAGGGTTATATCTACCCGGCTGCCGGATGCAGAATAGGGAAGCGCGGTTTCTTCCACTACCGCGATAAAATCTTCCTCCAGTTTTTGAAGTGCCCCGTGATCCAGGCTCCGCATATCCATGGTAAATTCGGCGTCCTCCGCGATGGAATTGATGCTTCTGCCGCCGTTGAAAAGTCCGATGTTATACGTAGTCCTTGGATTCACGGGCACCTGGATTGAATAGATATGTCCGATTATTTCCGCGGCTATAGTTACAGCGTTGCTGTTCCCGAAATCATACCAGCTGTGTCCCCCCTCGGCCGACACCTTCACCGAAAACCGTTTTGAACTGACCGCGAAGTTCATCACTTTATCACATCCCCCGTCAACAGCGATCACCTCTTTGATAATATCACCATGCTTTTCCATGATATGGCGCATTCCCCGCAGGTTACCCATCCCCTCCTCGCCGACCGAGAAAGCAAACAGCAGCGAATTACGCGAAACTCCCGGATTGGCCAGCAGATATTCTGCCGCGGAAATCAATCCTGCCACATTGGCGCTGTTATCTCCGGCGGATGGAGCATAAATGTATCCTCCTTTTATTTCCGGATGAATCTCGCCGGCGTCTTCAAATACGGTATCGATATGCGCCACGGCAAGGGATACATTTCCTGTTTCCTTACCGTCAATCCTGAGCAGCACATTTCCGGCCTGGTCGATTTCAGCTCCCGGAGAACCGGGAAGATCATCCAGCAGGGATTTAACAAAATGAGCCTTTTCCGATTCTTTTCCGGTCGGTGAGGAAATTGAAGATATTTTCTGAATTAATTCCACAAGCTTTTCCCGGTTCTGTTCGACAAACCGGTCAATAGACTCTCTACCCATAGGACCCTTCATTTTTAAATTTAAGATGCTTTAAATATATTACGGTAGAGAACGAGATTCAAGCTGACAGTCCTGGGCGGAGGAAGCTACGCTTCCCGCGAAACCCTACAGGCTTATCTC
>CAYLLE010000220.1:0-3003 GCA_964384485.1 uncultured Spirochaetales bacterium | reverse complement strand
CTGAGTCGGTACCCGTTGGTGCGGCCGAAAATCTACTACTCCTCCTCAAGAGCGAGAGGGATGTTTAAAATGGTACCGATGTAAAAAAACTACCCCTGTTTATGATATATCACAAAAGTTACTTGCAACAAATCGGTTACTAGGATAAGTTCAAAACAAGTGGAACGTATAAACGAAAGTAAAATCTTTGTTAGAAACTTGACACAATGGAAAATTACGTTCAGAATAACCATGAGCTTCGAACAGTTTGTTCAAGTCCGGCACAGCACGGATTATTCTGAAGCCCATTTATCATAAATAAGGAAGGTTACGCCGATGGCTACGGAACTGCAAAGCGGAACGCAAGACGGCACCATCAATGTCGAAGAGATGATGGTCCGGTTCGAACAGCAAAAGAAAAAAGAAAAAATATTCAATAAAAAATCGGTCCCGCTGTACCTAATGATTCTCCCCTTCATTGTTCTGATTCTTGTCTACAAATACGGGACACTATGGGGGCATTCAATCGCCTTTGCCGACTGGAGAATCAGCGGGTTTAACGGCTGGGTCGGATTCAAGCATTTTAATTTCCTGTTCAGGACCTATTTTTTCTGGGAGGCCCTATGGAATCAGTGGCGGATCATCATTCTGGGGTATCTATTCTTGACTCCGGCACCGATCATTTTCGCGCTGTTATTGAATGAAATCAGGCAGAAGGCATATAAAAAGACGATTCAAACTCTGACAATTCTTCCAAACTTTATTAACTGGGTGGTTATCGGCGGTATTTTTATGACGATATTGTCTCCCCGGTACGGATATGTAAACGATCTTATCCGGGTTTTGGGCGGTGATCCGATCTACTTTATGAGCAAACCCAAACTTTTTCCCTGGCTTTTGACATTCATAAGGGGATGGAAGGCGGTTGGTTATTCATCCATCATCTATTTGGCGGCCCTCTCGGGGGTAGATGAGGAACTCTACGAATCTGCGGTGATTGACGGAGCCGGAAGGCTCAGGCAGACCTGGCATGTAACCCTTCCGGCCCTGAAGCCTACAATTGTGATACTCTTTGTGCTCTCTTTCGCCAATGTCTGGCAGGCTCTGTTTGAACCGGTATATGTGCTCCAGAATCCCATGATCATATCTCATGCCGAAATTCTGGATACTTATATATTCAAAGTCGGGTTAAGGCAGGCCCGGTACGGATTAGGTGCCGCGGCGGGGCTCTTTAAGGCAAGTATCAGTATTGTTTTTCTCCTGACGGCGAACTGGGCAAGTAAGAACCTGACGGAAGACGGAAAAGGAATCATCTAATACAGGAAAAGTGAGGCAGTAAGATCGTGAAACGTACAAGAGGCGAAAAAATATTCGGAGTTTTTAATAACTTATTCCTACTATTAATTGCTTTGACTATGGCAGTTCCCATGCTGACCGTACTCAAGGATTCATTCGATAACTTCCCCGTGGATGTAATCGGGATCAGTCTGATACCCAGAGAACCCACATTGATCTACTACCAGTTGGCATTTACCGATGTGGGAGTTTATCGGCCGCTCCTCAATACCATATACATAACGGTCATAGGTACCATGATAGCCCTGTCGGTGAACGCCATGGGCGCTTACACCCTCCGCCGGAAGAAACGGGTAAAAGGAACCCAGTTAATCGTGTATATCTTTATCATTGCTCCCATGGTATTGGGCGGAGGCGGGATTATCGCTTCCTATATCTGGTTCCGGCTTGTCGGATTTCTGGACAGTCTGATTTTAGCCGTTGTACTCCCGGTAACCGCTAACGGATTTCAAATGATCGTTATACGGCAGTTCTACTGGACTGTACCTGAGAGTCTGATTGAATCGGCGGAGATGGACGGAGCCCGTGAATTCCTTATTTTCCGGAAGATTGTGGCTCCCATGTCCAAGGCGGTATACGCCGCCATGGGTCTTTTTACCGGGGTCGGTTTGTGGAACCAATGGAGGAATGTGCTTTTCTTTGTGAATGATCCTAAGAAGTACACCTTCCCCCTCAAACTCCGGAGTCTCTTCTTTTATCAGCAGGACCCGGAGGAGCAGATGAAAAAAATTGCTGAAGCTATGGGGGTGGATATTAGCGAAGTACTCCTTCAATTCGAAGGACTCAGGTCCGCCATGATTATGATAGGGATTATCCCCGTTCTGCTGATCTATCCGTACCTGCAGCGTCACTTCGCGAAGGGTGTCCGCTTAGGCGCAATAAAAGGGTAAGATACCGGCAGTTTAGTGTTGTATGATTTTGGAACTAATGATATAATAGATTATCGGTAATACGGATGAATAGTTTTATCCTAAGCATCTGTATTACCGGTAATAAAAATATGTAATAATGATTTAATCGTGTTGGATTTATTCCGGAATCCCGGATAAATGTAGTGACAATAAAAGCCGGAAGAGGCTTTACGGATATTCAATATGGATCAAGCGTATCTTAAACATACTGCTCCTGAACCGTACATGCTTTTTAACTATTTTATAAAATTTATAGATAGTATATTAAAACATCTCATGATTCCATCCCTCCTATTTTACGCGGGCAACATCCTTTACCAATGGTGTTTAACACCCATAAAGAAAATCCTCCATCCTCAGGAAAAAAATAAAATAAACTTTTTTTTGTTAAAGGAGAAACAGTTTTTAACTGTTGCAGTTGTTAACTGCGGAATAAATATTTTAAGGAGGAGTTTTTTATGAAAAAACTACTAGTTTTAACAGTCATCTTCCTACTCGCGGGCTTTAGCGCCTTTGCAGGAGGAGAGCAGGAAAGTGATACCGGAAGCACCGCCGCGTCGGATATGCCGAAGGTATTTGAGATGACAAAAGCGTATTTCTTTGACGGCGGAGACGGTTCCAGTAATCCTGAATTTAAAGAAGAGTTCGTGGACTACATGTCGGAACGGTACGGTACCCAGTTCAAGGTCAACTCCTTTCCAAGGCCTGAATACATGGAAAAATTTGCTTTGGCCATGACCGCGGGCGACATCAAGGG
>CAYLLE010000219.1:0-3042 GCA_964384485.1 uncultured Spirochaetales bacterium | reverse complement strand
TATGGAATATATCCGGAAAATAGAGGATCAACATCCGTAATATTACTAGGTCATATAGGTATTTCTACCTATAAGCAGATATTTACACGCCCGGCCTATTAGGTTATATTCCCGTATATCATTAAAAAAGTACGAAGGACGATGCATGAACGGATCCTCAAGAAAAAAATACGGTTTAATCATTTTCTTTCCCCTTGCCTTTATCATTTCCTGGCTGTTGTGGCTTCCCAGGATGATAAATCCCGAAAACGGTCTGTTCCAAATCATAGCAATCGCCGGTTCCTTCGGTCCATCCATGGCCGGATTAACAACAAAAAGAATAACCGAGGGGAAAGCAGGAGTTAGGGACCTCCTCAGACAAACCGTCAATTTTAAATTTTCTGCCGGGATGTACGGCTTTATCCTCCTATTTGGTCCCTTGTTATACGGAATGATTTTTTTATTATCCTCCTTTGTGATGGGGTATTCGTTTGATTCAATGTTTTTAAATGATCCCGGGATGATTATCCCCGGCTTCTTTTATATCCTGATCGCGGGAGGTCCGTTAGGGGAAGAATTAGGCTGGCGCGGAACAGCTCAACCCGCGGCAGAGCGGCTGCTGTCACCAATACTTACAAGCCTTTTTATCGGGATCTTCTGGAGTCTGTGGCATTTGCCGCTGTTTTTGACCCCCGGTACCGTGCAGTCGCTCATACCATTTTGGCAGTATTTCCTGCAGACAGTTATGTTCGCGTTTTTATATACAAGGATTTACCACAGGACCGGGGGTAGTGTGTTCGCGGCTATCCTGTTTCACGGCGTTATGAATTTTTCCATCGGACTCTTCCCGGTGTTCCAGCATTTTCTTCCGGCGTTTCTGAGCTTCAGCGGATTGAGCTTGACGGCAGCAGCCCTTGTCCTGCTGGACAGAGACAGTTTTTCCAGACAATTAAACACATGAGGGCAGGGTTCATTCCGGCGTATTTACAAAAAAGGCGTTTGGGAATACCATTTTAAAGAATGGAAAAACCGCTGATCATAAATCCGGAACAATGCAGTATACTCTCTTCAGCAGACAGAGAAGGAGCAATCGGGGAACTGATAAAGAATCTCCAAAACCGGCAGCCGGAATTGGACGTTCAGGCCATACACGAATCCGTGTGGTCCCGGGAAAACCAGTTGTCCACCCGTTTGACGGAAAATACCGCCCTGCCCCACGCTCAGATGGACTCCCTGAACGATACCTATCTAGTTGTCGGATTATCCCGGGAAGGAATTATATGGGACATAAAAGACAACACACCGGTTCATCTGGTTTTCCTGCTTGTCGGCCCTCCGGAGACCCATCTAAAAGTCTTGAGTAAAATCGCAGAGATCTTGAAAAACGGTGACGTTACGACAAAAATGCTTTCCGCCCGGAATAGTATCGAATTGTATGAGGCGTTCACCGGGAAGTGCCGGGGCGAAATTGATCAAGGAAAAAGCACACAGGACGGAGCACTCCTGGAGTCGGCCTTTACACTGGCCCGTAAAATACGCGCCGCTGCCGTATTCTCCCACGGTATCCGTCATCTGCCGGAAACAGCTGTAATAAATCATGCTATTAAACTGATACAGGTTTTACCTGATGAGGAATATATAGTACCCACCGATAAGGACCGGGATGATCTGTGTCACCTTCTAACAATCCCATTTAAAACAGGATTTCAGCAGGATACCTCCCAGATATCCCTGCTCCTCGCCCTCTCAAAAGGACTGGTATCCGAGGGAGATTCGGTTATTCATGTTTACGGAAGCAGCAGTCAGTATCTGCCCGGCAGCATCACAATAGACCGGGCGGACCAGAGTTTCAGCAGTTTTTTCAGCAAGACCGGAGTCTCGGAAGATTTTTTCGGAGAACAGGTATTCCTGAGGGTCCTGAAAACAGCCCAGGAGCTTTCGGTTGAAGGCCGGGAGGGTAAACCGGTTGGAACCATTTTTCTCCTCGGTGACTACGAAAATGTTAAGAAGCGGTGCCGGCAGCTTATCATGAATCCGTTCCGGGGATATCCGGAATCGGAACGGAATATTATGGATCCCAGCCTGGCGGAAACCATAAAGGAGTTCTCCAGGATCGACGGCGCAACAGTCATACGGGAAGACGGGGCTGTCATGTCCGCGGGTACCTACATCATTCCGGGGGAAGAAATAACTTCGATGCCCGGGGGGCTTGGAGCAAGACACGCCGCGGCTGCCGGGATAACCGCTGTAACCGACTGCATTGCCGTCGCCCTGAGCGAATCAACCAGGCGGATCAGCCTTTTTCGACGGGGTGAACGGGCTTTGGACCGGCTTATCCTGCCGAAGTAATAAAGAACCCAAGACCACATCCCTGTCCAATCCGGTGCTCTGTTCATATAAATCACCGGGCCTATCCTGGGGAGACCTGCACTGCCCAGCTTTTATCATCAGTACAATAAAAATTTGGGATACGGGGATCCTTATACAAGTCCGGATGAACTTTTCGCTTATGCCGGAGATACCGCTCATCTCGATTTTATAGCCTACCCACCCATTATTCCCTGTACGAGTTTATCCTCATACGCTGGAATTCCAAGCGGCCGTACCGTGCCATCCGTCTTGGGTACATAGGTTCTTCTCACCGCCTGCGGTCTGTAGCTGAAGGATTTCATCCGTCCAACCAATGCATCCATATGCTTTTCCAGTCCAGACTCATAGCTCTCTTTCGTCGCTCCGTCTATGCCTGCGGCTTTTCCTCTGACCTGCGCCCGATGCTCCGCCTTCAGGTTCTCCCTGTTGACGTAGTGCATGAGCGTCTGCATCTTCGCGTGACTCTCCGACAACCTCCTTAGCTCCTCATAGCTGTTTTCCACTCTTTCAGAACCTCCAGTGTTCCTGGTGTTGGCCACAAGAAATACGTTTAATGCCCAGACCCCTTCGCTCCACCGACTTTCACCGGTTTCATCACCAGCAAATCCCGGTCAACTCCTTTTGTGATTAAGAAAAGACCATAATTTCATATAATATCATAGCTGTCCAAAATAATCATATCAACTCCATTTG
>CAYLLE010000218.1:0-3149 GCA_964384485.1 uncultured Spirochaetales bacterium | reverse complement strand
GCTTCATCGCGGCTATCTCGATTACTTGAGTCCTAATTATTCCATCCGCCAGTTCTCGAACGCGTGGATCGCTGATGCTGGCCTTCCTGCCGTTGTTGACCGCTATGGAGTGGTGGGGGATCATTGATTTCATGAAGGCAACATTTCCGACGAGTGCCTGGGTTCTATTCGTGAAAAGAAACCCTCCTCCGATCAGCGCGGCCAGAACGAGTACCGTAATTTTGGTTCCCATGTTTTTGTACATCGGCCACATGAAGGCCAGCATCACGATAATCATTATGCTCCCCATAACAAAGGAAGCAACCAGACGGGTAATACTAAACAGTGCATGGTCAAGTGAGTAGATGAGCTGATACATCAGGAAAAACATGATCGTTGTCGAAACCGCAATCATTCCCGTGAAGCGGCCCCAACCCATTTCCTTCTTCTTTTGTTGATTCATTATCGTTCCTCCCTTCCCGTTTTCAGGAACTCCTCGCTCCCGAAGGTGTCAATCGCAGCCTGCCTGCATGGCAGTGGCTCATCGGCGCCTACTTCGGTAACTAAGGAAAGTGGATAGCTAACCAATGCCGACAATGCAACGCAGGCAAATTGTGCTACAATAGAAACCTGTGCGCTTTCCTGATCCGGGAGGGCCAATTTTTCCGGTTTCGGCCTTGTGCTCATCGATTAATTTTCCTATCATTTTTTTCATCTTCTACTGTCGTTCTTTTTCCATTATATACTCACGTTTTTTTGTCTATATACTATACCTTAGGAGATATATTATATGATGGATCGGGAAGATAGGCGTCGGAATAATCGTGCACGGATGAGAAGGCTGCATCGGTTCGAGGATTTTCTCGAGCTTCCGGTTACGGTACTCGGCATACTCTGGCTTATCCTGATTGTGCTGGAGCTTGTAGCTGGTCTCGGACCGGTGCTGAATGCCGTCGTGTACGTGATCTGGGGGATCTTCATATTCGATTTCCTGGTCCGGTTCCTTCTTGCGCCTCAAAAGATTCAATTCATGAAGAAGAACTGGCTTACGGCACTTTCGCTTGTAATCCCGGCTTTCCGGGTGTTCCGTGTCCTCCGGTTGTTCCGCATTGTCCGGTTATTGCGTGCCGGCCGTGGAAGCATACGGCTTGTACGGCTTGTAGCCTCGCTGAACCGGGGAATGAGAGTGCTGCGGAAAACCATGCGACGCAGAGGGTTCAGATATGTCGTTATACTGACCGTTATTATGACGCTTGTAGGGGCGGCAGGAATGTATGCCTTCGAACAGGAATCTGCCGGGGGGGAGGGCTTCGAGAGTTTCGGAGATGCATTATGGTGGACGGCAATGATCATGACGACTCTAGGTTCCGCGTCATGGCCGGTTACCGTCGGAGGAAGAATTCTCGCGTTCCTCCTCGCACTCTATGGATTCGGAATCTTCGGATATCTGACCGCGGTGATCGCTACATTTCTCATCGGAAGGGATGCCGAAAGCGACGAGGCGGAGATCGCCGGCATGCAATCGGTCGAAAGCCTGAAAGAGGAGATTGCCGCACTGCGTGAGGAGATCAGGGTTCTCTCGAATAAAATGTGACGGAGCATGAGTACCGGGTTGTTCTAACACCCTCTGTGTCGGCGTACGAGGTTGTGAACGTTCTTTCCGAGGTTGGAGAAGAGCTCTGTAAACTGGATAAACTGCCTTACCGGGGTTACGGCGAGACTTAGACTTTTCCGCTGAAGTTCATCCTTAACTCGGAGAATACGTTTCTTTTCCTCAATCTCTTTCAATTTAGCACGTCTGCCCATTACGATTCGATATCCTTTTTGAGTGTTCCGATAGTATCCTTGAAGGGTTTTCGCTTCCGGAGAAGAGTTCGAGCGGTTACCGCTAATATCACGGCACCGACAAGATAAACACCAAGTATAATCAAAGCGACCCATATGCGGTCTTCGGAGGGGACGATCCATACGAGGAAGATGCTTGCACCGATTAGTCCCATGAGCGCCAGCGTGGATGCGACAATAGTTATGAGGATGAGTTGGACGATCCGCAACTTCTCTTCTTGGAGTTCCAAGGAGAGCATCGAGAACCGGTTCTCTATTATCTGTAGTACGAGCTTCGGTAATCTTTCTACGAGTAAACTGACCTGAAAGGGAAGCTGACTCATTTCCTTCCTACTATGAATCCGAGAATCAGTCCCACTCCGAGGCCGACGCCGATTGAAGCATAGGGGTTTTCCCGTACGACTGTGTCAGCCCGTTTTACTTGTTCCTTTACTTTTTCTTCTACGGTTTCCCATCCCGCCTCGACTTGATCTTGGATACTGTCCAGGCTTTCTTCCACCCGTGACCGTGCTTCTTTTGCGGACTTATCGGCGACATCCTTTGTCGAATTGAGAAGATCCTTGGTGTCCTCGATAAGCTTACGAAGATCCTTCTGTAATTGTTCCTTGCTTTTGTGTGTTTCAGTCATCGCTCCCTCCTTAATTATTTATTCCTGATTTTAAGTTATGTACTACGGAAGGCAGCGTCAATTAAATTTTCACTATTGAGGTTTCCCCTTGTCTCCTCAGTATGGATTACATATATTCATATAAGTAGGGGTGTTTTATGATTTGGTTACTGATTCTGTTTGTGGTTCTCGCAATAGTATTCGGGCTACTCGGTTTCACCGGGATTGCTACCGGTTTTATGACGATTGCCAGAGTTCTGTTTTTTATAATTCTGGTGTTGGCCGTGATCTGGCTCATACTGGTCCTGACCGGAGTAACGTTCTTTTAACGGATTGAGAGCGCATTAAAACGTCGGGCCTGCCTGAGAAATTATCCTAGGCAGCCCCTTTTAATTCCTTCTCCTATTGCCTTTCACGTTCCCAAATACCGTTTCTACTTCTATTCTGAAATCGTCCCGGATGTTCGATGCGTCGCGCTTCCGCCGCAAGTGGCTTTTCCTTTTCGTAGATTTGCCCTATCGGTGCGTCTGCCCGCTCAAATCGTTGCCGTCGGTGACGTTATGTGCCCGCGAACTGCGGTCGGTGCTGCTCTTTCGCGAAATTTCGCCATCCATTACCGTTTCGCGGTTGCACTCGCGGATAACTTTTCCTACTATTACTATTCACTTTTTGTTGCAATGTAGCTGTAATTACGGTATGTTTTTAAGATATGAAAAGC
>CAYLLE010000217.1:0-3175 GCA_964384485.1 uncultured Spirochaetales bacterium | reverse complement strand
TATGAAATTATGGCCTTTTCTTAATCACAAAAGGAGTTGACCGGGATTTGCTGAAAATGTGGGCCACTTAAAATTGTAGTTGATTGTAGTTGAGTTAACAGGCGGGTGTGTTAAAACTCCCGCCTGCGATTTTCCGGCCTATACGTACTGAGTCAATATTTCCTGAGCCTTCGGTGGGAGACCGAAAGCATTTTTGATCTGATACCGGTTGCCGTCCACATCCTTCACAATCATGCGTCCGTTCCCTACTTTCCGGATATTCTGCCGGACATTTCTGACTTCGAACGTTTTCTCTCCCCGATTGGTCATCACATTAAAGGTAACCACACCGAGCTTTTCCGAATCGGAAAGTATGTTCCGGATGGTCGGCATAAAGTACGACTTCTCCAGTTCTTCCTTGATGATACGTCTGGAATGTTTTTCCATCTGATGAATATCATCAAGGATATCAATCTCCTTCCCTTTCTGATCTCTTAACAGGATCATTCTTCCGGGGTTCGAAAGAGGGAAGGCTCCGTGAACGCTTCCTATTTCAAGGTCTTTATCGTCGGTTTTAAGATGAACGTTTCCGTAGGTGTCTCTTTTTAATTCAACTTCTCTTGCCTGCAGCATACTACACTACCTCCTTGGCAAAGTTAGCCTGTATTTTACAAAGCTTCGCGTATTCTCCGTCCTGGTCCAGAAGTTCCCTGTGGGATCCGGATTCAATCACCTGTCCTTTATCGAGTACGTAGAGCCGGTTCGCGTTCCGCAGGGTCGATAAGCGGTGGGCGATGGCGATGGTGGTCCGTCCGGAGATGAGCCGGTCCAAGGCTCCCTGTATCGACATTTCCGTAGCCGTATCAACCGCGGAGGTTGCCTCGTCGAGGATCAGTATCCTCGGGTTTTTCAGAATTGCCCGGGCGATGGATATGCGTTGCTTTTCCCCCCCTGAAAGCATAACACCCCGTTCTCCGACCTCCGAATCGTATCCGTCCGGCAGGTTCATAATGAAATCGTGGGCATTGGCAGCCTTGGCCGCTTCTATGATCTCGGCCTCTCCCGCCTGAGGTTTTCCGTATGCGATATTTTCTTTAATCGTACCGGCAAAAAGAAACGAATCCTGCAGCACCATTCCGATGTTGCTCCGGAGAGACTTTGTGTCGATGTCTCTGAGATCAATTCCGTCAATTGTAATAGATCCCTTTGTGGGGTCATAAAACCGGCACAGAAGACTTACCAGGGTACTCTTACCCGAGCCGGTCTGGCCGACAAGGCCGATCATTTTTCCGGGTTGAATTTCCAGATTGATATCTTTTAGAATCCGTTCCCCCACCTCATATTCAAACGTAACATCGCTGAATTTTATCAATCCGTCGGGTTTTTCCAGTTTCACCGCGTTTACTCTATCCGCGACTTCGGAGGGTGTATCAATTATATTAAAGAGCCGCTCCGCCGCGGTGGCGCTCTGCTGAAACATTTCAGTCAGGTTCAGCAGCTGCTGCATGGGCGGGTAGAACTGGTTCATGTAGGTGATGTACTGGGTCAGTACTCCCAGGGTGATGGTGCCGACAATAACGGCCCTGCCTCCGAAATACCAGAGGGCCAGCGTGGCAAGCATCATCAGAAATATGATCAGCGGATTAAACCTTCCCCGGGTCTTTACCGCGCTCATGTGGGCGTCCAGAACGTCTTCATTTTTGACGTCAAACCCTTCAATTTCCCGTTCCTCCTGAGCGAAAGATTTTACAACCCGGACGCCGGAGATATTTTCGCTGACCGCGGCGGACAGGTTGGCGGTTCTCCTCCGGACAGTCCGGAAAATCGACTTGAATTTCGAGGAGAACAGTTTTCCTATCATGATAACCACCGGAATGGGAATAAGCGCGATGGCCGCCAGTTTGACGTTCTCGCTAAAGAGGATAACCGCGATACCGATTACCATGGTGCTGTGAACAATTATCTGCTGGAGACCCATGTTCATAAACCGCTGTATTGCCTGGGTATCGCTCAGCATCCGGGACATGAGTCTTCCGGTGTGTTCTTTATCGTAGTAGCTCAGGGAAAGCCGCTGAAAGGCCCGGTAGAGCCGTTTCCGGAGCTCGAAGACGATCCGCTGTCCCAGGTATCCCATCAATCTTATCCGGCCCCACATACTCAAGACCCGTACAATGATCGTTCCCAAAAACAGACCAACGATAAAAACCAGCTGCTCCAGACGCTGGGCCTGGCTCATGGTTAATCCTAGCTCCTCCGTAAGGGCCGTGTCGATGAGTCTCCGGAGAAGGTAGCCTGGGGCCAGTGATGTCAGGGTGAAGACGAGCGAAACGATCTGGGACATTACCACTAACGGCCAGTAGGGTTTCAGGTATTTAAACAGACGCCGCATTACATGCCGGACATTCGCGCACTTCGGGCATGAATCCCAGGGGTTCTGCAGCGGGTGCTGGCAGTTGGGGCACCGGTAGGTGGGCGCTTCTTCGGTAGGTCCTCCGGACTTTTTTACTTCCTCCGCTTCCGCTTCCTGCTCTTCCTGAGTTACTCCCAGTTTTTGATTGATCTTCTTCGCCGCCTGGGTAAACGCGTCGGCATGGGTCCGGGAATACCGAATCAGTTCATGCCGTCTTCCGTCCCGGGTTTTGATCTCGAACATGCCGTTTCCCACGTAATCCTTGGTAATGGCGGTCTGTATTTCGAGGTAGGGAATCTTCCGTACCTTGTTTTCGCTGTTAATGATGCATAGCTTGTTGGAACACAGAACAAGAATAACAGTTCCGAAATTCCCGTCCATTGTCATATCGGAAAACGCGGCCGATTCAATGGGAGTATCGGGTCCGATCATATCTTGAATTTCATCAATTTCTTTTTCTTTTAATTCGTTTTTCGGAACGAGGGTTGTCTTTGAATTCTGCCGGTCAAATACTCCGTCCCGTTCTTTGCGTATCATGATTTACTCCAAAAAAATAGTCCGGACCGAGGTCCGGACACATGTTAATTTTAATATAATAAATCTTGAATATATATGCAAACCTTTTAACGGCAGCGATTTCCGGTGATCACATTCGCGTTAAAATTGATAAATTGTTTTATTACAAGCAATTACATAAATCGGGATCACCAGAAATCGCCGTTTTTCCGCGAAAAAAATATGCGGCAAATCCCGGTCAACCCGATCTAAATTTATATATTATATGAA
>CAYLLE010000216.1:0-3182 GCA_964384485.1 uncultured Spirochaetales bacterium | reverse complement strand
AAAAGTAAACATCAAGGTGCTGAAAGAATAGTGCACACACGCAATAATCCAATATGCAGAGTGGGGATAGCCCGTTCATAGAACTCCGTCTCCTACTATCACAACTCCTTTCCCCTTTTTAAACTTCCCTGCCATCTGGCTTTTGATTTACGTTTCATAATCCGCTCCTTTTAGTTTCTTATTCAAAGTTAAATTCCAAAGAGAGAATAGTAAAGTCAGTGATTTGATTCCCGGATATCTTGACAAACACTAAATCCCGATAATAATAAGGGTGATTTCCATACATTCACAGGAAGGTAAAAATGAGCAATCAAACTGAAAAAATGCCGATCATGGGAGACGCCCCGAAGCTTTTTCTCTTCGCCCTGCCGGTTATCGCCGCGGCCGCAGCCCTAACTATTCTATGGCCGGAAGGAACCGTGTTTTTAGGAAAGCTCAGGGGAGCGGGTCTGGCATTCGGAATCGCCCTGGCCGCGGTTGGCATCGTCTTTTGGGCGGCGGCGGCTGTTTCGTTAATCCCGGCATACCGGGAAGACCGGTTAGCAGCACGGGGGGCGTACGGCCTTTCACGACACCCGATTTATGCCTGGTGGATATTCTTTATACTGCCCCCTGCCGCTTTTATCCTCAATTCCTGGGCTTTTCTGGCTGCCGTCCTGGGATTCTACCTGATTGTGAGACCGGCGATGAAAAAAGAGGACGATTATTTAGCAGTCCGGTACGGTCTTGACTACGTTGAATATCAGGAGCGGGTACGGCAGCTGCTGCCGGTTCCAAAATTCGCTCCGTTCACCCTTAGACGGTATATACGGGGAGCTGCAGGTTTAGTGCTTGTTTTTGCCGTAACTCTGGCAAGTTATTTTATCCTGATCCGTCCGGTTATTCTCGGATTCGGGGCAACCCGGGCGGAGCAGACCGAACCTATGCCGGGCGATCAATACATCACGGAACCCCGTTCGTTGTATACCCAGGCCGCGGTCATTGACGCGCCCCCGGAAGCGGTTTGGTCCTGGCTTGTTCAGATCGGATACAAACGGGCGGGTTGGTACAACCTGGATGGAATCAACAAGATCGCGGACAGGGATTACTTCTACGAAGGAAAACGCTCCGCGACCCGTATTATCCCGGAACTTCAGGATTTAAAGGAAGGAGACATTATTTACCTGGTCCCCCAGATGGGTATGACCGTTACGGAACTGCGGAAAAACGAGCTTCTGGTGATGGCGGGAAACCCGTCGGACCCGGATGCCGAAATGAATGCAGTCTGGGTTTACAAACTTCTTCCCTGGAACGGCGGACAGACCCGGCTAATCGTCCGGTTCCGGTCTACCTTTCCCGGCGGGTTCGTCGCGGCACTGCTGAACGGGATGGTGAACGAGATCGGCGGCGCCATGATCCAGCAGCCCGCCATGATGACGGGTTTAAAGCGGCGAGCGGAGCTGTAAGCCGGTCACCAGGCTATCTTCGGTCCAAGCCTTTTCACGGCCTCGGGGTTTTTCGCTGAAACATCAATCCGTTCCTCCGGATCATTCTCGAGATCGTATAGGAGAGGCGGTTTTCCCTCCCGCTCCACCAGTTTGTACCGGCCGTCAAACACCATTCTCCAGCCTTCTAAACCGCTTCGGACAAACTCTCTGTGAGTTTCCCTTTCGCCGGCGAGGAGTTCCCTAAGAGACATGGAATCAGTGTTTTCAAGCGCGGGAACTCCCGCGTAATCCAGGAAGGTGGCGGTTAGATCGTGAAGACTCACAAAAGCATCCGACGCTTTTGCCGCCGCGATTCCGGGTCCTGATACTATTAACGGTATTCCCGCGGATGCCTCGTACCAGACCGCTTTCCCCCAGAGGCCGTGGTCTCCGAGCATTTCTCCGTGATCGCTGGCATACACGATCACGGTATTCTCCAGCTCTCCCCGGTCACGGACTTCGTCGATAAACCGCCCGACGTGCCGGTCGATATTTTCTATCATGGCTGCGTAATAGCGGCGGATCCGCTGGTGGTCTTCCGGTGTGTAGTCCGGATCATCGTTTTTAACAGGGAGCGGAAAACCAGCGTCCTTCCACCTGTCGTGCATCCGACGGGTCACATCCATGGGATTGTGCGGTCCGGTGAAATTGACAACCAAATGCCAGGGCTGCTCCTCCGGAAATTCCGATAAAAATTTGAGTCCGTTTTCCGCGACCCAATTGTCGCAGTAAGCGTCTTCATCCAGCTCCGTCACGTAGGCGCCGCGGAATTTGCCGCGTACCTCATGTTCCCGCGCATAAATATCCGCAAAGCCCCGGTGCTCAAGATAATTCAGGTAAGGCCCCTTCGGTTCTCCAGCCTTGCGATAGGAGTTGCTTCCGTCGAACTTTCCCTCGTTATCGATGCCTTCGGTAAACCCCCATTCTTCGAGCTGTCTCGATCCGTCCAGGTTCCAGTCATTTTCTCCTTTATGAAGGTCAAACTTGCCGACACCGCACACCCGGTATCCCCCGTCCCGAAGCCGCTGGTAATATGTAGGCTGGGACAGCGGATAATTTTCCCTGTTACTGGGCACTCTGCACCGCGTGTAATCCAGTCCTGAAGCGAGACAGGCCCTGGCGGGAGCGCAGAGCGGAGACGGGGTATAAGCCCGGGAAAAGGAGGTACCGTTTTTCCGGAGCCCATCAAGATTCGGGGTCCGAAGGGGAAGATTGATTCTGCTTCCGGTCCAATCCCGCCGGTGCTGATCCGGGAGAAAGAACAGGAAATTCGGTTTGTTTTTCATTGCTGCCATCCGGAAAGTGTATCCGATCTTTTTAAATCAGGCAAATAGGGGTACAGGAGACAGAGAGATTCCGGATGTTGACTACAGAGCAGTTGAGGCATACTCTGTATCCATGAACAAAATCGCGTTTAAAAAATTCTCGGGTAATCCGGTAATACCCAATACTCCAGGGACGTTCTTCAGCAGATACGCCGCTAATCCGGACCTGCTGCTTTACCGGGGAAAGTTTCATTTCTATTTCCGCGGACAGGGAGAAGAAAAGCGCGATCAAATCGGTGTCGCGTTTGCCGGACCGGACCGGTTTGACGGGATACACTGGAATTTCCATCCGGAAAACCCGGTCATCCCCGCGGGAAAACCTGATCAGTTCGACGGAAGGCATGTTCTCGATCCGGCATCCGTCCTGATCGGCAGCAAAGTGTTCCTGTAC
>CAYLLE010000215.1:0-3208 GCA_964384485.1 uncultured Spirochaetales bacterium | reverse complement strand
GCCGTTCGGTGAAATACCCGCTGACTTCCGTTGAAATGATCAGTTCCACCGTATAGGTTTCAGTGTTCATAAAAACACCGATGTTTGGATCGATGTAATCCTGTATGGAAAAATCTTCCGGAATAACGTATGTCCGGTTCCGGATTTCTGGAGCGGACATTCTGGACAGGGCGAAGATCCGTACCTCGGATCTGTAGTTGTCATGTCCTAAAAGATACCATTGACCGCGGTGGCTGACGGCATGATACGGTGATACCGTACGGATTACCTGTTTCTGATGATTTGGGGCTTTATATTTGAACCGAAGCATTCGCGTCTCCCGGAGTGCTTGTATAGTCAAGTTCCAGACATTCTCTTCAATTTCCGGTATCGGTATTTCACAGATGGTAAACCGGGAATCAACCCAGTCAATTTCCATGGTAATTTTATCCGGAACCAACGAAGCAAGCTTTTCAAACACAATTAATTATAGGAACTGGAGATCAGGTTGGTAGAGAAACCTCTGAGGAAAATATTATCGCGATGATCGAAGAAGCGAAAAAAAAAGTTTTCAGCAGTTGAGAAAGGCAAGTTGTTCCCCGCCAGGCGAAGTTTCCTGAATTAATGCAAACTTGCCGATACTAGGTTCCGTAGACTGACAGGAGGTTTTCCTCCCCGGTCTCATAGGCGAGGAATGAGCAAAGCGAATGACCAGCCCTCGTCTGACCCGAAGAAAAACGGGGTGCCCCCTGTTTGCGCAGGTTAACGGGCATCCCTAACTGTGAATAGAGTACAGTTAAAAATAGTTTAAACGAATTTATAAAAAAATTACATTACCGCTTCAAGCAAGCGCCATGTCCTTTATGCGGTGAAATACATTCACTGTGTATCCATAGTTATCCTCGACGTTGGTACCGTGATGCTGAAACGATACCTACCCGGGTATAGCCGCATTGCTTGGTGCCGCACCTGAAACTTATTGGATATTAAGCACTAATTTCAAACCATAATCAATTTCTGCCATAGTACTCTGGGATAGGACACATACTTTATCAATGAGCCTTCGTTTATCTATTGTTGAAATCTGTGAAACATTTACTACGCCATTTTTTGATAATCCTGACTTCTCTTTTTCAATTAAAACATTTCCAGGCGCCTCTAAAATATGTAAGTTTGTAGTGATGGAAGCTACTATAATCGTTTGAATTTTACTTCTGTTGAACGAATTATCTTGGATAACGACAACAGGTCGTTTAAATCCCTGTTCACTTCCATATGGTATTCCGAGATCTGCCCACCAGATTTCACCACGTGTCATTCTTTGTGACATCTCTCATTGATTCAATGCCTCCATCAAGGAGTTCATTCTCGGCTGCTTCAGTTGTATACAGCATATTAAGTTTTTCAGTTATTTTATCTCTATTATGATGCTCGATAAACTCTTTTATAGCTCTTACATACAACTGGCTCCTTGCCAGGCCCAATTGTTTTGCTGTGATTTCTGCAGCTGTGAACAAATTGTCTGGAATTGATATAGCTGTTTTCATACCATGAAGTATAACTATAGTATAACTATGTGTCAATGATTTTCCTGCCGGGAATTGCCGTTTCTCCGCGAAAAAAATATACGGCAATTCCCGGTCAACCCGATCTAAATTTATATATTATATGAAATTATAGCTTTTTCTTAATCACAAAAGGAGTTTACTGGGATTTGCTGTTTTCATACCAATGCCGTTCGGTGAAATAACCGCCGACTTCCGTTGAAATGATCAGTTCCACCGTATAGGTTTTATTATAAATGATTAATTTTATTGAGTCGACGCAAATATCAACTTCCGAGTAAAAAAATAGGCTGCCCCGGCAATGGGACAGCCTGTAATATCCTGATATATCCGGTTATGCTATTTCACGGAAGCAATTGAGCGCTGCAGTTCCACCGATTGTTCCCGGGTTTTTAATGTAATGGTCGTTCCATCATCCAGGGTAAGGATGAGGTTATCCCCTTCCGTCGCGTAGGTAACGGTTTGGGTCCATGTGGATGCAGTCCAATTATAGACCGATCCGTTTTGTGAACCGTCTGTTTCTTCTTCGGCGGTAAGGGTAATGGTTTTTTCTTTGGAATTAATTTCGTATGTACCGATATAAAAGACCTGGATATTGTGCTGACCGCTCAACACGATATACTCGAAACTGTTTTCATCACCAAAATTTATCCAGTATCCTTCCGTACTCCCATCTGCCGTATCTTCGATCCACATGCCCGTAATCGGGTTTCCACAGGATAATAAAACCGCAAATATAAAAATCGATATGACGGTTAATTTTACTAAGTTTTTCATGTTTCCTCCAAATCTCTTTGATTATTCTTCGTCGATTGAATAGGTAACGGGAGTATCGGGACTCAGGTCAACTTTATCCGACTGCACGATATAATCGCCGTCGTTATTATCCGCGATACCTACAGTGTAGGTTCCGTTTGCGTTGCGGACATCAATTGTAACGGTATCCCCCGGTTTAAATCCGAGCATAGGAAGTCCGTCAGTAATAGAATAGGTATACAGGGGAGAGTCAATATTCGGATCCTGGGTACTGTCCCAAAAAACGACATAAATAAGGGTCAATGATGTATTATTCGTAAGCGTTATTTCCGCGTATTCCACATCGTCAACGGTAGTGCTGCTTCCAAAGGAAATCGATGTCGCGCTGCTGGTGTTTATTTCAATCTTTTCTGTCGTGGTTGATATTGTTTCTTCTCCGCTTTTTGCGGTAAAAGTATACGAACCGCCTACCGCGAGTTCAAGAACCTTATCATAACTTGCTCCGGGAGCAATTCCATTCGATGAGTTATAGATCCTTTCACCGTCCATCTCTACCTGATTGATCGTTGTATCGGTATTGTTTTGGAATTCCAACCGCGCAAATCCGGCCTCCAACATACCTCCGCCGCAGGAAACAAATAGGGCAGCAAGTATTACAGTGAGTACGGCAAATACCGCATAGATTCGTTTCATTATGTACTCCTCTTATAATAATGTAGTTCTGTAAATATAATTATAGAGTCCGGATCTTAAATTAATCTGAAAAGTTGAAGGAGGGTTCGGAAAAAAATCCCCTGCCCGGTTTAGGCAGGGTCTGTCCATCGCCAGGAAGATCGCAGAATCCAGTGGCGGTTAATGAACCCCGCGGGCTGCTTGTTACGGTGCTCCTCCCGGCCGGTGAATCAATC
>CAYLLE010000214.1:0-3244 GCA_964384485.1 uncultured Spirochaetales bacterium | reverse complement strand
GGATAGAAAACCTGGTAAATACTTCCATAGACGCGGCCAAAATTATCGTAGCGTCGAAAAAGCAACATATTCCGCAAACCTACCGAGAATCTATTGAACGGCTTAAAACTATGCCCGGTTTCCAAGACAACAATATTGATGCTTTGGCAAGAAATACAACATTGAGAAATGTACTCGCCCACGAGTATATCGATATCCGCTTCACCCGCATCAAAAAGTTCTTAGAAACAGCTGAAGAGGATTATAAAGAGTTCATCAAAGTATTAAAACGTTTCTATTCCTCTTTCTACTGACTAAAGGTATAAAATGAAGAGTCCACCAGCCGGCAGCCGGGAAGAGGATATTGACCTGTCCGCCTGATTTGGGTACATTCCCAGGATGCAGTATTCTGACAAATTCCTGGGTGAAGAGCCTATTGGTAAGCTGTTAGCGAGACTCTCAATACCCGCCATGGTTGCCATGATGGTGAACGCCCTGTACAACCTGGTGGACACCATTTTTGTGGGTCGGGGTGTGGGAACCCTTGCCATCGGAGGGCTTACCATCGCTTTTCCGGTGCAGATGTTCGTCATGGGCGTGGCCATGTATGTGGGTATGGGAAGCGCTTCCATTATTTCCCGGAACCTGGGCGCTGGAAACCGGGAACGGGCTTACCGGACCGGCGGAAACGCCCTGTTTCTGGCAGTGCTCTGCGGCTTACTAATGATGGTGCTCGGGCTGATTTTTCTTGATCCTATTCTCCGGATCCTGGGCACGACCGATGATATCTTTCCCTACGCAAAGGAATATCTTTCTACCGTCCTTTACGGAACTGTTTTTATCACCCTGGCCATGACTTCGAACAATCTGATAAGAGCCGAAGGTAAAGCGAAAACCGCCATGATTGTAATGATTGTGGGTGTGGGATCGAATATCATACTGGATCCGGTTTTTATTTTTGGATTCAAAATGGGCATTCAGGGAGCGGCCCTCGCGACGGTAATCGCCCAGTTTCTCTCCTTCCTCTTTGTCATCGGTTTTTATCTGTCCGGGAGGAGCGCTCTTAAAATCAGGCTGAAACATTTTAAGCCTGCTTTCTCTATTCAGGGTGAAATATTCAAACTTGGTTTTCCGGTATTTGTCCGGCAGATCGGGGTCAGTATTTTGGCAATCATCGTGAACAACTCCCTTCGGTACTACGGAAGTTCCATTCACATCGCCGCCTTCGGTGTTGTAAACCGGTTAATGGCGTTTCTGCTTATGCCTTTGTTGGGAATCAGTCAGAGACTGCAGCCCAGTGTCGGATATAATTACGGGTCGGGAAAATCTGAACGGGTGAGTGAGGTGTTAAAAAAGGCGATCTTCTACAGCTCCATCATTGCGGTGTTTTCGTTTCTCCTCTTGATGTTTTTTCCGGGTTTCTTTCTGAATCTTTTCAGTCCCGACAAAGCACTTAAGGCAATCGGCAGGCCGGCGCTTCGTATTATCATTATCGCGCTTCCCCTGTTCGGACTCCAAATTGTCGGCACCATGTACTTTCTGGCCATCGGAAAAGCGATACCCGCCATGTTCCTGGGACTTTCCCGTCAGGTGATTTTTCTGATTCCGTTTATCCTCCTGTTTCCCCTCTTCTTCGGGCTGAAGGGCGTCTGGATTTCCTTTCCCGTCGCGGATACTCTGGCATCTCTGGTCACCGTTCTTTACCTCCTCTGGGACAGGAAGAAACGTCTGACTGAACTGCGGCAGCTTCCAAATACCTTCTCGCCTAGTTGAAATAAAATTTTGGTCAAGCTATAAATAATCATGCTGATCCTGGATTATTTTCTGACAATTACACCGGGCTTGGTGCTCGGAGCTGCCCTGTTTTTATTCCTGCGGAAAGCCCATCCGCTGTTTCATCTGCTGATATTTATCTTCATTTTCATTTTCACCCGGGATGCCATGACGCCCCTGGGGCTATGGAGCATCGGAAATGAAGGATTCCTCTGGATCAGATTTATCCCTGATCCTGTTATTCTGACGATTATCGGAGCGAGCTGCGTGTTTTTTGTATTCCTGATGCAGTTCATTTCTCCGGAGCTCGCGAAGCGGATTACGTGGTTCGAAGGCAGCCGGTGGCTCGGAATAATTGCCGGAATAACCGGGGCTGTAATAGCTGCACTCCCGGTGATTCTGATATACCTTACCGGTGTACCCATGGCGGAAAGAGGCGGAGCTGTTTCTGCACGGCTTATACCGGCTGTATTATACATGGCCCTGTTCGGGAATTTATACGAGGAGATTCTGTTTCGGGGATATCTGTACGGCTGGCTTACCGGCAAGGAAAACATGAAGCCTGTCTTCGCGGGGCTTCTATCGGGAGTATTTTTCTCATTCGGTCACATTTTTCTTGCCTATAATGTAACGAACGTTGGGATAAGCATTCTGATTTTTGCCCTCTGGGAAGGATGCCTTGCCGGTCTGGTACGGTCCCGGTTCGGCCTGATCCCTGCTGTCCTTACCCACGGTTTGGCTGTTTTCCTGCTGACCTCCGGATTGTTCTGAACAGCTTCAGTTTATGCTTCAAAAAATAATGTACGTTTTATGTGAGAAAGCTTGAACTTTCCCATCGGTTTTCCGTCATAGAGGCGTAGATGAAGAGTGATGAACAACTGCTGGAAGCCGTAGCAGGAAAAAATGAAAAAGCCTTCGACCTCCTCTATCAGCGCCACAAAACCGCTATGTACCGGGCAATCATCCGGATAACACGGAATCCTGATACCGCCCGGGAACTCTGTACCGAAGCCTTTGTTAAAGTATGGAACCGGTGTGATCAGTGGGACGGACGGGGGCCCGGCGGCGCGTGGATCAGAAGGATTGCCGTTAATACAGCCCTTGACTGGCTCAGGTCGAGGGAAGGAAAAAGCGAAGCCGCTTCAGTCCGCAGGAGGGTAGAGGATTTTTCCGGTCTTCCGGAAGGTGAAGCCGCGGAACCGGATTATCTGCTTTTCCGGCGGGAAATATGCAGGACGGTGCAGGAAACGGTAAAGCAGCTTCCTGAAAGTAAAAAAGAAATTATATCACTCTTCCTTGAGGAAGATTTGACCATGCAGGAGATGGCCGAACGGCTTGGTATTCCCGAAGGCACGGTTAAATCAAGGTTCTATTATGCCAGACTGGATCTAAAGAACCGGCTGGCAGACGAGATTTAAGGAGGAAAATTGATGAATGATTGTTCTTGGCACAGAGAATCGATGATTAGATTTTACCGGGAGTATCTTCAAAC
>CAYLLE010000213.1:0-3259 GCA_964384485.1 uncultured Spirochaetales bacterium | reverse complement strand
TGTTTATGAATTTTTTAGCTTTACAAATTGGGGTTAATAGGTTAGAATATTAGTACCACAACCATACAAGCGCAACCTTGTACATCATTTTTTGTTTTTTCTTTCATATTTGCCTCCTTTTAATTCTGTATTCCCCCGCATAGCGGGGGTTTTTTAATTTCTAACCCGGAAATTGCGCGGTACAGGCATCAGATCCATTAACCGGGACGGTATAAAAAAAGGGCTGCCTGTCATTTTACAGGCAGCCCGAACTCAGTATGCGGTCTTTGCTGTCGTTACTTGTTGTTACTCCAGACCGTCATTCAACTCGTCAAGAACAAGCTGGACCTGAGGCATTTTGCTTTCCACAAACTTGTTCCATTCCGCTTCAAATTGATCAATCGGGGTGTCGCTGTATACCAGCGTCACCGCCGCTTCATGGATTTCATTGAAAAAGTTGCCGTATTTGTTAAAGTTAGGTCCGGTAAAAAACTTCACGTATGGATCCGGTTCGGTGTAACCGTAAATTCTGCCGTCGTACTGCTCAAGGAACGCTGCCGAATCATCGTTAGTCTTGGTTGCTTCGAGCCTGGGATCGGTTGAGGGAATCAGGGAGTAGGCATCGACCCATCTCCGGGACCATCCTTCGGTCCATCCCTGGACGTTCCATTCAGGGGTGACATACCCGGTACCTTCCTCGTTCAATTCCCAAAGAACATTCAGCTCGCCGTTGTCATCGAACTCCCAGCCTTTTCCTTCAGGTCCGTAGTAGTAGTTTAGGTAACCTTCCGTAGTAGAGAGCCAATCGGACATCTGAAGCCACCGGTCCATCTTTTCGTCACTCATCTTCTTGCTGAAGATCGAAATGCTCCAGTAGTCATCCAGAGGAAGCGCGAAGAGACTGCCGTTTTCCCGCTCGATATGCATAGGCGCGAGAGCGTCACGCACCTCTTCCACGGACATGTCATGCAGTTCCATCATGGTGAGCCGGTCTTTCGCGATTTGACCTTTGCTGTAATAGATCATAGACATCCCGGCTTCCCCGGCGTAGTACCGGTCCATCCCAACGGAACCTTTCGCCGCGGGTTGATCGCTCCAGAGGATACCTTCGTCTACGATACGGCGGAACGCTTTAAGCCCGTCGATCATTCCGGGGAGACTTGCCGCCCAGACGTATTCACCGTCTTTTAGGACATATCCTTCCCGGTAGCCTGGGTAGTCGCTGAAGTTTTGAAGGATTCCGGTAAAACCCTGAGTGAATCCATAACCTGCCATAACGTATCCGATGGTTTTTCCCTTGCCGTTGTTGCCGGGGTCCTGCTCGATGAAGGCTTTGGTCATATCCATTGCTTCTTCCCAGGTGTAAATATCGTTTTCCTTGTAAAGGCCGAGTTTTTTCGCCCAGTCTCTCCGGTAGCAGGTATGGGCGGCCTCCCATACGTATTCGAAATCACCCCCGGGAACAAACGCGGAGCTCCGGTTATGAGGGATAGCGTACCGTTTTCCGTCGATCATAAGATAATCGTCGGTTAGCATATTATCTAAAACCCCTTCCACCAGGTTTGGATAATCACTCAAATCATCCGGGAGAGCACGGAGCGCGCCCATTTCGACCCAGTCGTTGTACTGGGGCATGTGGTGATACTTGAAATCCCACACCATCACATCGGGCATGTCCCCGGACGCGACCCAAATCTGCAGCTTCTCCTGCCAGTCCGCCTGGCTCACGCCGTAAAATTCGAAATCCACATTGAATTCTTCCTTTACCCACTGGTAGGTAAGGTCGTTCTCGTAGTCTTTGTTGGCATTCCGGTTACTTACACTGATGGTCAGATGTTTCGCGCCTTCGCTGCCCTCCCCTTCCTGTTCGCCTCCGGCAAAAATCATGCCCGCCGAAAAGAACAGTAAAAGGAACAGTAATCCTAAACGTTTCATATAACTCCTCCTATTAATATTTATCATCCGGTTACTCCGGTATGATTTCTTTCTTAAACTAAAACTTCAAAGCGCCGCTGCTTAAGCCGCGCACGAAATATTTCTGCAGAAAGGGATACACCACTGCCACCGGCAGTGTAGTGATGATCACTACTGCCGCCTTTACCCCTTCGTTATAGATCTTTGATAAATCAATATCCTCCGGAACGCTCTGCCGCACCTGATTCACCTCAATTAGAATACTCCGGAGAACATACTGGAGGGACAACTTGTTGGATGAGTTAATAAATAGCAGACAGTGCCACCATTCATTCCAGTACTGAACAGTCACAAACAGGCCGATGGTTACCATAATCGGCAGGGACATGGGAATGATGATCTGGGCAAAAACCCGGATATCTTTGGCCCCGTCAATATATGCCGACTCTTCTATGTCCTTGGGAATATTCTGAAAGAAATTTCTCAGGATGATGACATGGAAAACTGTGGCGCCGTGGGGCAGTATCATGGCGAACACGCTGTTTATAAGTCCCAGATTGCGCATAAGAAGGTAAAACGGAATGAGCCCTCCGCCGAAATACAGGGTCGCTACGATTATAAAACCGACGAAGCCGACACCCGGCAGTTTCTTGCTCAGTCCGTATGCCAGACTCGAGCAGAGGAACATCGTATAGGGAACGCCTATGATGATCAACAGAAAAGTGATAAAAAGTCCGCCTGTTACCATGTCGTTGCTGAACACCGTCTCATAGGCGGTAAGGACGGGCGGATTCGGAAAAAGAAGCACCGGAGTCCGTATCGCCGCGAGTTCGGTGGAAAAAGAAACCACAATGAGATTGTATATAGGGAACAGAATAATCAGCGCCCAAAGTATAATTACCGCGGAGAAGAAGAAATCACCCATTGTTTTTCTTTGTCTCATCATATCTTCCCCTTAAAAAATCCCCCGGTACCCCAGCCGCTTGGCAAGCTGGTTCGCCCCGATTAGAAGAATCATGTTCAGTACTCCCTTGAATAGACCCACGGCAGTGGAAAAACTGAAATCCGGCGGCCGGGTAAAGGTGATGCGGTAGACATAGGTTTCTATCACGTCTCCCACTTCATATACCGGCGGGCTGTATAGCTGGAAAACCTGAAGAAAGTTGAAGTTCACGATCCGGCCGATTTGCAGGATCAGCATGACCACAACAATTCCCATGATGCTGGGCAGCGTCACATGCACGATCCTTTGAAGCCGGGAAGCGCCGTCAATTTCGGCGGCTTCATAAAGGCTGGTATCGATCCCGACTAGCTCTGCGGCACCGGGTGCTGGATTACTGTTTAAAGCCCGTCAAATTTTCCAGGG
>CAYLLE010000212.1:0-3306 GCA_964384485.1 uncultured Spirochaetales bacterium | reverse complement strand
TCCTCCTTTTTCCGGTTATCCTTTTAAAGAACCCGCTGTAAGACCGCTTATAAACTTTTTCTGCATGGCGCCGTACATAATCAGTACCGGAATGGATGCCCACAGAACCAGGGTAAATATTTGGTCCCAAGCAGTATTGTACTGCCCGATGGCCCGGTAAATACCGGTAGTAACAGTATAGCCGTGACCTGGACCCAGTATTATCTGGGGATTCAGGAAATCGTTCCAAATCCAGAGAAAACAGAAGATGATTACCGAGGCGGTAGCCGGTTTAACAAGAGGATAAATGATTCTAAAAAAAATCCGGAACGGCCCCGCCCCATCGATATACGCCGAATCGTCCATCTCCCGGGAAATTGTCTTGATGTAACCCAGGTAGACAAAACTGGCGAAGGGAATATACCAGCCGATGTTCCGGAGTATAAGGCCCTGCCAGGTAAACATCATCCCCATCTCCCGCAGTATCTGTACAATAGAAAGAAGAATAGCCTGGGGCGGAATTATCAGTCCTCCCAGCAGGAGGATATAAAAGAATTTGGACGTCCGGGTTTTCTGACTCCGCACCATTATGTAAGCCAGCATGGATGTACAAAGAATGATAAAGAAGATAGAAAAACTCAGTATCACCAAGGTGGTCCAATATCCCTGGAGTACATTGAAGTACGGAGAGAAACCGTAGGAAATCAAATTATCCAGGGTAAGTTCTTTAATGGGGAGCCCCAAAGGATTCTGCAGAATGTCTTTTTCCGGTTTAAACGCGTTGACCAGGGCCACATAAACCGGAATCAGAAACACCGCTGAGGTTAGGATCAGTATTAGGTGTCGGAATACATCTTTCGGTTTTACAGTTAATTTCATAGTAAAAAATCCTCCCGTTTCCGTAAAAACCGCATAATCAAAATGGATATTGCCGCTGCCAGAATAAGAAGCAGAACAGCCATTGCGGACGCGTATCCCAGCCTGTTGGAATCAAATCCCATCTTTACGATATGATATGCCACCGTCTCCGTTTTCCCCACCGGCCCTCCGGCGGTATAAACCAGTACCCGGGGATATTCCCGCATGCAGCCCGTGAGCATAAATGTGACGCACGTGGTAGTAGCAGGAGCGAGGAACGGAAAGGTCAGGTACCGGAACTGTTTCCAGCTTCCGGCTCCGTCAATCGCCGCGGAATCGTACAGGTCTGCCGGTATTGTCTGCAGTCCGGCAAGATATATGACCATGCAGAATCCCACATTTTGCCAGAGGCTGAATCCGATTAGGGTGGTTTTGGTGAGGGGCGCGTTTCCCAAAAAAAGTACCGGTTCAGCCTGGAACCACTTTTCGATCAGCACATTGACGATCCCGGTATAGCTGAAAAGGGCCTTCCAGATAAACCCGGCGGCTATCGGGCTAATCAAAAGCGGAAGAAAAAGGACGGCACGGTATAGATTCACCGGACCGCGTTTTCTGTTCAGCAGAATCGCGAATAATAATCCCAGCCCATTACTCAGCAGTGTAACCACCAATGTGTAGAAAAGGGTAAACCTAATGGTATAGAGAAACTGATCATTCGAGAAAGCCCGTATAAAGTTTTTGACTCCAATTAGATTGAACGATTTTTTAATCCCGTCCCAATCGGTAAATCCGTAATAGGAGGTGAGGATGATGGGGAGCGCCATAAAAAGGAGATAAATGAGCACCCCCGGACTGACCATGCCGATCCGCTCAAGCTTCATTCTGTTATTGTCAATTGCCATACGATTCCTTTAGAAAAAACACCGGCCGTTTCCGGCCGGTGCTGATGTATCCGACTTGGTGATTATTCTTCCAGCGCCTCATCCCAGAATGAATCAAGTATTTCCGCGCTCTTTTCCGGAGTTCCGCCGGTAAAAAGGTTTTGAGCCGCTTTCATCATCGCGTCGGTAAATCCCTGCGGAGCCGGCGCGCCCACGGGATGGTTGTAGTTATTGGTCATCACTTCTGTGTTCTTGAAGAGTTCATACACCTCCTGCTGAATGGAATTCATTTCGTACATATACTCATCAGCATTGGGAAAGTCGGAGAAGCCCCCTTCTAATGCAAGCCGCTTTGATACCGGATACACAGCGGTGGCCATGTATTTCGCCAGAGCAATTGCTTCTTCCGGGTGTTCGGTACCTGCGCTCACCGCATATCCTGTCCGGTTAGCCGGAGCAGCCAAGTAGGATCCGCCGTCCAGCGTAGCGGGAGCGAAAACACCGATTTCGAAATCAGCCCCTTCCGCTTCGGGAGAACCGGAAAACCAGCTCCCCATGGGATACATTGCCCCTTTTTGGTCCAGGAAAAGCTGCTGGGCCGTTGGATAATCTGTGCCGATGGCGCCCTTGAAAATATATCCCTTATCGATGTAGTTCTTGTACTTGGTAAGGGCGGTCATCCAGTGTTCGTCCCGGAAAGATACGTTTCCTTCATTCCGGTCTTTGTACCATTTCGTGTTGTTGTAAAATACCAGGGGAGCGGAAAAAATGGAAAGCTCAAATCCCGCTGTCCAGTCCGCGGCAGCCATCATTATGGGAGTGTATCCCGCGGTCTTCAAGGTTTCACAAACCTGCTCGAACTCCGATACTGTTTTCGGCGGTTCCGTTATTCCCGCATCGGCGAACATGTCTTTATTATAATAGATGAGACCGTGGATCAGGGTAATAGAGTCGTAGGTGTAGAGTTTCCCGCCCTTAAGCATTCCCTCAAGATTACGAAGCTTTGCGATATTGTCATCGATGGGAAGCGGCATGAAAGCGCCGGCTTCTACAAATACTTCTTCTGTAAACACGTGACATACATCGGGCATATCTCCCGCGGCCAATCTGGTCTGGAGGAACTTGTCCGCAGTGGATTCACCGGTCGTAGCCTGCACCAGCTTTACGTTAACGGAAGGATTTTCTTCCTCAAAATGGGCAGCCAAATCTTCCCAGTACTCCATAGTCAGGTTCGGGGTTACCCAGATCTGAAACTCCACGGTTACCTCTTCGTCACCTGTTGCGCCTTCAGTTCCTTCTTCCTGCGTCCCGCCCGCAAAGAGGGTAAAACAGAGTATAAGAAAGAAGAGAGATAAAATACCAATCTTTTTCATAAATGATCTCCTTTTAAGGTGAAGTTAAATCAGTATACCACATTAACCGGTGATGTCAAGTTTTAATTTAAGTTAATTAACCTGGTACTGTACGGTATACCTCTTATTTAACCTTTTTTAACCAAAAATGAAAGCTCTCCCCTCAGATCAGCAATTCCCGATCAACTCCTTATGTGATTTATAAATGGCCATAATTTCATATAATATATAATTTC
>CAYLLE010000211.1:0-3427 GCA_964384485.1 uncultured Spirochaetales bacterium | reverse complement strand
GCTCTGCGGCACCGGGTGCTGGATTACTGTTTAAAGCCCGTCAAATTTTCCAGGGCCGAGGAGATTCTCAAAAAGGCCTCTGACGTTCTACGGCAGAATGTGGAGAACCTGCCGCCCGTCGAAGACGAAGCCGGCTGGCGGATGGACGGGAGAATCAGAAAAATCATCACCTTTATCAATGACAATATCCACCGGCATGTTTCCATGCAGGAACTTTCCGAACGGTTCAGTTTTCACCCGAACTACGGCAGTGTACTTTTTAAAAAGAGCATGGGAAAATCGTACCAGGATTATGTTATTGAAAAAAAAATAGACCGGGCGTGCAGACTCCTGGCGGAGACCGATCTAAGTCTCATCGAAATTTCTTCCCGGCTGGGTTACGAATATTACTACTTTAACAAGCTTTTTAAACGGATTAAAGGTACTCCGCCTGCCCGGTACAGACAGGGGAATACCTGATGGAAAGCGGCAGAGGGAAATATAATCAGCTTAGACAGTATCCGTTCCGGATCATGATGGGAGCGCTGCTTCTGATCATCATTATTTTGACCGGCTATTTTACGTACAACTATATTTTCATTCAGGAACAGATTTTAAAAGCGAACGACAAAATCCTCAATCTTATTAACGAGAACATTATCGAATCGGCTCAGGAGGCGAGAACATTTGCCTACAACATCGGGTACAGCTGGTTCGTCCAGCAGAGTCTCGCGGAAACGGATATTCCCAACCTTATCCGGTACAACGACTCCTATTATCAGATAGCAGGTATGACCATTGAGTCGAATCTCTTTATCGACGACATCGCGGTGTTCAACCGGGACCTTTCGATTTTCCGGAACGCTGCTTCGAGCATCACTTATATCCATTATAAGGAGCCGCTGCAGAAATACCTGGCCGGTGAAGATCCGCCCGGAGAAAAGTATTTCCTTCTGAGTAATTTGGATGATGAACAGTACCTCTGTTATGTCATGCCTTTATACGAGCTGGGAAAGAGCCTGGAAAACGCGCAGCTCCTGGGGTACTGTTTGACCAGTTTTTCCTTAAACAGGATCGACAGTTATTTCCGGCAGGTCGGGATTTTTCAGTCAGGCTACATAGCGATCCGTGATTCCCGGGGCTCTTTGCTTCTGTTCGGATCTCCTCCGGACGGCGAAGGGATGAATCCGGAACAACTGACCGAACGGAAACACGACTACATCGTCAACAGCCGCCGGATGAGTGTTCTGGACGCGAGTCTGGTGAGTTTTCTGCCGCTCCGGGAAATCCGGAAAAAACAGGCCGGGTTTATCTTCTTTTCGCTTTTCATGGTGGGCGTTCTGATCATGACCATGGTAATCATCGCCCAGAAATTCAACCGGACTTTCAGCATACCGTTAAAGCAGTTTGTCGGGCAGCTCAAACAAATCGACGGTACGGACCGGGAAATCCGAATATCCGGACTTCCTGATAACGAAATCGGATACATCAGCCATCACGTAAACTCCATGCTCGACAAGATCCACGACATGGGAGAACGGCACCTGGCGGATCAGAAACAGCTCCATATCCTGGAACTTCACAAAACCGAATCGGAACTCCTTGCACTTCAGGCACAGATAAATCCCCATTTTATGTACAACACCCTGGAGTGTATCCGGAGTGTTGGACTCGAGAACGGATCTGCCGAAACTGTCGAAATTGTTACCGCCCTGGCTGATATCCTCCGGTACTGCCTGGGACAAAATTATACGGTGATGCTGATCGATGAAATTGATATTGTCCGGGAGTACCTTACGATTATTAAGAACCGATTCGGCAGCCGGTATACTTTCAGCATCGATCTGCCGGACAGTCTAAAAAACATCAATATTATCAAGATGATCATCCAGCCCCTGGTGGAAAACGCGGTTTTTCACGGTCTCGAAAACTGCCGAAACGGTGAACTCTCCCTTACCTGCCGGAAAATTGGAAAAGACCTGCACATTACCGTTAAAGACACGGGAAAGGGAATACACGGAGAACGGTTGAGCGTACTCAGGAAACAGCTGCGGGAGTCCTGTCCTTCTCAGGGTTTTTCCGGGGAATACCGCCGGAGTATCGGGATCTTTAATATTCATAACCGCATCCAGGCGTTTTACAAGGGTGAATACGGTTTATCCCTGGACAGCTTCGCCGAAGAAGGAACCACCGTAACTGTCAGGCTGCCCGCCGGGTAACATCATCACATCTGTACCGCCCCAGTACAAGGAATACACCTGATTGGCGTATGAAGCAGGGAGATAACAGGCAATCCATTTCTTTACATAATCTTCAATCTCCAATGCTTTTGTAAATCTTAGTCCCGCCGATGATGAGATTACTTTCTCGGCTTCGACATCCATTTCTTCCAGAAGTGAATAAACTGTTCCGTTATTTTCCCTGTAGTAGAGCAGATAGTTATCAGGAAACGCGTGAGTATGACGCCAGCCCAACGCAAAAGCCGCAAGTTCCTCCCCTACCGGACCGGCCCTAAAAGAAAGAATATCGTAAGCGTCATATTCCGGATCATATCCCGCCGCTCTATTGCCGTCTAAATGCCTGATAAACTTTCGGTATCCGGATTTTATATGGTCCGGAAACACCGGATTTACCGAATAGCCCGCATGATCATATAGTGGACCAAGTACATCAGAAGCAGTTTCATAAATAATTCCGGAGTTCAATAAAAAGTCCAAAACCCGCAGAGCGATCTCCTTTTTTTCTGATGCTTCAGGAATGTAAAAATGGTAACACCCATCAAGCGGTACATGACCAAGCAGCGCCAGATCCTCGATAATGGTATAGTCTTCCGATTCAAATAGTTTGTTAAGGTTACGGATATCAAGGTCTGTCATAGTATTGAACTGTACGTTATAGGGAAGATGAAGAACACTCCAGGGGAGAATCCGGATAATGTCGAACTGCGGTGGTACGTGAATCAGGGAAGTACTTAAGTACTTTTTTAACTCCTCCTGACCGGAGGATTCATAAAGCGGAAAAAATTTTCCTGCTTTATAATCAAAATAAATTTCACCGTTTCCAAATATTTTTCTTCCGGAAAGGGATAACATGAATGTTCGGTCCTTAGACATGGAAAGAGCAAGGTCTTCCCCTCGGCTCCGTAATTCCCCTAACGGCCTGCGGCCTGACATTATCCACCTTAGTCTGGGAACCGCGAGAACTATCTACATACCAAACTTTCTGATCATACGGCTTTCTTTTCCCGGTACGATTGTTGCGGCAAAAAAGCCCGGAAGGGGAATCTCACTCCCCTCGGACATTCCCGGGGTTCCAGCATCGCCGCGGCTTGGGTCTCCGGAAGAATTGCGGCAGATTTGGCGGCCGGGAGAAGATACTCAGATAAAACCGCATGATCAGCAATTCCCGGTGATCACATTCGCATTAAAATTTATAAATTGTTTTATTA
>CAYLLE010000210.1:0-3435 GCA_964384485.1 uncultured Spirochaetales bacterium | reverse complement strand
TCTTACCGTACGTAGCAAATTAGGGCGTGAACCAGAACTTTAGCGGTCAATTCAAAGATCCGGATATCCGCAGGAAATGGCTGGAAATCGCCGGTTTTTCAGTCAGCGCGGTCCTGCTCTATGAGCTGGGCTTTCTGCTGATAGTATTTTTAGTACCGATTCAGATACTGTATGTTAGACGGGGAGAAAATGCTCTTTTGTCTTCATCAGTAATCATTCTGATAGGCATTACTATTGTCAATCTGATTCAGGCAGGCAGCTCCTTGGGAGATCCTTTGGCAGGAAACCTGATGCTTCTTGATCTGCTTCTGCCTGCCGCACTGTTGGCCGGATTGTACCTGATAAATACGGTTCGGCTCAGCCAGTTTGACAGGACGTTACGGTTTATCTTTGCTGCTGTCTTGGTCGGGGTGATCAGTGTGCCGGTTGTCCTTTATTTCGCGGACAATGAGGTTATAAACGCTGTTCTGACGACTCAGGTGGAAGCATTGCGGGATATTCTCGCCGACCCCGCGTCCGGTGAAGAAACGGCAATAGCGATGCCTGCAGCCGAAGAGCTGATATCGTATACCAAAAATGTGTTCTTTAGCACCTATATCTTTATATATACGGTATATCTGTTGATAAACTGGTTCTTTGGAATGTTTTTTTCGGCCAGGTCTAATTACGGAAACGGGGTCCAGGCCCCAGATCTCAAACGGTACCATGTCAATGATAAATTGGTGTGGCCGCTTCTGATTTCATGGGGATTGGTACTTTTATCCCGAATCAGAGAATTGGGAGTGATAGAGTACGCATTTTGGAATGCTGCTTTAATACTATTGTTATTCTTTACCCTGCAGGGTGCTGGAATAATATGGTATCTGATGAAAAAAAAAGAGCTGTCCATGGGGTTTAGAATATTGATCGTTCTCGGTTTGGTAGCGCTTATTCTGATACCTGGAATTAATATTGCAGTCATTGCCGGTATTCCGTTACTCGGCGTTTCTGAAATATGGATTAAATATAGAATGGAGCAAAGGAGTTAACCATACATGAAAGTTATACTTAAACAGGACCTTCCCAATTTGGGTGAAGAAGGTGACATTTGTGAAGTGAAGGACGGATATGCCCGTAATTTTCTCATTCCCAGAGATCTGGTTATGTTTTTCAACAAACAGAATCTGGCAATCCTTGAGGGTAAAAAGAAAGCAATAGAACAGCATAAAGAAGAAAAGCGGAAACGGGCCATGGGTCTGAAGGAACGGCTTGAAAGTGAATCCATGGAACTGAAGATGCCTGCCGGTGAAAACGGTAAGCTGTTTGGAGCGGTAACCAGCGCTGTTATTTCTGAAGAACTCGCCAGGAATGATATAAATGTTGAACGGAAACGGATTGACATCCCGGATAATACCCTTAAAACTGTGGGTAACTATACCGTAACGATTCATCTGTATGAAGGGAATCAGGCGGAACTGAAGGTTTCTGTTGTTCCGGCGGGGAAAGAATCCGCCGAGGCAAAAGAAAAAGCCGCGAAGAAACAAGAGTCCGAACCGGAACAGCAGCAGGAACCTCAAGAAGCCGCTGTGGAGGAAGAACAGCAAGAAGCCTCTGTGGAGGAAGAACAGCAAGAAGCTGAAGAGTCCGGAACCGAACAGGAGACTGAATCTGCACCTGAACCGGAAACCCGGGAAGAGGAATCAGAAGAAGAGGACAACGAATAAGGAATATTCGGGGTGATAGAAAATACCCGTTTCATGAATAAGAAGCTCCCGGATCGTATTCCGCCGCATAACCAAGACGCGGAGATAGCGACTCTGGGAGCCATTTTATTAAGTCCGGATGGTCTGAATAAGATAATCCATATCCTCCGGGGGAATGATTTCTACCGGGAGGCCCATCGAAAAATCTTCGAAGCATTTCTGTCGCTGGATAACCGCGGAGAGGCAATTGATCTTATCACCCTGACTGACGAGCTGAAAAATCAAGGAGAACTTGAAGCTGCCGGCGGTGCCGGATATGTTTCTTCCCTTACGAATGTGGTTCCGACCTCGGCAAACATCGAATATTATGCCAAGATCGTATGGGAATGTTCTCTCCGGAGAAGACTTATAAGGACCGCCGCCGATTTAACCTCCGATTCTTACGATGACAGTAAGGATGCCCGGATTATAATGGAAGAAGCTGAGCGGCGGATTTTCGAAATAACCGATAATCAGAACAACGTTGAAATTCAGAAGGCAAGTACGGTTATCCCGATAACCATAGAAGCAATTGAACGGCTTTATAAAACGAAAGACAGCTATACCGGAATTCCCAGCGGCTTTCATGAGCTGGATAACCTTTTGAACGGGTTCCAGGATTCAGAATTTATTGTGATCGGCGCCCGGCCGTCCGTCGGGAAAACAGCGCTGGCCCTCTCTATGGCCGGTCACATCGCGCTGCATCGGAAGATTCCGGCCGGTTTTTTTACTCTGGAAATGTCCAGCCTCGCCTTGATGCAGCGTCTCGTTTCAAGTGAAGCCAGAATTGATTCCACCAAAATCCGGGCCGGCATGATTCGGCCCGCGGATTTTAAGAGTCTTACCGATGCCGCCGGGCTTATTTATGAAGCCCCCTTGTACATTACCGACACTCCGAGTATGAAGCTTCTTGATTTACGGGCCAGCGCCCGGCGGATGCGTTCTCAGCATGGTGTAAAGATCATTTTTATTGATTATATTACCCTGGTAACAGCGGAGAATCAGAGTCTTCCCAGGCACGAACAGGTAGCGGAAATCAGCCGCTCTTTGAAAGCTCTGGCAAGAGAACTTGATATCCCCATTGTAGCGCTGTCTCAGGTGACCCGGGACTCGGAGGGGAAAGCTCCGACGCTGGCGAATATACGGGAATCAGGTTCCATCGAACAGGACGCGGATGTTGTTATTTTCCTGCACCGGGAACGGGGGACCGAGGGTCAACAGCGGGAAATGCCGAACAATATTGAAACGGAAGTTATTATTGCTAAACAGCGGAACGGTCCAGTAGGCACGGTTAAGATAGCATTTATTCCGCGCTACACAAAATTTGAATCGTTAACCGATGACCCCGGGATGCGTTAAACGAGGAGGTTGAAATGGCTTTTCGCGATAAGTATGACTTTGATATGCTTTCCAATGAATCGGAGCGTCTGGTAATTGAAGAGGTGGAACGGCAGCTCACTGCCGGAGGCGAAACCGAAATTATGGATGATCCTGACGCGGTAATCGATATAACTGCTTTAGCCCTTAATCAGGTAAAACCGCTTTACCGGGTAAATCTGTTAGGCCGGCTATACGCCAGAGCGGTAGATAAGGAAAAGCACGATGAGGTGCGGGATGCAGTAAAACGGGCAATAAAAAAAATCAAGGAAAATCCCGCGTAAACAGCAATTCCCGGTGATCACATTCGCATTAAAATTTATAAATTGTTTTATTA
>CAYLLE010000209.1:0-3470 GCA_964384485.1 uncultured Spirochaetales bacterium | reverse complement strand
GCTTCATCGCGGCTATCTCGATTACTTGAGTCCTAATTATTCCATCCGCCAGTTCCAGAACGCGTGGATTGCTGATGCTGGCCTTCCTGCCGTTGTTGACCGCTATCGGGTAATACTGAACAGTGCATGGTCAAGTGAGAAGATGAGCTGATACATCAGGAAAAACATGATCGTTGACGAAACAGCAATCATTCCCGCGAAGCGGCCCCAACCCATTTCCTTCTTCTTTTGTTGATTCATTATCGTTCCTCGCTTCCCGTTTCTAGAAACCCCTCGCTCCCGAACGTGTCAATCGCAGCCTGCATGCATGGCAGTGGCTCATCGGCGCCTCCTTCGGTAACTAATGAAAGTGTATAGCTAACCAATGCCGACAATGCAACGCAGGCAAATTGTGCTACAATATAACCCAGTGCGCTTTCCTGATCCGGGAGGGTCAATTTTCCCGGTTTCGGCCTTGTGCTCATCGATTAATTTTCCTATCATATTTTTCATCTTCTACTGTCGTTCTTTTGCCAATATATACTCATGTCTTTTTTCTGTATACTATACCTCAGGAGATATATTATATGATGGATCAAGAAGACAGGCGTCGGAATAATCGTGCGCGGATGAAAAGGCTGCATCGGTTCGAGGAATTTCTCGAGCTACCTGTTACGGTTCTCGGCATACTCTGGCTTATCCTAATCGTGCTTGAGCTCGTAGCTGGTCTCGGACCGGTGCTGAATGCCGTCGTGTATGTGATCTGGGGGATCTTCATAATCGATTTCCTGGTCCGGTTCCTTCTTGCGCCTCAAAAGATTCAATTCATGAAGAAGAACTGGCTTACGGCACTTTCGCTTGTAATCCCGGCTTTCCGGGTGTTCCGTGTCCTCCGGTTGTTCCGCATTGTCCGGTTATTGCGTGCCGGCCGTGGAAGCATACGGCTTGTACGGCTTGTAGCCTCGCTGAACCGGGGAATGAGAGTGCTGCGGAAAACCATGCGACGCAGAGGGTTCAGATATGTCGTTATACTGACCGTTATTATGACGCTTGTAGGGGCGGCAGGAATGTATGCCTTCGAACAGGAATCTGCCGGGGGGGAGGGCTTCGAGAGTTTCGGAGATGCATTATGGTGGACGGCAATGATCATGACGACTCTAGGTTCCGCGTCATGGCCGGTTACCGTCGGAGGAAGAATTCTCGCGTTCCTCCTCGCACTCTATGGATTCGGAATCTTCGGATATCTGACCGCGGTGATCGCTACATTTCTCATCGGAAGGGATGCCGAAAGCGACGAGACGGAGATCGCCGGCATGCAATCGGTCGAAAGCCTGAAAGAGGATATTGCCGCACTGCGTAAGGAGATCAGGGATCTCTCGAATAAAATGTGACGGAGCATGAGTAAGAACGGGGTGAAGCAAGAAAACAGTCGATCCCGCCGCCGCATCGTATCCGACTGCATCCGATCCCTCTGATATTTTTTCCGTCAACGAGCCTCTGTCATAACATTTGCGACCGGGTTGTTCTAACACCCTCTGTGTCGGCGTACGAGGGTGTGAACGTTCTTTCCGAGGTTGGAGAGCTCTGTAAACTCTTTTAATTTAGCACGTCTGCCCATTACGATTCGATATCCTTTTTGAGTGTTCCGATAGTATCCTTGAAGGGTTTTCGCTTCCGGAGAAGAGTTCGAGCGGTTACCGCTAATATCACGGCACCGACAAGATAAACACCAAGTATAATCAAAGCGACCCATATGCGGTCTTCGGAGGGGACGATCCATACGAGGAAGATGCTTGCACCAATTAGTCCCATGAGCGTCTTTCACGTTCCCAAATACCGTTTCTACTTCTATTCTAAAATCGTACCGGATGTTCGATGCGTCGCGCTTCCGCCGCAAGTGGCTTTTCCTTTTCGTCGTTCTGTCCAATTGAAGAGCGGTTCCACTTCCACACGGCAGATATCGAGGAGGGTCAAAAAACGGTAAGAATGACCGGACCCACGATGAATCCCGTAGCCCCGCAGATGAAGATTCCTCCGACAGTAGCGAAAAAGATCAGCATGTCGTGGATACACGATTCCCTTCCAGCAAACCAATCCAGTTTACACGGTCTGGCTAAATCTATATCGGCTCTATTCATTAACACAATGGAAACGATATTTTTCGTGGCCGGGATTATTTTTGCCAGAGACTCGCGGGAGGCTTATATGTGTTCGAAGCTATCTTCCCCGCGGCAAAATATCTTTCATACCATTTTCGAGAAGCATTTTACGGATTTTTGCAATGTATATGAAGATCAATACGCTGATAGGTATGGCAAGTTCCATCTTGACCGAATCATGGCCGTTAGTGAACATTTTGTTGCCTGTGGAAGAAGTGCTTTTAAGATGCTGTTCGTTGCTTCACGTCTGGTCTGAAGCGAGTAGGATGATTTCATATACTCTCTATCGTGCTGTTTGATTTTTCAGTTAGAAATCACTATACACTTTTTTAAGAGTAACGCTTTTTACCTTTGCGTTCTTTCTGCAATAGAGATATTGATAGCATGGACTTCTTAAGATATAAAGTATCAAGAAGTACTCTATCTTGATTTCGGGAATGTACTGAGTCCGGCCCAGTCGGGTCATCACAGGTCCGAGATCTTCAACTTTACCTGTGAAACGGCGGCTGATTCTGCGCGCCTGCTTCTATACTGTATCACCTAGGATAGATCCGGCATGGATAGAGAACCGGGGAGCGTCCCCCGTACACGATGGACGAGTTTTCTCAAAGACGTACTCGTGTGCTCCCTCGGCGCCTACGGAGGCCCTGAGTCGCATATCAGCGTGTTTCTCAACCGGATGGTGTCGAAGCGGCGCTATCTTGCCGAGGAGGAGCTGATCGAGCTGATGGCGCTGTGCAGTATTCTCCCCGGACCGACGAGTACCCAGACGATCGTTTCGATCGGGTATAAAATGGGGGGGCCGAAACTCGCGCTTCTTACGATGCTCGTATGGGCGCTTCCGGTGCTTTCGGCGATGACGGCGCTCTCTTTTCTCTACGGCTTCCTCGCTGAACGGAATATCTCCGACGAAGTGCTCAGATACGTGGGACCGATGGCGGTCGGGTTTATCCTCGTTGCCGCCGTAAGAATCGGGCGCAAGGTGGTGAAAGACATCCCAACGGCGCTTCTCGTGCTGTTCGGCGGCGGTGTGACCTTCTTCGTAAGGTCTCCGTGGATCTTCCCGGTTGTGCTGTTAGCGGGGGCGGCGGTGGGAATTCTCGTATACCGTGAACAGGAGATGTGGAACCGCGTAACGGTGCGGCCGCAGTGGGCCTATCTTGCCGCTTTCGCTGTCCTTGCGGCGGGGGGTCTCGCCGCGTCGGGTTTGACCGACGCCCGGCTGGCGGCGTTGTTCGAACGGTTCTACCGCTACGGATACCTCGTGTTCGGCGGCGGGCAGGTTGTTGTACCGGTAATGTACAGCGAGCTCGTCGATGTGCATCAATTCAT
>CAYLLE010000208.1:0-3527 GCA_964384485.1 uncultured Spirochaetales bacterium | reverse complement strand
CTGCAGTGTACCTATTGCGGAGGTTATTTTTTTTATCATGACGGCATACGGTGTGATACCTGCGACAGCTTGGGGTGCGTCGGCTGCATGGAAGATAATCCGGGACCGGTATGTCCTGAGTGCAGCTCCAGGGTACTTCCGGAGCGGATTGAACCGATGCTTGCCCGTCACGGTACCATCCCGGAGGACTGGGGAAGCTACGGATTCGAGTTTAAATGGGACGGGATTCGGGCCATTACCTACTGGAACGGTAAAGCCCTCCGGATAGAGAGCCGGAATCTCAGGAATATCACCGGGAAATACCCTGAGCTGACCGATATCGGAGAATGCCTGAATAATAAGGCAGTCCTGGATGGAGAAATTATTGCTCTGGATGGAGAGGGGAAACCGAGTTTCCACCTTCTGCAGCAGAGAATGCACCTTCCGGGCAGCCGTGCACGGCTCCGGAAAAAAAACATACCCGTTTATTACCACATCTTTGATATCCTCCATTATGGTAACGAAAATTTGATGGACAAACCGTACCGGAAAAGACGCGAGATACTGGAGGAACTTAAAATCGAACATTTGAATTGCCGTGTCCCGGTCAGCTACCGGGGAAAGGGAGAAGATATCTTAAAGGTAGCAAAGCAGTATCAACTGGAAGGAGTGGTCTGCAAACATCTCGACAGCCCCTACATACCGGGGAAGCGGTCTTCCCAGTGGAGGAAGGTTAAGATTGTGATGTCCGGTGAGTTCATCATCGGCGGGTACCGGCTCGAGAAGAACAGTCCCGGAAGGATCGGATCTCTTCAGATAGGGGCATATAATAAAGACATGGAGCTTAAATATCTCGGAGGAATCGGAACGGGGTTCAATTCAAACGATCACCAGCTCCTTTTAGGAAAACTCTCCGAGCTGAACCGGAGCAGTTCACCCTTTGATGAAGCCGTTCCCAAACGGGATATCATATTCGTGGAACCGAAACTGATAGCGTCCATCGAGTACCGGCGATGGCCCAGGGGAAGCACGATTCAGCAGGGTTCATACAAGGGACTCAGGAACGATGTGACTCCCGGTGAAGTGGTACTAGAGGAGGCCCGATAATGCCTAAACGGGGTATCTGGACCGGAACCCTCAGCTTTGTTCTTGTATCGATTCCGGTGGAGCTGGTATCGGCGGTTAGTCCGGGAAGGATTTCGTTTAATCTACTTCACAAAAAGGACAACTCCCGGCTAGAGCGGAGAATGTACTGCCCCAAGGACAATCAGTTTGTCCATCCCGAACATATCTTCAGCGGGTATGAGGTGGATAAAGGAAAATATGTGGTCGTTACCGAAGACGAATATGAATCCCTGGCGCCTGAACGAAGTCAGTCAATAGAAATAAATTCATTCATCGACATGGCTGAAGTAGATCCGGTCCTGTATGACCGGCCCTATTATCTGCTCCCGAGAAAGGGAGGAGAAAAAGCCTACGGACTGCTTCTAAAGACACTGGCGGAAACCCGGAAAGCTGGGGTGGCGAAGTTCGTGCTGCGGAACAGGGAGCATCTTGTGACGGTATGGGCGGAAGGAAGCCTGCTGTGCCTGATGATGATGCACTTTCCGGAGGAAATCCGGGATCCGGAAGAAATAAAACCTCAAGCCAAAAAAGATACCAAGGGTGTAAACTCCCTTGTATCGGTGATTGAAAAGAATCAGGGGCAGTACAACCCCGATAAGTACAGGGATACCTACCGTGAACGGATCGCGGCTTTTTTAGAAAAAAAGATTAAATCCCAGGGTACGGTGACTTCGGAAGAAGAGGAAGAAAGAGAAGAAACGGAACAGGAAGCGGAAACTTCCACTGATCTTGTCGCCGCCTTGGAACGGAGCCTGAAAGAGTCAAGGAATAAGAGTGCCTGATGGCCGCAAAAGAAGAGACCGTTGTAACGGTGGAGGGGAAGGAGCTCAAACTCAGCAATCTGAAGAAAGTACTTTACCCTGCTTCCGGATTTACCAAGGCGGAAGTAATTGATTACTACCGGCAGATTGGACCCTGCATTCTGCCCCATCTCCGGAACCGTCCGGTAACCTTAAAACGGTTCCCCGAAGGAGTGGAGGAGGACTTTTTTTACGAAAAAAACTGTCCGGTCTACCGGCCGGAATGGGTGGAAACTTCAGGAAGCAAATCACCGGGCAGTAAAAACTACTGTCTAATCAACGATCTTCCCTCACTCATCTGGATCCAGAACCTGGCATCTCTGGAGATCCACACCCTTTTGGCAGACACGGAAAACACCGACCGGCCCACCATGATTGTCTTTGATCTCGATCCGGGAGAACCGGCCGGAATACTGGAGTGCGCGGAAATCGCGCTGATCATGCGGGACATGCTTACCGGGCTTGGTCTCCGGAGTTTTCCGAAAACCTCGGGAGGAAAAGGAATCCATTTTTATATCCCCCTAAACACGGAAGTGAATTATGAACAGACGAAATTTTTCGCGAAAACCGTTGCCCAGGTAATGGAACGGCACTACCCGGACAAAGTTGTGAGCAAGATGACAAAAACTCTCCGGAAAGGAAAGGTGTTCATCGACTGGAGTCAAAACACCCGGCATAAAACCACCGTCTGCGTCTATTCCCTCCGGGCCCGGGAATATCCCTCCGTATCCATGCCCGTAACATGGGAGGATCTGGAAAACGTCACAAAAACGGGAGATCCGGAACAGTTCCATTATCCGCCCCATCGGACCCTCCGGTTTGTGGAGGAGAACGGAGACATTTTCCGGGAGGTACTGAACCTTAAGCAGACCTTGTCCGGAGTACTCGGAGAACAGGATACGTTTTCCGCATCCTCGGCCGTTGAAGCAGGGGAATCCCTGTCAGAATACCGTAGAAAGCGCAGGTTCAATAAAACTCCCGAACCTTCCGCGGAGCCGACCGGCCTGGGTGACGGCACAAGTTTCGTAATCCAGAAACACGCCGCCACCAGACTGCATTACGATGTCCGGCTGGAGACAGAGGGAGTTCTTAAATCATGGGCTGTTCCGAAAGGCCCTTCTTCCAATCCCGAAGAAAAACGACTTGCCGTTGAAACGGAAGATCATCCCCTAACCTATGCCGGATTCGAAGGGGTTATTCCCAAGGAGGAATACGGCGGGGGAGAAGTTATCATCTGGGATCGGGGAGAATACAAGAACGTAACGAAGCGGAAAGGCAAAACGATCACGATTCCAGAGGGAATTGCTCAGGGCAAACTGGAAGTGATCTTCGCGGGAGAAAAGATCCGGGGGAAGTACACCTTTGTCCGGATCCGGAACAGAGATCCGGAGGATGAAAAAAAGAACTGGCTGCTGATTAAACAGAAAGACAAGTATGTAAACAGTCTCCCGGAAGATCTTGAAGAATCAGGTGAATCGGTGGTGTCCGGTAAAACCATTCAGGACCTTTCCGGAAGATAATTACTGTTATTTCAGCTTTGCTTTTAGAGTGATATTAATCGCGGCCGATATATAAAAAGGAGAGAGTATTATGAATAAGAATGAAGGTCTGAACTATTCGGAT
>CAYLLE010000207.1:0-3528 GCA_964384485.1 uncultured Spirochaetales bacterium | reverse complement strand
TTGGTTTTTACGTCTTGTATTGACAAATACCCATTCCTATTCCATACTTACATATCCGGCATCAGAAGCGGACTCATAGACTTGATACTTGCTTTATAACGATTTAAGGATGCATAACATCCTTTTATCATGTATTTAAGCGCCGAATACTTCGGCATTTATATAAATTAATGGAGCTTATCATGGGAAAAGTCCGTAAATCGTTAAAGGCTGGTATCTGTTTAGCCGGTTTCATTCTGCTTCCTGCCCTGCTTCCCGCTCAGCAGCTGTTTCAAGGTAACTTCGGGATATCCCCGAACACCATGGGCACAGTAGGAGTAAACGGTTCACTAACCCTCATGCCGCTGAAATTTTTCTCCGTTTCCGCCTATCTTACCCAGGACAACATTCTTCAGGAGCAGATCGAATACGAGAAATCGGGAGTAATCGTCCTCGGGAATATCGGCAGGAACACCACCTGTATCTATCTGAAACCCCAATTACACTTCACCTTGGGACCTGTCAATATTGATCCATACGGCATCGGCTATATTAGAAAGATCAATACGTACAGAATCGGACGGAACATCGGCATTGGATATCCCCAGGATACATATGGATTCCTGGACGCGGAGGAGACAGAATCGATCCTTGATTTAGGAGCAGGAATTGATCTGTCCCTGGAGTTTGCCGGTTTTTCTATAGAAGCCGGCGTCAACTACAGCCCCTACGCCACGGATACCTATTCCAGCGACCTGTTTCAGGAGTATCCTCAATACGACGAAGCCGCATATTACGATTTTGTCTACCGGCGCATCTACTATCAGATTGACGGAACCGGACAGAGCATGAACATCGATTCAAGAATCGGGGGCATCGTGCCTTTCATCACTACCAGAATATCCGCTTTCGGTGCTTACCGGTATTCATCTTATATTGGAGGTACAGCAGTCGAGAATACCTGGTGGTATCCGTATGACGCCTCCGGTACTACCGATTTTGATCTATATACAAGCAGCTATGATGCCCGGATCACTCTGGAATACCGGGAACTCGAAGTTGGTGCTTCCTTTATCCTTCTTTTCTTTGAAGAAATTTTTAAACTCCCGGGTTCACCGAAGATCGATATTTCCTATGTCCGTGCCCTGCGGAGCAATAAATTCAGATATTTGGAAGGTGATCTCAGTCCGGAGAGCTGGTCGGAAGATTTCAGCTACGTGAAATTCGGACTGAGCTTTCATCTGTAAAATAATTAAGGAGGTATGATAAGAATGAAATTGGTTAAAATTACTCCCCTTGTTGGTTTAATCTGTCTGGCTGTACTTGTCACAGGGTGTGATATTCTGTTTCCGAAAGGGGATACCGAACCGCCCACAGCGGAAATCACCGCGCCTATCCACGGGTCAACAATCTATGATGTCGCAAAAATCACCGCTGATGCTTCGGACAACATCGCCGTTCTGAAAGTGAGTTTTTATGTGGACGGTGAATGGGTGGGAGATGACGAATCTGCTCCTTATGAATTTGACTGGAACTGTAAAGAACTCGTTTCGGGTGAATACAACCTCCGGGTCACGGCATTTGATGAGGAAGGTAACAAAGGTGATTCCGAAGCCGTCACAGTATATGTCGTGGGAAAGGTCACCGCCACCGGATCGGCTGACATTGCCGCGCCATCCAATCTGACCGCCGCAGTAAACAGTGACGGAGACATTGAGCTGTCCTGGACGGACAACTCCGATAACGAAGAAGGGTTCGGAATCTTTTATAATACTGAAGAATCTTTTGATACCAGCACCGTAATCGGCCTGGCCGACGCGAACGCCGAAAGCTATGTGGATACCTATGATTTTACCGAAGGCACCACCTATTACTACTTTGTGGTGGCATATAAAGATGACGCGGAAGTGATTTCGGATGCCTCTAACTGGGCCTCGGTGGTTTATTCGCTCCTCAGTACACCTGGAAATGTTACCGCAAGCCAGGGACAGTACTACGACGGTGTTTTGATCGGCTGGGATTCTGTAAGCACGGCCAATTCGTATAACATATACCGTTCTGAAACATCTGATGGTTCTTATACCTACCTTGGTTATGTCGACGGAACATACAATAGCACTTTAGACATGATATCCTCTGCTGATACCTCAATATCGAGGGGTGCGCATTATTTTTATAAAGTTTCAGCAGTTGATTCCAGCTCTACGGAAAGCAGTTTAAGTACGGCGGCAGAGGGCTGGACTATGCCCTACTGGAATATTACCGATGGTAACGATGAGTACCTTTTTATAACAGGTAATAATGTAGATAAAGGATTGGTACATTACAGATCTTTCAATAATACCGACCTTACTTCATCCGATCCGGTAGTTGTCGATGTCAGGAAAACTTCTGGAGATTCTGATGGTTTGTTCGGTATCGTATTCCGATATGAAGACTCAAGCAACTATTGTCTTTTTATGATCAATGCTAATGGGTATTATACTGTCTGGGAACTTGAAGGCGGGAATTGGACACCAAATCCTATAGATTCAACATTTAGCAACGATATCCGTACCGGGACGACCAGTTCAAATACTCTTAAAATATTAAAATCAGGATCGGGATACTTCTTCTACATTAATGATAATGAAGTGAACAGCCACTCATTTTCGGATTCAATTACCCCAGAAACGGTGGGCTTTGTAGCAGAAGTTACAAACGATGAGGATTTTATTACACCCAAGGCGGTAAAAGTATATTATGCAATGACCAGGCCGGAGCTGCATCCTTCTGGAGCATCAAAAAATCTACAACAATATACCAATTCAGGCGCTACCGCTGCACCAACCCGATAAAGAAATTCCGCGAACCCAATCCCGCTCTACCCGGGATTGGGTCCTTCAAGTACCGTCCCTCCTCCTATAAAATAACCCAATGAAACAAAGAACTGTCCAGCTGGATGAACCTAGCCTTATATCAAAATCCGCGCCGGACGAATCCCGGTGGGGGTTCCATCAGTTTCCCGCCTTGACACGGCTTCCCGACGGAAGGATCATCATCATGTGGGCGGACGCGGAAGACGCCAGTGAAACCCACGGAGGGCAGTCCGAAAGTAAAGTCAGCGGAGACGGCGGAAAAACCTGGCGGCCCTTCTCCGGTCCGCCCGCTCCCATACGGCCCCATTTCACCATTGCTCCCGTTTTTAACGGCGAATATCTGACAATGCCGGCCTGCCGGTATTTCGATATCCGGGAAGCGGGTATTGACCTTGGAGAGCCTCTGGCGGAAAGTTTTGTGTACGGAAAATATCAATGACACGAATCGTGGACAAATTACCAAGATAAATACTTTTTAGAAAAGGAAATATGAGCAATTGAGCCGGAAGCGGGGCTAAATTCCAGGATAAATTGTCACGATATAAGGATTTACAGTGATTTTTGTCCACTGTTCGAAGCACTAACGGAAAATCACGACAATTCCCGCCCCAGGGGGTCGACAAGAGAACGTCCGGTTACCTCCGGAAAATATCCCGCACCTTCCAATACGCCTGTTTCGGCTGCCGGTACT
>CAYLLE010000206.1:0-3533 GCA_964384485.1 uncultured Spirochaetales bacterium | reverse complement strand
ATTCAGCTCGATGCCGGCGGTATACACCAGATCGAGGGCCACTCCGAGGGGCTCGATCAGCGCTCCCTCTTCAAAAGAAAGGTCTCCGGAAGAGACGACAGTTTCCTCGGGTACCGTCATGTATTCCGAAAACCCCATGGGGCCTTTCATCCAGAAATTCGGACCTTTGTTGTCCAGGTCCACCCGGCCGTTTCGGGAAGTTCTGCTGTATCTGTCAAAGGTTCCGCTTTCGAGAACGACCCTTTCGCCGGCGGCCGCGTGGGCAACACCGGCGCCAGTTTTGATAACGGTCCCCGATACCTCGTGGCCGAAGGGCTGCCAGTCGGGCGCCGCGTTCGCCGCGGTGTGGAGGTCGGTCCCGCATATTCCGCAGGTTTCGACCTGTATAAGCACCTCCCCGGGACCGGGTTTTTTCACTGGTACTTCCCGAATATCAAACTGAAAAGGCGATTTACAATAAACGGTTTTCATGACATCAGGAATGTTCATCTGCTACTCCTTTACTGTTCCTTATTCGTACTGTATTCCCGCGAATTAAATCCGGTTTAATTTTAATATGTACCGGCGGGAATTCCTTGTTTTTCATTTCCTGCGCGAGGGTGTTCATGCACGAAAGGGACAACAGGTCGACGGGAATACCGGCCGTTGTCAGTCTGTATCCGGGATAGGGGACCGGAAGCGGAAGTCCGTCAAAACCGGTCACGGATACGTCTCCGGGCACGTTGATTCCGGTTTCGGACAGCGCCTCTATTATACCGTATGCGACGGTATCATTAATGGCCATAAACGCGTCCGGCAGTCCGTCTTTATTTAGATATTCCAAAACAGCCGTATAACCCTCTTCAAAGGAGTATTTTTCACCGCAGACCAAGTGTCGTCCTGAAACAGAACGGTTTGAAAGAGAGCAGGCCGCGATTGGGCGTTCCGGTAGAGATCGGCTTGACAGTGATCGTCTTGAAAGCGAGCGGGCTTCCTCTGTTTTCCCCCAATCCCGTACTCCATCCCGAAAGCCTCTGCAGCGTTCGGAGGTATACACATGATGAAGAGGCCCGCTTACAAAGACTATGGATGAGTGGCCTGTTTGGCACAGATATTGTGTTATTTCGTACTGTATCGAATACAAATCGATTTTAATAACATGGGCGCCTATTCCGGTAAATCCGTACCCGAGTAATATGACCGGTGTTTGCCTGGTCAGGATTTCGTCAACAATTTGCCGATACACCGGCAGAGCCGCGTAGTTCCCGGGAAGTATGATGAAGGAGTCGACATTTTTTTTGATAAACCTCTCGATAATCTCCCGTTCGGCGTGGGGATTATTGTTTGTTGAACCAATAAGCAGATAAAAACCGTTCCCCCGGGCATTTTCCTCCAATGTTTTGACCAGCGTGGCCGTGTAGATGCTTTCAATATTGGGAACAACCAGACCTATGATATTTGTACGCTTCAACTGCAGGCCGCGCGCTAGGGAGTTGGGAACAAACCCGATTTGGTCGGCAATAGCGAGAATCTTTTCCCGTGTCTCCGCACTAATCCCCGGTTTGCCGTTTAAAGCGTATGAGACTGCCGCGATAGATACATCCGCTTTTTTCGCAATATCTTTTATGGTTGCCATATTTCGTTTTTAGATACCTTGTTTACCGATGCGTGCAGCTGTTTCCCGGCATCACTTTCTCCATGCTTAAGAAAGTGGTCCTTCAAACAATAACTTAAACGTTTAAGTTATTAGCAGTATACACGATCTGCTGTCAGAATGCAAGGAGGAATTTTCCATTTTTTTAAAAACCCTTTTTCGATAAGGCGGCCGATCCGCTGGACCCGGGGACAAAGTAGTACTGGGAAACGCAGCGGGCGAATACATCCCGGGGCGCTGCGGCGGCTTTCAGAATCGCCTTGTTCGCTTTTTTTATCGATACCGAAGGGCTTCTCCCCGAAAAGGTGCTTTTCCGATTTAATGATGTCGATGTACATCTCTTCGTGCAGGTGGTGGGGCAGACACGGCACAGTAGACCGCATCCACTTCCGGGTTGGCAAGCATCTCCCGGTAGTCCTTCGTCGTCTGATAGTTGCAATTCTTTTCCATTTTTCATGCTGAGAAACAACTATTGCAATAACTATAAACAATTATTCCAAGAAGGGCTCGGGGATCAAAAGGGGTTTCATCTCTATTATCTTCTTCTGACAGCGTAAACCCTGGTAAATCCAACTGATCAATATTGTTCACTAAAAACCGTTTAAAAGTCCCATTCGGAAAAACTTCTTCAGGATCAAAGGTGTGGATAATTGTTCGCATCGGTTCGTATCGTTTGTATCTATTTGACATAAGAAACTTTAGCAATAGAATTGAAGTTAATTCAAAGGTAACATTATGAGATTGTGAATTCAACGGGTCGTGCAACAATCTCTGCATGGGCGAGCAATGAGCAGAGCGAATGACTAGCTCGAAATGAGAATCGGAAATGAAAGTTATCACTGTTATTCAGGAACCGGAGGAAATAAAATGCATTTTACAGCATCCGGGATGCCTGGCCTAGCAGCAGCCGAAGGCGCCGACCAGGCTCGTAAAACAGGGGCGACCGCCGCCTGGATTTGATCCGGCTTCTCTGAATTAATTATCCTTTCTCCTGCATTGATCCATGGGCGGGGTGAGTTCTTTTGCCCAGTGCTTTCAGGTCATTATGGGTTTGTTTTGGTCTATTGACACGGTTTGAAGGGATTTGGAGTTCACTAAGGAGTACCGGGTTGCTCCAGAGTGGCGATTTCTGCTGATTTAGGGCTGAAGGTCCCCATTTTTCCCTGTTCGCCTTGACGCCTCGGATCACTTTTTCTATCATTAATTACAAAGGGAGGATTGTATGAGAAAAAAGATAATTGTACTTATTGCGCTATTACTGGCATTGGCTATACCATTTGTAACTGCCAGCGGAACTGCTGAAGTAAAAACGGATGGTGAAGAGGACAAAAAAGCATCGGCACGACCAGTTGTTGATCATGTTGCTGATACTTCTATGACAACTGAACCTAGAGAGGAGCCATTGGTTGCTCCAACTGTAGAATCAATAACAAAACATGAAGTACCTGAGTGGTACCATGACGCTAAGCTTGGTGTATTGATTTGTTGGGGACCTTATTCAGTACCCGCTTTTGCAGAACCGGTTGGTGAGCTGGGTAATGTAGACATGGATAAGTGGTTTCAAAATAATCCCTATGCTGAATGGTATATGAACTCTTACCTTATTGAAGGCAGCCCAACAAGGGAATATCATTTAGAGAACTACGGAGAGGATGTTACTTTTGAAGATATTACCAAAATGTGGAAGGCGGAAAAATGGAATCCTGCTGAATGGGCAGATTTTTTCTCTGAAGTGGGGATCCAATATGCTGTTCCAGTATCTAGACATCATGATGGGTTTGCTTGGTGGCCTAGTAAAGTAATTCATCCAAAGAAAGGAGAGAGTTGGAGTACTCGTTCATTTGGCCCGGAAAAAGACCTTGTGGGAGAATTATTTAAGGAGTTACGTAAAAAGGATATA
>CAYLLE010000205.1:0-3544 GCA_964384485.1 uncultured Spirochaetales bacterium | reverse complement strand
GGGAAACGGGCCGAACGACGCGTTCCCGGAAGCCATTGAAACAGCCGGGATTACCGGATATTCCATCATGGATTTTCACGAACAGGCATTGGGTACCGGCTCTGGAACGGAAGCTGTGGCGTACGTAGAGGTGCAGTCGAAAAGCGGAGATCGGACTTGGGGAACCGGTGTGGATACTAATATCGGAAATGCCGGCATTAAGGCTTTCCTGAGCGCTATCAACCGTTCCTACCGGAACGAACCCTTCACCGTAGCGGAGGTATAGCGTGGCTGACCGGTATATCGAAATCCTGAAAAACACCTTCCTCGATTATAAACAGACTAAAGAAGTTGTCGAAAATCCGCTTATATTTGAAAAAGCGGAAAGGCTCTACTACTGGGATACCGAAGGCAAACGGTACTTCGACGGAATCGGCGGTATATTTGTCGCCGCCTTAGGGCACCGGCATCCCCGGGTTATGGAGGCGGTTCGGCGGCAGATGGAGACCATCACCTTTGCGCCTCCCCTTCACGGTATCTCCCGGGTGACCCTGGATTATATCCGTGCCCTGGGAGAGGTGACCCCGGGCAATCTGAATTTTATAAAACCGTTCAGCGGCGGTTCGGAATCGGTGGAATCGGCGCTGAAATTCGTGCGGCAGTACTTTAAGCAGACCGGAAAGCCGGGTAAATACAAGGTGATCAGCCGGTATTCGGGATACCACGGGGCTACTTTCGGCGCCATGGCCGCGTCGGGAACCGGTCCCAGGAAAACTCCCTTCGAACCTCAGATGGGAGGATTTCTTAAGGTTCCGCCGCCCACCTGGTACCGGGACCGGTTTTCAAGCTGGGAGGAATGCAACCGGTTTTCCGCCCGGCTGTTTGAAGACATCATTGTGAATGAAGATCCCCATACCGTGGCCGCGGTCATCCTGGAACCCATAGGAAACACGGGAGGAATAATCACCCCCACGGAAGAATACTACCGGATCATCCGGGAAATCTGCGACAAATACGATGTCCTTTTGATATTTGACGAGATAATCACCGGCTTCGGCAGGACCGGCTCCATGTTCGCCGCTCAAACCTACGGTGTGATTCCCGATATCATCTGCAGCGGCAAGGGAGCGGCCGGAGGCGCGGTACCGCTAGGTGCCATGATAGCCCGGCAGGATTTGGCCGATGCCTTTTGGGGAGAACCGGAGGAAAACGTGCAGTTCGCCCACGGCCACACCTTCGCCGGCCATCCATTGGGATGTGCCGCCGGTCTCGCGGTAATTTCCGCGATAAACGAAGAAAACCTGCTGGAACGGTGCCGGGTATTAGGCAGCCGGCTGAGCCGGGGATTAAAGAAGCTGGAAGAATACGGAGTGGTACGGGAAGTCCGGGGGAAGGGGCTGCTGCAGGGAGTCGAACTCTGCCGTGACGGAAAACCGTTTCCCGCTCTCGGGAAGGCCTTAAAAAAAACCGCGCTGAAAAACGGGCTGATCATGCGGATCGACCCTAATTGGTTCGCTCTGGCCCCCGCGCTGACGGCCCGGGATCAGGATGTTGACGAACTACTGGACCTGGTGGAAAAAAGCCTTTCCGACGCGATAAACATGGCAGGATAGCGAGGCATGAAGTACCGGCAAATCGAAAAAATAGACCGGAACAGGCTGGCTGACCGGCTCTGGGAACTAGTCCGGATACCCAGCCCCACGGGAAAGGAACGGGAGGCGGCCCTCTGTTTCGGCCGGATGGCCGAAGAGGCCGGAGCGGATGTTACCCTGGATGATACCATCCCCGAGAGCCCCTCGGTAATCGCCAGGCTGAAGGGTTCATGTCCCGGAAAAACACTGCAGCTCGCGGGTCATCTGGATCATATTTCGGTTCCCCATGAGCCGCCGGAACGGACTCCGGAATATATTTCCGGCCGGGGGTCGGCTGACATGAAATGCGGCCTGTCCGGGATGCTCGAAATCCTTCAGGTGTTTCGGCAGGAAGCCGACTTTTCCGGGGAGCTACTGGTGACGGCTTACGGGCTTCATGAAGCGCCCCGCGGAGACTCCTCCGCGCTCCTCGGCCTGCTTTCCCGGGGAATAAAGGGTGATGCCGCGCTGGTTTTCGAAGGTCCTAGAGACGGATTAATCATTAAGGGCAAGGGGCAGGCCGTCTGGGATCTGACTGTTGAAAGAAAGGGTGATGTAACCCATGAACTTTTCCGAAACCCCCGGGACGACGTCTTTCTTCCCGCCGCGCTTGATGTCCTGAGAGCATTCACCTCCCGTCCCTTTTCTGACAGACCCCAGGATCCGGACCTGGGGTCTCAAAGTTTGTTTGTCGGTCAGGTTCATTACGGTGACTTCTATAACCGGATGCCGGTGAAGCTTCAGGCTCAGGGTACGGCGCGCTGGAATCCGGATACCGATTTTTCCCGGGTGAAACATGATCTGGACAGGTTGATTTCGGTCCGTCCGCTTCCTGCCGGAATATCGGCAGAGCTGGAATTTACCCTGGTGGGAGAAGCATTTTCGGTAGATCCGGAAGAGGATATCGTTCAGGCATATACCAGGGCGTACACCAATCTATACCGGCGGAAGCCGAAGCGGGAAGGGGTTCTCTCCGTACTAGATACCTCCCGGATTGTTCCTGCCGGTAAAATTCCGGCAATTCCCATCGGGTATGATCTTTCTACCGCTCACAGTAATAAGGAGTACATCCTGCTGGACCGGGTAATGGAAGGCACCATGCTGGCCGCCGCCGCGGCGGTGGAGTATTTGGGGCATCCTTAAGGTATGTCTATTAATCAAAAAATAACTTAATGATAAAATAATGAATATAGAAATATAAATGCGACGATTAAAACAATGGTGTGAAGATATCAATCAACTGCAAAAGGATATTCATTTTGACTATGTATTTGTCGATGAAGAGAGTTTTCATAAATATCAACCGAAATCATTTGATGGGTTGCTGATAAGTTTCAGGGAGTATAAAGATTAAAGAGAGACCGTTTCCGCCATTCATGGCTCCAACGGTCTACTCCGGTAGATCCGGCAGAAAATACAGCAGCTAACAGGGCGTATATGCGGCGTCGCTCTCGCTCCTTGGCCTTCGGCACATTCGGCTTCGCCGAACGTCATATACGCCCGAAACGTTATCGGAAAGCCGAAGAGCAGAGATTTTTTAACTCAGCTGCTGTTTAATTATCAGGATAGAACACATAGCCGGTCTAACTTCAGGCAAATACTTTCCTGCCTGCGAAAAGAAATTGGAAACCCTGGATGAAGAAATTCCGAATATTGACTGCTGCCCGAATGATGTTTTTTCTGAGTGCCGAAAAAACACAATTGATTGGAACCGCGGAATCTCCATGTCCTATAAGGAGGCGGTAAATTTTGCCTTGTCTGTGTACCAAGAAAAACCGTCCCGGGGAAACCGGCAATCATAATCCGCGGATAAATTCAGAAACCCTCAAAAGCTGTTACTGCCCAACAGGGGACATTTTAATCGAGTCTTGACAACGTTCAACCAGCAAATCCCGGTCAACTCCTTTTGTGATTAAGAAAAGGCCATAATTTCA
>CAYLLE010000204.1:0-3588 GCA_964384485.1 uncultured Spirochaetales bacterium | reverse complement strand
TTCCTCGGTTCTTTTTGTGCGAAACAACAGCAGGGAGCTGCCTTATGAATAGGCATAATAAAAGCTCCCGATCGGAATCGAACCGATATCTTCAGCTTGGAAGCGCGGGTCCGTCCAATTTTCGGACTAGTTGCCCAGGTAAAAAAATGCGGACATAGAAAAGTAAGCCTGACGGCAGCTATGCAAAACGGATGGATATGTTTATCAAACCTCATCAGCTTATCCTGGACGATTGGGGACTGACTGATTTCAATAAGCAATTTCTGAACATTATCATGAAATTATCTCGGAGCGGTATGAACGGGATGCGATGATCATATCCAGCAGCCGACCTATTGAACACTGGGATGAATTGTTTCATGAATACCGAGAGAAACGGGAGTCCCCGGTGTTCCGGATAGAGACAAAACCGGTGATTATGCTCAGGTTGATTTTGGATACATGGGGACTATTCCTGATCCGAAAACCGGAAAAGAAGCGAAAGCCTGGGTGGTAACGCGGCATAAACCGCGGGAGCAAACTGTTTTAGCAGGTGATCCACAGCGGCTATTTTCCCATCTTCAATTAACCTGTCAGTTTCCGGTCCAGGAAAATCAACAAAAAAAAGATCCGGCGGAATCGGGCTCTCCATAGCCGTGGTCAATTTTGTAAAAAAGGCTTTACGTGACGAGTCCGGGTTTTTCCGAGCTTCCCGTTCTCCAGACTCATATGGTAGAGATAATCCGGATCATATCCCGCCGCTCTATTGCCGTCTAAATGCCTGATAAACTTTCGGTATCCGGATTTTATATGGTCCGGAAACACCGGATTTACCGAATAGCCCGCATGATCATATAGTGGACCAAGTACATCAGAAGCAGTTTTTCTCCGGAAAGGAACGGTAAATACTGGGAGAATTCTTTTTAATTAATCCGTCAACCGATCCGATCAGCTCAAGTTTGGCCAGTTCTCGAACCGTCCAGTATATTGAATATTGGAAATAATATTTTCCCAACGCGGCACCAAAAGTTGACAGCTCGAGACCAGTCCGGTAATATAACCACAAAGAGGTTATACATGGATTTAATTAATACCATATTTGGAGGTAAAATATGAAAACAAAAATATTGAATATAAACGAGGCTGTCGAAAAGAGTTTGGAGACGGGACAGACGGTATGCATCCCGTGGAATCCGAAAAACAAAAATGTTTTTGAGGCTGTGGGGGGTGTCAACAAAGCCGGGGTTTGGGAAGGCGTAAATGATGAGGGGAACCGCTGGTCTATCGCCGAGAAAGAAAACATGATCACCAGAATGAAAATCCGGAAAGAATTGAATCGGTGGTCCATTGCCGGAGTCATTATCGGAGCAGTGGGAGGATTTTTATTCGGTGTCCGGAACGCCGCGGGTTTAAACGCACCGCTTAGTGAGGCTGTTCAAAACGGGCTATTATGGCTGGTCATCTTTGCAGCCGGATTTTTTTCGGGCTTGCAGTTGACGAAGTTTATTCTACTTATGATCATAAAGGATGAATAACCGTCTAAAAGTATTACGGCGATTGAGACCGATCAAATCGGATATTAAATGAATGCAGGAAAAGCATATATCGTTTAAGACTATCGATAGATGTTTCATACGCGATGTATAGACATTGTCTACCCCGGATATAGACCTCGGCTATGCATGTTCTTAATCAATATATGTTTATTCTGGATATTTTAATCCTTCGAAACCACGCGCCAATCATCGGTCCCTTTTAAAACTTCCCACGAGCTATAGATCTCCTCGCGGCCGTTCACAAATCATCGTAAACCGGATACATTAAACCAATGAACGCATCACCGAAATACCTGACCTTTAAAGGCCGCGGTCCTGCACGGATCGCGCACTGGGAGCACTGGGCAAATCCGGACGCGGCTTCCTATATTACCGGTATTGATTATTACCGGTCCCCGAGGACCTGTATGGAACGGCTGAACCGTCTGTATCCGTTTTTAGAACTTCCTCTTCCGGAATCAGATGCTCCGGTTCCCCGGCCGGAAACACAGCAGGGGCGGGACCGGTGGGGTCATCTGGTTAGGGATTCCTGGCAGCAGAACAAAGCCGACTCACGGTTTTCCTCCCGGGAGGAAATGCTGCAGTGGAGCCCCTTGGAACAGGGTGATTTTACCGGCTGGGGCGTGGTAGTGGACGGGGACTTCTCAAGCGAGGAAGCAGTCTACCGGCGGTACCGCCCAAAGTTTCCGGCGGAGTGGGGAGATAAAGCGCCGGAAGGAAGCGATGTATCGGTGGGTTTCTACAACACCATGTTCATGTGGCCGGTGGTAGTATTCGGTTACGAGGGGTTTCTGAACATCTGTCTGGAACCCGAATTCGAACGGATCATGGATGAATTCGCTGAAATAAACCGCAGGGTGTTCCGGGCTTTCGCCCGGCTGCCGGTAAACTTTGTCGTTTGCCATGACGATATCGTAAACACCAAGGGTCTGGTCTGCTCGCCTGAATGGCTCAGGAAGTATATCTTCCCCCGGTACGAAGAGTTCTGGTCAATCCTCCGGGACGCAGGCAAAGAGGTGATTTTTATGGCTGACGGAAATACCGACCCCGTAGCTGATGAAGTAATGGCCTGCGGGGCCAGAGGAATCATCTCCGAACCTTTTACCGATTATAAAGCCCTGGCAAAACGGTACGATAACCCGTTTCTGGCAGGGGAAGGAGACTGCCGAATTCTGATGGAAAATGATCCCGGTGAGATCAAAAAGATGGTTGTATCCATGACGGAAACCGCCAAGATGTCCGGCGGCTATATGATGTGCGTGGGGAATCATATCCCCCACAATATTCCTCCGGAAGCGGTAAAGGCTTACCTTGACTTCTCCGCTGAACTGGGTTTCCGGTAGGAGCCGGTTAAAAATCATTTACCTTTATTATTTCCGGTGATGCAGGATGCGTATATCTTATCACTTTTAATAAAACTATCAAGCTCTGCTGCAGGGATGGATCTTACTCAATTCTTCCGTTAATTCAGCTTCTTTTACTTCCATATCATACCGGGTCTGAATATTGGCCCAGAACTCAGAGCTGGTGCCGAAGAATTTCGAAAGGCGAAGAGCAGTATCTATGGTAACAGACCGTTTACCCTTCAGGATTTCACTTACCCGGGTCTGGTCCATGTAGGTCTCTTTTGCCAGTCTGTACGCTGATATATTCATTGGAGTAAGAAAGTCTTCCTGCAGTATCTTTCCCGGATGGATCGGGGCGATTCTCTTTTTCATATTATTCTCCTTGACTGTTTATTCGAATGCTCCATAATCCTTCTTTGTCGCCGGACATTTTCTCCAACCTGTTACCTGGTGGAATACGAAGATCTTCTAAACTCTTAGCTGAATGGATATGAACAAGTTTTCGTTTTCCAGTCCTTTGAATTTCATGGAGAAGACTCTTTACAAAATTCCCTTCCCATACTGTTTTTGTACAAGAATCTGCCCATGAAAGTATCATCATTGTTATACGATTTCATTAAAATAGTATTGTCAAGGATTAGTATTTCGGATCGATTCCATGTTCCCCGCCGCCTCGCGGAGGAACAATTCCCCAGGGATGTTCTTCG
>CAYLLE010000203.1:0-3694 GCA_964384485.1 uncultured Spirochaetales bacterium | reverse complement strand
AAACGATAATCGGCATTCCGAATTCCATAAGTTTTGCCGCAATAACCCCCGTTAACGCAAGGGTTGAGCCGACGGACAGGTCAAACCCGCCGGCTATCATTACCATCATCATCCCGATCGAAACAATTCCGACGCTTAAGAGGCCGTATCCGATGGCTTCAAGATTGTGGACTGAAAAAAAGTATTTATTGGTAATTGAAAAAACAATAAAAAGTACCGCGTTGATTAAAAAGACTACAAATGGTCTGGACTTAAAAATATTAATCTTGTTCAATTTTCATTCCTTTTCGACGAAATTTTACTATTCTGTTCATAATGTATTCCTCGGTTATTGATTCAGAATTCGGAATAATGTCGACGACTTTTCCCAAATCCATAATCATTATCCGGTCGCTCATTCCTAAAACTTCCGGGAGTTCCGAGGAGATCATGATTACCGAAATCCCCTTATTCGTTAAATTCCGCAGCAGTTCATGAATTGCTTTTTTTGCTCCTACGTCTACGCCCCTGGTTGGTTCGTCAATAATTAAAATATTGGGCTGCACGGACACCCATTTTGCGAACAAGGTCTTCTGCTGGTTGCCCCCGCTCAGCTGCGAGATGATCTGGTTAGTGCCGGAGGCTTTAATGTTCAAATCTTCAATGTATTTTTGAACTTCCTCCTGTATATGTTTCTTTTGCAAAAAGCCGTTTTTTGTAAACCGCTTGAGATTGACGGAAAGGAGATTTTCCGCAATGGAGAATTCTAAAAACAGCCCAAGCAGCTTTCTGTCTTCCGACAGATAGGCGACCCCGTTTTTAATCGCGTCTTTAGGACTGTTGATTTCAACTTCTTTCCCTTCTACCATAATTTTCCCGGCAGTTTTTTCCAGAGAGCCGAATACGGTAAGGGCGGTTTCCGTTCTTCCCGCCCCTACAAGTCCCGCTATACCGAATATTTCTCCCCGGTTAAGAGAAAAACTAACATCCTGAAATAACGGCCCGGAACACAAGTTCTGAACTTCTAATACCGGATCTTCAGGAATTGATTCAGGCCTCTCGGGATACATCTCTCCTAAGTCTCTTCCGACCATCAAGCCTGCCAGATTCTCCTCCGTCGATTCGGAGGAATCCACCGTATTTACATATTTCCCGTCCCGGAATACGGTAATGCGGTCGCAAATTTGAAGAACTTCACCCAAAAAATGGGAAATATAGAGAATTGTAATTCCTTCCTTTTGAAGCTCCCTCAGCTGATCAAAAAGCATATTCGCCTGTATTTTACTGAGGGGCCCCGTAGGTTCGTCTAAAATTAATAATTTCGGCTTATATGACAGCGCTCGGAGTATTTCAATCTGTTCTTTTACGGCAAGAGGAAGATCGATGACTTTTTCATTCGGCCGAATCGTGAGATTAAACTTTGACAAAGCCTCTTCTGTCATTTGATGTAAGCGCTTTTTATCGATCAATCCCCGGTTCAGGGGATGCCGATTGATAAAAAGATTTTCCGCCACCGACATATTTTCGCATAGGCTGAGTTCCTGATATACGATTGCAATACCTCTTTTAAGCGCCTCTTCGGTATCGGCTGGTGCAAAATCTTCACCGTCAAAGAATATGGAGCCTTTGTCGGGGGCCTGCACCCCTCCAATCGATTTTATAAGCGTGCTTTTCCCGGCTCCGTTTTCTCCGACCAATCCGTGGATTTCCCCCGGGATGATACTCATCGATACATCGTCTAAAGCCTGAACACCGGGAAAACTCTTGGAAATGCCTTTAATATGCAATAGAAATGGTGTTTGTGTATCTTTCAACGCAACCTCTTTGTTTAATTATAGATATAGATGCATTCAGGAGAACCCGAATGCATCTGTTAGTTTGTGTAGTTGTCTGCTCGAAACTGTTATTTTTCTTCGAAAAACTTATAATTGGTTTTGTCTACTACCATAATTCCGGTATCTACGTAGTTCGGCAAAGTATTAATTCCCGCTTCCTGCGCAGCGGGTACGTCCCAGCCTTTTACCAATTCGAGCCAGCCCCGGTTGTAAGCATAGAGCAGTTCGAGACCGATGAACGACATGGCGAAGGTTCGCTGGACCATTGTTGATTCGACTACGCCGTCCTCAATTAATTTAAGGGTTTGAGGCATCGGATCGAATCCTATTAATTGTACTTCACCGACTTTATCGAGGTTTTTAACTGCCGCTCCCATGCCGAGGGGACTTACTGCGTCAACTCCGAAAATACCTTTGATTTCGGGATTAGCAACGAGCATTTCCATAATAACCTTTGTCGCGTGTTCTACATCCGCTTTGTCGTCAACTTCGGCGACTACCTCCATATTCGGATAGGCCGTTTCGATTCGGTCACGGAAACCGGCTGCTCGCTCTTCACAGGTTGCAAAACCGACGAGGTTTGATATTCCGACGGCTCCCTTCTTGTTTAAGAGGCGTGCCATTCTGTCAGCCGCCATTTCTCCCGCCGCATATCCGTTCGTGCCTATATAGCACAGGCGGTCGCTTCCCGCAGCGTCGGTATCAACGGTAATGACGGGGATGCCGACTTTCATTGCTCTGTTTATGGAAGGGGTCATTCCCGCGGCGTTAAGGGGTCCCACCAGGATGCCTGCAGGTTTTTTCGCGATTTGCTGTTCCAGGATTTTCGCCTGATCTTCAACCGAGTCACCCATAACTCCGGTAAATATGGTCTTTACGCCGAGTTTTTCAGCGGCGGCCTCGAGGCCTGCTTTATGGACTTGCCAGTACTGAATGCCGATGTGGGGTGCGATGAGTACATAGGTCTCATCTATAGGTGCCGCAGTTTCAGCGGTTCCCGATCCGGCTTCCTCCGCCTGTCCGCCGGCGAAAGTAGAGAAGATGACGGCAAATAGGAGCATAAATACGAAAAATAATTTCTTTGGATCCATTGCTAGATTCCTCCTCAATATTGTATATAAGAAGTATTTTAAAATCCTAATTTACCATCTGTCAAATTAATATTGTATACAATAATGGAAAAATCGTTAGATTTTTCGGTCCCGGAACTCGTTAATGATAATCTTTTTTTACATTCCGTTGAGAATGTGTGAAACAGCGGTTTTTTTTCCTTCAACCAGATGCTCATCGAGGATCTTTTCGGCGGTTTCAATATCTCTGACGCTTAGAGCATCGATGAGGGAAAGATGTACTTTGATTGCATTGTCTCGGATGTGCTTTATATTAAATCCGAGTTTTCTAAAGTGGTGAATGAGCCTGTGCATTTGTTCGAGGATTGCTATCAGTCTCCGTCGTTCGCTGGCATGAATAAAATAATTGTGCAGTTTTTCGTCTGCTTCCATCAGCGCGTCGATATCGCCGCTTTCCGCGCTTTTCTGAATTTCCTCCCGAATTTCTTTCAGACCCTGGATATTCAGGAAGGGGGTGGAATGCCGAAGAGCTTGTTTTTCCAATGCTCTCCGGATCTCGTATATTTCTTCGACATCGTCGGCAGTAAACCCGATGACCGTTGCCGACCGTTTCGGCTGCAATTTTATCAGACCGTCCTGGGCCAGCTGGCGCAAGCACTTACGTACAGGTGTTCTGCTGATGCCGAACTCAGCAGCCATATCGTCCTCTTTCAGCCTTTCCCCTTCTTTATTATTACCATGAATCATCCCGTTAAATAACACATTTTCTATGTCTGTCATCTACGTTCCCATAGCCTGCCCACCTACGGT
>CAYLLE010000202.1:0-3697 GCA_964384485.1 uncultured Spirochaetales bacterium | reverse complement strand
GCGAAAAAAATATGCGGCAATTCCCGGTCAACCCGATCTAAGTTTATATATTATATGAAATTATGGCCGATTTCCAATCATCCAAGGAGTTGACCGGGAATTGCTTTGATCCCTTGAAGTTCCCGTCCATATTAGTACAATCGTTTGAGGATATACAACCGCAGCCTGTTCGGCACGAAGGAGAAAACAGTATTATGAGTTTGATATACGGTATAGGAAATCCCCTTATGGATGTTATATGCAGGGTTGGTTTCGACCGTTTTAAGAAGATGGGCGCTGTCCCCGGCAGTATGAATCTTGTGGAACAGCCGATTTATGATAAAATTTCCGATGTTTTAGAGGGATGTTACCGTTCAGCGGGGGGAAGTTCCGCGAATACACTGCGCGGTATTGCCTGGCTGGACAATTCCTCGAAAAAAAAGGAACGCCCTCTCTTTCTCGGCGGTATAGGAGACGATCTTATCGGCAGAGATTTCGCTTCCAAACTCGAAGATACCGGTGTTACCTCCCGGATGGTCAATAAAAATTTGCCTTCCGGAGTTTCCTGTATTCTGGTGACTCCGGATTATGAAAGAACAATGTTTACCTATTTAGGCGCCTGCAGAGGATTAACTACTGCCGATTTGATTCCGGAAGAGATTACTTCGAGCTGTTATCTCCATATAACCGGCTACATGTGGGATACCCCGAATCAGGAAGAATGTACTAAAACAGCGGTGAAAATTGCGATGGAAGCCGGGATTCCCGTTTCTTTTGATATTGCAGACCCGTTTGTCGTTGAACGGTACCGGGACAACATTATCGAGTGGCTTCCCGGGAAGGTTAACGTGCTCTTTGCTAACAAGGAAGAACTCCGGGCTCTGACCTTAAACCAGGGGTCCGATGAGGATGTCCTTAAATCCGCGTCCGATTTGGCCGCTGTGGTAGTAATGAAGACAGGCTCGGACGGCTGCATGATTTACGAAAAGGGGATAACCGCTTCTCCGGGAGAGAAAGTGGTACCGCAGGATACTACCGGAGCAGGAGACAGTTTTGCCGCCGGATTTCTATACGCCCTTTTAAAGGGAAAAGATCTTGAAACATGCGGGCGCGCGGGTAACAGGCTGGCTTCTATGATCGTGCAGGTAGAGGGATGTAATTATGATTCACTTTCCCGGGAGAAAGTCCTTGAATGCTGCCTTTAGCTTACAGATCCAGGACTTCATCGATTTTCCGGATCATCTGTTCCGCGGCGAGTGATATTTCTTTATCCGTATCCGGATCGGATATTTCCTGTCCCTTATTTTCTTTGCATTTAAAGAGTTGATCAGTGATGATGATACCGGCGATTATGGCAGTTTTAACCGGATCGGCAGTACCTATTTTTGATTTGAGATCTTCTGCTGTTTTTTGGTAATAATCGACCAGTGAATTGAAACGTTCCGGCGGTTCATCGGTCTGTACGGAGAATTTTATACCTAAAATATCTACCTGATACACCTTTTCACCGCCGGTTTTTAGAAAATATCCAATTCAGAGCTATCTTGTCCGTTATTTTTATCTTCGCTTTCTGTCTCAGTCTCTTCAGAAGGCTGATGTTCTGCATCTGAATCAGTTTCTTCTGCTGTCATACCGGGTTCTTCCGGGATATCCCTTTGGGGTACTATCCGGATAGGTTCCTCTTTCCCGTCCGGGTTTTGCGGCAGAGAGGGTTCCGTCCCGGCTTGTTCGTCTTGGGCGGATTCCATGGTCTGATCTTCCAGGGAGTCAAGCTGGTTTAAAGCGTTCACGATTCCCTTTTCAATCTCGGTTTGACTATCCTTAAAATCGGAGATGTACTTTTCCAATTCCTGAATACGGGATTCGTATTTGTTTAACGCCCCTCTAAGCGAGTTGTTTTCCTCTTTTAATCGTACGATCTTATCAACGGCACTGCGGACTTTTGATTCAAGCAGTTTAATTTGATCGACCGTTACCATGATTATTCTTCCAGGGCTGATTTGGCCCGTTCCACTATCTGAGAGAAGGCGTTCCGGTCTTCAATGGCTAAATTGGACAAAGTTTTTCTGTTAATATTGATACCGGCAAGATTCAATCCGTGAATCAGTTTTGAGTAGCATATGCCTTCATTTCTGCAGGCAGCTGAAATCCGGGCTATCCATAATGATCTGAACTCCCGTTTCCGGTTCTTCCGGTCCCGGTACGAATAAGTCTGTGCTTTGGTTACCGCGTCTTTCGCTGTCCGGTATAATTTACTCCGGCGGCCCCAGTATCCTTTTGCTTCTTTAAGAATTTTCTTGCGTCTATTTTTTCTTCTTGTGCCGTCTATCGCTCTTGGCATAGCATTACTCCTTAATTTCGGCGGTTCTCAGATAGATTATCTGTTTATTTGCCTGATATTTATTTTCAACGTTAATACAATTCCGGATGTTTTACTGTTTTTTCTTACTTATAGGGAAGCAGGCTTTTTACCCTATCGAATTCAACCTTGTCTAGAACCGATGTTTTCCGTAAATGTCTTTTTCTCTTCTTGCTCTTTTTCGTAAGAATGTGTCTTAAACCTTGTTTCCGGTATTTGACTTTTCCGCTTCCGGTAACTTTGAAACGTTTTGCAGCGCTTTTCTTCGTCTTTTGTTTGGGCATTCCTTATCCTCTCTTGAATAACAAGTTATTATTTTTTTGATTTAGGACTGACAATCATGGACATAAACCGTCCTTCCATATGCGGCGGTTTATCAAGATTAAATCCGTCCTCCAGTTTCTCCTGAACTTTTTCCAATACATCCCTTCCTAATTCAGTGTGAGCCAACTCTCTTCCACGGAAACGTATTGTTACTTTTACTTTATTGCCTTCATCAAGGAACTCCCGAATATGTTTTGTCTTAAACTGCAGATCGTGTTCCTCGATTTTCGGCTGCATCCTGATCTCTTTCATCTTGACCAGTTTTTGCTTTTTCTTTGACTCTCTGGTCTTTTTTTCCTGTTCAAATTTATACTTTCCGTAATCCAGTAATTTACATACCGGAGGTTTTGCTTGGGGGGCTACCTCCACCAAATCAAGACCGGCTTCTTCGGCCTTCTTTCTGGCCTCCAATGTCGGTACGATGCCCAGCTGATTACCTTCATCATCTATCAGCCGTACTTCTCTGACCCGAATCTTTTCGTTCGTTCTAGGTCCCTCTTTTTCCGGTGGTGTTCCCGGGGCCCTTCCGCCTTTGCTAAACCGTTTTCTCATATGTAGTTTTTAAACCCTTCCTCCGCAGATCTCGTCTGCATATAAATAATTTGTCACAAACTGAGGTCTTGATAAACCATGATCAAAAGAATACCTCACGTTCTAATGTATCATTCCGACCGAAACCCGTCAAACCAGTACAGCTAAAAAACAACGATACTACATATGCTTTTTAGCATCTGCTCTTATGAAAGCAATTCATCTATATAAATATCTCCGCCTTTCCGTCTGGAAACATGTTGAAAAGGGGAGGAGTGATCAGAGTGATAAAAAGTGTGCACACTATACAGGAAAAATACCTTCTTGTCTATCGGTCATTATTAATCTCAGCAATTTCCGGTGATCACATTCGCATTAAAATTTATAAAGTGTTTTATTACAAGCAATTACATAAATCGGGATCACCGGAAATTGCCGTTTTTCCGCGAAAAAAATGCTGTATTAATCTAATCTAATCTCGCTTCACAAGATACGCTAATTCCT
>CAYLLE010000201.1:0-3698 GCA_964384485.1 uncultured Spirochaetales bacterium | reverse complement strand
ATGAAATTATGGCCTTTTCTTAACCACAAAAGGAGTTGACCGGGATTTGCTGCTTCCGTTTAATCGGTACCGTTTTTCATGATGTAATCCGCCGGTTTGTTGTAGACCGTGCTCCCCGGAGGAATGGAGCGGGTTATCCAAACGTTTCCGCCGATAACCGATCCCTTCCCGATTACGGTATTTCCGCCGAGAATAGTCGCGCCTGAATAAATCGTAACATCATCTTCAATAGTCGGGTGCCTTTTTGTATTTGCCTCCTCTTTCCGGACGCTCAACGCTCCTAAGGTCACACCCTGATAAATCTTGACATTATCCCCGATAACCGAAGTTTCTCCGATAACAACACCGGTGGCATGATCGATGAAGAAGTGTCTGCCGATCACCGCGGCGGGATGTATATCAATCCCTGTTTTGCCGTGGATGTATTCACTCATCATTCTGGGGATCAGCGGGATTCCCATCACCCATAATTCGTGGGCAAGACGATGGATAAGGATTGCTTCCACTCCGGGATAAGCAAGGATGACCTCCTCGTGGGACTGGGCCGCCGGATCACCCCGGTATGCAGCTTCGACATCCCGGTGTACCATTTCCCGTATATCCGAAAGTTTCGACATCAGCTGATACGCGTGATCTTCTGCTTCAACCCGGCATTGCTGAAATTCGGCATTGTCCTTGTGATGGGAACAGACCTTTTCACCTTCTATTCTTCGTTTAAAACAGATACTTCGCTGTATTTCGGTGGAGAGATTTCTTGCCAGCCGGTTTATTTTTTCTGAAATGGTAAACTGGAGATTCTCCGTGTCCAGGGCTTCTTCCGACCGGTAACCGGGAAAGATCACCGCTTCCAAATCGAAGATGATCGATATAATCCCGTCCCGGGACGGCAAGTTGGGACCGGTTATGTGGTTTATACCTCCTATAGACTTATAAGAGGTGAGGACTGATTCAATCACATCATTTAGATTATTCTTCATTACGATAGTGTCTCAATATTTTAAACGGAAATCAAGGGAGTCTACCCTTTTCCTACATCGAATCTATTCGCCGGTCGAAGCTCGTGTCCCGCCGGTGAAATCCGTTCATCACGATACCTGTTGCCATAAATCCGATTCCGACAAGCGCGAATACCAAACACACATTTCTGATAACCCGGAGGAAACTGGTGATCATATCCGCGATCATCGCCTCGAGGTTCACAAAAGCGGCGGATGACATATAGGAACCGGTTACCTCGGGCTTAAATATCTCCAGGGATTCAGCCGCCAGTAAACCGATGGACAGGACGATAGCCGGAAGAGCTCCGGCTGCCAGTAAACTGGAACCGATCCAGATCGTTCCGTTTCTTAGACCGGCCATTACGAATATTAAAGTAACAAACGTAAGGAGCATAATCGGCGGAATGATTCGGAAGTTCCGGTAAGTCCGTACTGCCTGTTCAGCGGTGCTGTATTCATTGTTCTGTATAAGATTGATGGCATCAGGTATTTCTTTAAGATATTCTCTGAATGATGATTTCATTGCTTCCGGGGCATCGGCGGGGATATTTTCCCGGATAGATGCCTTGATAGGAGTCATATCGACCTGGAGCCGGGGTTCGGGTTTAAATCCGAACAGGAAACGTCTGCTTCCGTCAATGGCCCGGGCGATTTCCGTTTCCATCCACTCTTGGAGATCTCCGGAATCAACAGCTCTCACGATAAAATCTCCCGCTCCGGCGGGAAAATCTCCGGTGTAATCTTCGATCAGTTCAGCTACAAATTCCGGCGCGTATTGGTACGCGTTGTATTCCTCGAACCGGGATACGTAAAATCTGCTGTTCAAAAAAGTGGAACCCACGGCGACTAATCCTTCGATGGCAATCCAAGCGGGGAATAATAGAATTATAAGCATTACAAGAAGAAAGGTTTTTAATCCGTTCATATTGACTCCTGACTGGATGTTCCGAGTGATATTCAGTTTGATATATACGCACTTTTGAGTATCATCTATTGTGAAAACAATTTCAATACGGGCGGGATCTCCCGTTTCAGGAGCGCGAAATATGAAAGACGATTCAAAAAATCCGGTGCTGTCGACAAAAATTTTCGATGTTATAGAGAAAGATATGGGGGGTGAAGATTCCGCCAATACCGTATATCTGGTTGAAGCCCCCGACTGGGTCCATGTTATCCCTCTTTTAAAAAATGAAAAGAATGAAGAATGTTTTATAATGGTTGAACAGTACCGCTACGGAGGAGGTATTAAAACGCTGGAGTTTCCGGGAGGAATGGTGGACAGCGGTGAAAAGCCGGAAGAGGCGGCGGAGCGGGAGTTTCTGGAAGAAACAGGCTGCCGGGCGGGATCCTTAAAGCTGATCGGAAAAGTAAATCCGAATCCGGCTTTTATGACAAACTCCTCATGCACCTTTCTTGCGGAAGAAATAGAATGTTCCGGGGAGCAGAATCTTGATGAAAACGAGGATGTGAATTTCCGGAAGGTCCCGGTAAAAGATATCCTTTCCGGAAAAGAAGAGGGGTTTTTTCATCACGCGGTGATGATCAACGCCCTCTATTGGTTTATCCGGGAAAGAAGTTTAATCAGATTCTGATACCGTTAAAGCGCAGTGTCCTTTTCAAGCAGGGCCGGTTTACTGCAGCTGCTCTTGAGCCTGATATGCCTGCCCAGTTCGGATGAGTCGTGGAAGGAATGCATGATGTCCAGGACATGGTATGCTAAATTTCCGTTTGCCCGGTGAGGTTCATCTTTCTCAATAGCCCGGGCCATGTCGGCGACACCCAATCCTCTGGAGTTCTCCGCGTAATTCCGTTCCACAGGAATTTCTTCCCATTCTTTTTTACCCTCTTTAAGGAGTTTTACAGCACCGGAGAACGAATTCGGATCGGGAACACTCAAACTCCCCTTCGAGCCAAACACTTCAATTCTCGGCAAGTTCGCGCCCCATACATCAAAGCTCATGATGATGGTACCGATGGCGCCGTTTTTGAAATCGAGGGAACCCGACAGATGGGTCGGCACGTCCACATCGATAATCGTCCCGTTCTTCGGCTCGCTTGTGATTGTCCGGGTGGGGAAGGTGACCCGGGCGGTACCTGAAACCCGTTTTACCGGCCCTGCCAGTGAAATGAGAGCGGTTATGTAGTAAGGACCCATGTCAAATAGGGGGCCGCCGCCGGCTTTGTAATAGAACTCCGGATCGGCGTGCCAGCTTTCGTGGCCCCGGCATGTCATAAACGCGGTAGCGCCAATCACTTCGCCGATTACTCCTTGTTCGATTACGTCCCTGCAAGTCTGCAGTCCGGCACCCAGGAACGTATCTGGAGCACAGCCCACCCGGAGTTTTTTCTTCTTCGCGGTTTCCAGAATTTTCCTGGCATTGCTCCGCTTTATGGTGAGGGGTTTCTCGTTATATACATGCTTACCCGCTTTTAACGCGGCTAAGGCAATATCGCCGTGAACTTTGGGAATCGTAAGATTGAGTACAATATCGATGTCTTTATCTTTCAGCAGTTTCTCTGTGCTGAGCACTTTAGGAATCCCGTACTTTTCCGCCTTCTCCTCCGCTTTATCACGGACCAAATCAGCCACAGCATGTACTTCGGTATTTGAAAATACAGAAGTTAAATTTTTTAGATAGATGTCGCTGATTATCCCGCATCCGATAATTCCGACTTTCGCTTTTTTCATTTTTATCTCCT
>CAYLLE010000200.1:0-3702 GCA_964384485.1 uncultured Spirochaetales bacterium | reverse complement strand
CTCGGACTGAACTGCTATGCCTTTCCACCATCAACATCTTTTACTTCCGCGGAAAAACGTCCTTCCGGGATGTCCGATTCTTCCAGCTTATACCGCTCCACCCGGGCGGCGGATATTACATCATCGATGACATGCTTAAGGATTTCCATATCCCCGCTGTTTCCGCGGATGACGACTTCCTCCAGGGGAGCGCCGGCGGACAATCCGGACAGGGTCTTTAATTTATGAACCGCGGCAAGACAATCGACGGCTGTCTCAAAGCTCTCCGGGTTATCCGGTTCCTCGATCTCCTGTAATTCCAGGAGACCGGGCCACGGGGCCGTATGAATATTCTCCCGCCCTGTCTCGGAGGCGAATGCCCAGGACCAGATTTCTTCGGTGATGTAGGGGAGAACCGGCGCGAAAAGGCGGAGCAGAATTGACAGTCCCAGCCGAAGCGTGCCCACAGCGGAACCCCGCTCAGCAGCGGATCCTTCCCTGGCCCGGAATTTCGCGAGCTCGAGATAGGTGTCGGTAAACCGGTGCCAAAAAAAATCTTCCGTTTCGGAAAGAGCCCGGGCGAAGTGGAATTCCCGGAAAGCCGCGCTTACCCGTTCAATCAGCTGTCGAAGCAGTGCGATGAATCCACGGTCAAGTTCACCGGTTATCGGCGTCTCCGGGGCTGCCTGGGAAAGGACAAACTTCCCCGCGTTGTACAGTTTTGTAGTAAGGCGGCGGCCGATCTTGAGGATGTTTTCGTCAAAGGCCACATCCACACCCAGCCGGGCGTTGGATGCCCAGTACCTGACCGCGTCGGCTGAATACTGATCCAGATATTCTATAGGGGTAACCACATTTCCCTTACTCTTGGACATCTTCTTCCGGTCCGGGTCCAGGATCCAGCCCGAAATGGCCACGTTATGCCAGGGGAGAGAATCCTCATGCAGGGCCGCTTTGGCGATCGTGTAAAAGGCCCAGGTCCGGATGATTTCATGAGCTTGGGGTCGGAGATCCATGGGAAAGAGTTTCTTGTGCCGTTCCGGATCCTGTATCCACTTTGTTCCGATCTGGGGTGTCAGTGAGCTGGTGAACCAGGTATCGAAAACATCCTGTTCTCCGGTAAATCCTCCGGGGTGATCCCGCTGCTCTTTGGAGTATCCCGGAGGAGTATCGATCATGGGATCCACGGGGAGTGATTCCGGCTCTGCCAGGATCGGGTTTTCATAATCCGGCGCCCCGGTATCGTCTAAAGGATACCATACCGGAAAGGGAACACCGAAATACCGCTGCCGGCTGATGCACCAGTCGAATGCCAGGTTTTCCGTCCAGGTCTGAAACCGTTTCCCCATATAATCGGGATGCCAGACAACCCTGCTGCCCATCTCCAGAAGCTTTTCTTTTTTATCAAGCAGCCGCACAAACCACTGTCTTGTTGATATAAACTCTACCGGTTTCTTTCCCTTTTCGTAATACTTGACCGGATGGGTTATCGGCTCAGGCTCCCCAAGAAGAGGCGCGGTTCCCTTTCGCACACCTCCCGCAGGATCCTGAAGCATCTCCGCCATTATTTCCCGGCCCGGCCGGACCGTCTTCCCGGTTATCTTGCTGTAATATCCACGGGCCGACTCCGGATCCAAACTGGTCCACCGTTCCGTACCCCACTCCACTTCGGTGAATCTTCCGTTCAGATCCAGTATCTGCCTAAGGGGCAGGTTCTGTTCCCGCCACCATTCAACATCCGTGGCGTCTCCAAATGTACATACCATCAGGATGCCGGTTCCTTTCTCCGGATCTGCCTTCTCCGACGGGAAGATCGGTACAGGCATTTTGAAAAGGGGGGTTACTGCGTTTTTGCCGAAGAGATGCCGGTACCGTTTGTCGTCCGGGTGGGCGGTAACGCCCACACAAGCGGGAAGCAGTTCAGGCCGGGTTGTAGCGATAGTGAAGGTTTCGTCCCCGCCTGCTACCCCGAACTCCACCTTGTAAAACGCGCCGGTGTCTTCCCGGTCCTCCAGCTCCGCCTGAGCCACGGCCGTAGAAAAATCCACGTCCCACATTGTGGGAGATTCGGTGCTGTAAATATGTCCTTTTCCGTGGAGATCAAGAAACGAATACTGGGCTAAAGCGCGGGAACGGCTGTCGATTGTGGCGTATTCTTCGTCCCAATCTACCGAAAGCCCGCTCCGCTGCCAAAGGTTTTTAAAAACCTTCTCATCCTCCCCGGTTAATGTTTCGCAGAGTTCAATAAAATTCCTCCGGGAGACGGGCCGGGCCGGCTTTTTCCTGTCTTTGGAGGAGGCTTCGGAAACTTCCAGATCCGTTTCGTAGGGAAGCGTGGGATCACAGGTAACGTGAAAGTAGTTTTGAACCCGGCGTTCAGTGGGAAGACCGTTGTCATCCCATCCCATGGGATAAAAAATATCTTTTCCCGTCATCCGCTGATACCGGACAATTACATCGGTATGGGTATAACTAAAAACGTGGCCGATATGGAGGGACCCGGAAACGGTAGGAGGCGGAGTATCCACGGAGAAAAGGTTCTCCCGGGGGGCTTTCGGGTTATACCGGTAAATACCCCGGCTCTGCCACTCCTGATGCCAGTGTTCTTCCGCTTTTTTTGCGTTAAAATGTTTTGGAAGGTTTTTAGGATTGATCGTTTTATAGCTGCCGCTCCCGGTGGTCATCTCGTTCTCCTTCGGTTTTTTAGGAGATTATGCCAGTTAATCCTTTCTGATTAAACCCCCCGGGGAGCAGCAATTACCTGGGAATACATGACTTCATCACCGTGACAATAATGATTACAATAAAGACCAAAAAGTATGATGGGGAGGAACAATGATTGAACTGCCCGAAGCACGGATCCTGGCGAAACAGTTAAACGAAACTGTCGGAGGTAAAAAAATCACCAGGATCATACCGGCCCAGAATGCCCACAAATTTGCCTGGTACGCGGGAGATCCCGGTGAGTATCCTGAGCTTCTGGAAGGATGCGTGATACATGACGTGTACAACACCGGCGGTATGGTGGAGGCCGATCTCGGCGGAATCTTCATGGTATTCAGCGAAGGGATTATACTCCGGCTTCACGACGGTCCCGATACGGTGCCGGCAAAACATCAATTTTACGCGGAATTTGAAAACGGAAGGATTCTAACCGCGGGGATACAGATGTACGGCGGTATCTGCTGTTTCCGGGAGGGTGAATACGACAACAAGTACTACTTCACGGCCCGGGAGAAACCTGATCCCTTTACCGACGGTTTCACCTTCGAGTATTTCTCTTCCCTCTTTTCCTCCTGCTCGCCGAAAATAAGCGCGAACAGCGCGAAGGCCTTTTTAGCGACAGAACAGCGGATTCCCGGGCTTGGAAACGGAGTGCTTCAGGATATCCTCTACAATGCCGGGGTGCATCCGAAGCGGAAAATGGGCACCCTTTCCGGGGAAGAATTCCGGAACCTGTACAACCGGATAAAAGAGACCTTATCCGAGATGGAAGCCCGGGGCGGACGGAACACGGAAAAGGACCTTTTCGGGGAACCGGGCCGGTACGGTACAAAGATGAGCCGGCTGACCATGGGTCAGCCCTGCGGTACGTGCGGCACTACCATAGAAAAGAAGCCGTACATGGGCGGAGCAGTATATTTCTGTCCGAAATGTCAGCCCCTTTAATGACAGCAAATCCCGGTCAACTCCTTTTGTGATTAAGAAAAGGCCATAATTTCA
>CAYLLE010000199.1:0-3741 GCA_964384485.1 uncultured Spirochaetales bacterium | reverse complement strand
ATTTCCTGTGAACGTTCTTCCCGGTCGGTACAGAGAATGCGATAGGTATACCCGCCGGGTTCGGGAGGCGCGAACCGGACGCCCCAATCGTCTCCGCCGGACCAGAACGCACGTTGCTGAGCCGGAATGATCATTCCTACTCCCTTCGGTCCCAGGCATTTTGTTCAATGATTTGACAAAATGCCTATCAATTTGTAAAATGTTTTGACAGAATGATAGTATAGCTGTATATTATTATCTATGGACATACAGCGTGTGCTTGAATTAGATGAACTCGCGGCTGTTCAATCGGAAAAGTACACAAAATCAAGGTTCATCTATTCAGAATTGGAAAATACTCATGGCCGTCCTTTTTTAGCTCTGCTTGGTCCGAGAGGTTCAGGTAAAACGGTGCTGTTAAGGCAGCTTAGGAATCATTTAAAAAATTCTATTTATATATCGGCGGATACGTTCTCTAAAGATATCGATTTGCGGCAGCTTATCCACTATTGTATTGATCACTTAAAAATAGAAGCGTTTTTTATCGATGAAATACATTTTGTACCTGATTATGCCGCGGTTCTCAAGGAATTGTATGATTTTACATCGGTCCGCATTTGGTTCACCAGTTCTGTTTCACTATCCCTGTACAGCTCATCCTGGGACCTTTCCCGACGGGTTACAATCATTAAACTTTTACCCTTTTCTTTTAGGGAATATCTTTTTTTTAAGCATGATAAGGTAATAAATCCGCTGCCGATTAAAGAAACATTAACAGAATCAATTCACCCTGAATATCTCGGTACGGTACGGTATTTTGATGAATATCTAAAGGGCGGTTTATACCCGTTTTTTCTGGAACCGGGAGTTAACATTAATCAATTTTCTTCTATTATAGAGAAGATAATCCGGGATGATATCCCGAATTATGATAAAAACATCACCGTGAATGACTTATTGCTGATCAAAAAAGTTTTTAACTTTATCGGATTATCTCCTTTAGACGGAATTAACTACAGTTCTGTTTCCGGTAACGCGGGTATTACGAAATATAAAGCGGAACAGTTTCTTAAACTGTTAGAACGCTGTTTTCTTATCAAAATGATAGTTCCCCGGGGAACAAATGTCCTAAAAGAGCCGAAGGTTGCCATGGAATTACCGTTCCGTATGCTTTTCCGGAAGTTCAATGACTGCATTGGAGAACTACGGGAAGATTTCTTTGCCCTAACAATGGAACAGCACGGTATAGATTACAATTATGTAAAATCGACCCGCGGGAAAAAGACACCGGATTACCTGTTTACTATTGATGACAATAAATTTGTTGTCGAGATAGGCGGCGCGGGAAAAGGCCGCACTCAGTTTAAAGGTGTGGAATACGATACAAAGATTGTCGCGTACCATAGCCGGGAATTAAAACCGGGTGCTCCCTCTCCTGTTCCCGGACAGCGGATCCCGCTGCACTGTCTCGGGTTTTCTTAGAGGAAATTGTGTCTATTCTCCGAAAAAAATATTTAACACTTGACACCCTGCTGTTTCTACTCATGCTGCTGTCAGGATGTCAATCGAAGGAACCGCTTTCTCGGCCGTTGTTCCCTATGGTACCGACGTGACCGCGCTTATTGCATCGTTTACCGCGACCGGAGCTTCGGTCAATGTCGGTGGGCTAGGGTACTGTATCAAGAACAGTTCAATATAGTCATCTTAAGATCTGAGTATTTGTGAAAACCCCTGTCAAAACTAACCAGGTGAAAATCACCGGCCCGGGTGAACGCCGCGAGATACGCGTCGTTCCAAACTTTAGGTGAATATTCCTTCCCTGAAGTAAAAAGTTTCCAAAAGTGTTCTGTTCCAACCGGTTCATTGTAGAAGTCTATCCTGTAATCATTTAATAACATTTCAGAATAATACCAAGCATCTTGTAACGTAAGAGTATCTTCTCCGAAAATGCCTCTATTAGTGGCAATTCTCAAAAAACCCATCTGGGTAAGCCGGCAGAAGGCGCAGCCTTTTTCCGCGTTTGTATCAAACCATATTCCGGCATGATGATGATGTTCGTGAGCATCAAACGTTAGTGCCAGCCAAATATTGATATCAAGAAGGTACATTCCGTCTACCGCCCCATGCCAAACTATGATTGTGTGCGATACAAATCTTCTTCATCAAGAGCCTTTGCAATGGTTTCATTATCCAGGGATAAAGAACCAGGATTTTTGGAATGAATCAATGGGAAGTTGATGACTGTCTCAGAAAGACTGACTTTCTGGGTTTCAATCTCATGCTCAATCGCTAATGTGATGAACTGTTTCATACTCATTCCCTTTATGGATGCGGCTATTTTTATTTTTTTAAACAGCTTATCAGGTATATCTATCGTAGTACGCATAGAAACATGATAACATAATAACATAAATATGTATAGATGGTTTACTATCTTGACACCCGGAACACCCTCTCCGTATAGTAAACCGGGGGTGTACCATGACGGAATCATTAGAAAAACGGCTTGAGATCGCGGAAGGACGTCTCGATGTGGTGATCGATACGGATACCTATAACGAGGTGGACGATCAGTTCGCCGTGGCTTATGCTCTCCGGTCTCCGGAGCGGCTGAATGTAAAGGCGCTGTACGCCGCGCCCTTTTATAACGAAAAGTCCAGCGGTCCCGCCGACGGAATGGAGAAAAGCTATCAGGAGCTCCTCCGGATTCTGGATTTTATGGATTACCCCGCGCCGGAAAACTTTGTGTTCCGCGGTTCGGACCGGTATATGGAATCAACTGAAACACCCTGCGAAAATCCCGCGGTGCATGATCTGATTGCCAAGGCAATGGAAGCGAAACGGCCCCTATACGTTGTCGCCATCGGCGCCATTACCAATGTCGCGTCCGCGGTGCTGCTGGAGCCCGGGATCATCGAAAAGATCACCGTTCTCTGGCTGGGGGGGAGCGGTTATCACTGGCCCCGGAACGGAGAGTTCAATCTGAAGCAGGATCCCGCGGCGAGCCGTACTATTTTTGACTGCGGGGTGCCTCTGTTCCACTTCCCCGCCCAGGGTGTGGTGGACCGGCTCCATACCACGGTACCGGAGCTGGAAAAACACCTGGACGGGAAAAGCAGGATCGGGACGTACCTGACCGATATCGTCCGGAATTACGGAGCCAATGAACCCGGGTGGTCCAAAGTCATTTGGGATATTGCGCCGGTTGCCTATCTGATGGACCAATCCACCGCCTTCATGAAGACGGTTCCGAGCCCGATTCTGTCCGAAGATCTTACCTACCGGTTCGACGAAAGCCGTCATCCCATAAAATACGCGTACAATATCAACAGGAACACCATATTCAAAGATCTTTTTTCCAGGCTGGCGGATTAACCGGAGGAACGAAAATGGAATTTAAAAAACACGAGAACAATGGAACCGCCGCCGCGCTGAACCGGTTTTCTTCCATAATAAATAGATAAAGAACCTTCCTGATTTCGGGTAACAAAAGTTACTCCCGAGTGTAACTCCGGTTACGCTGTTAAATCGAAATTTCTGTAATATCTCTATTGCTGTGCCGTTATTTCACGGAAATTGTGCTTGGCATGAATTGTGTAATATGACTGGAGGAAAGCCCGGGGAGGTGCCGTTGGTGAGGGAAGAAGGAAAAATAGCGGAATCGATTAAAACGTTTTTCGGAGGATTGCTGGTGTTTGTGGAAACTTCGGTTCTCGGAATATTGGTTGGTCCTATCATCGGGTTGTTCGCGTTAATTCTTGG
>CAYLLE010000198.1:0-3892 GCA_964384485.1 uncultured Spirochaetales bacterium | reverse complement strand
AGTCCGGCGGCGACCTCCGCGATTTTTTCTACAGATACATCATCGGGTGTATCATAACTGACTGAGGAATGGATATGAAAATCGCTCCGTATATTCATCATGCGCAGTATTCCGGATTATGCTTCGGTATATTCCTTCGGATAACCGCCGAAGAGCCGTTTGAAGAACCGGTGAATTCCGTGCGCGCCAACCGGCGGAAAAAACATGAGGGGAAATCGTATACCGTCTCCAGTCCTTTTTCCCGTGCCGGTTCTACCGTCCGGGGAGAGGAAGCGCCGGTTCCTCCGCCTTTATGGAGCCAAACCCGTTTCACATTTCCTTTGCTGATTTCAGCTAGAACTTGTTCCGCGGTGGCCGCGGGAACCGATATGATAATGTTCTCCGCCTCCGGTGGAAGGGAGCTTTTACCGACCGATACCACCCTAATGAGGCAACTGCGAATAATCATCTTGAATACGTATCCAAAATTGCATTGCATTGCATTGTTCAAGATTCTAAGCTTTCTTCGTGCAACAGTCTGTATGGAAAATGTATGGAAAATGATTTTTCTTTGCCGGCCTATACTAATCAAGAAGATCTTCAGCAGAAATGAATTTTTGATCTTTTTTGTTCTCAATATTTTCCTCTATAAACTTAATATCTTGTATGTCTTCATAAAGTTCATACATAGATTTTTTTAATAGAGTAGATTTATCTTCATGAAAATATTCCGCCAAGAAAGAAAGAATTCTTTCTTCATCTTTATTTAACCGCACACTTACAACGGCCATTTCTTGTATACCTCCGATCGTTTAGATATTACATGGACATAAAAATCTTGATTCGAAATAGAAAATATTGCTCTGTACTTACCCTTGCGCAGTCTGTAATACTCGTTAGAAGAACTTGTTTTTTGCTGCTTAATGTCAAAAAGATTCAAGTCTTTCGTTTGATCAAGAGATTGAAATACGTGAATGAAAAGCTTAATAACCTCGTTTGGAATATCATCTTTCTTGATGCTCTTCTTGATATCCTTTTCATAAAAGACCATAACTACAATGTACTACATAATAATGAGTAGATCAATACGCGGAAGTCAAAGAAATTTCAATTAACGTTCTCGTTTGTCCGAATCTACTTCTTCTCGAAGGCTTTCGCCGCATCTATCGCATCGGCCTCGCAGGCAAAGGACTCTCGCCTATACCGATTTCTTTTGAATTACTCCGGAGAATCTCATCAGATACCCTCCGCTCCTAAACCCGCGAAAATCCGGGAATCCCGGTCGGTCAACGGATCCCGCTCACCGGTCTCCGCCGCCGCCGCGAAAACCGTCCCGGGATATTGACTCCTCATGGCCCCGGCAATTACCCCTTCTCCGACGGGGGTATACTCCCGGTAATCCGGAAACCCCGCGACAATTTTATTTTTCCAGTTATTCATGGTTTCTGTAACCCGCCGGTGATTTCCCGCCGCCTTCAGATAAAACACGCGGTAACTTTCCCCCATGATAAGTGCGCAGAGCTCCAACAGATCATTGACCGATCCCCTGGCTCCGCTTTTTACCGCAAGCAGCTGAAATCCGAACTTCGTCAGTGTATGTTCGTCCAACGACCGTATAAGACCGGAAACGGCCTCACGCTCCTCCGGTAAGCTGCCGCTGTCCGGTAAAGGCGCGATCCGCTCCGAAAGTTCCAGTACTCCCCCGGGATACAGAGAATATCCTGTTTCCATATACCTGTGAAATCCGGCCGCCCATAAAGTCCGGACGGTCGATTCAAAGTCACCGTAGTCTAACGTTTTGACTGCTTCTATCAAGAACTCCTTGAGATTATCCCGGAGTAAAAGTCCGGGAGGGATGGTCCGCCCCAGAATCCGGCTGATCTTAGCGCGGCCCTCTTCCGTGAGGGAAAGGAAAGCGAGCCCTGTCATGGCTCCCTGAACCGGAGCAAGTTTCGCCGCCTGGGCAGTATCAGCAGCAAGGTGAGCTTTAACCGACAGAAGCTCTTCCGCCTCCCGTACAGTCTCCTCAGAAGCCGCCGCAAATAACGCGCCCTGATCACCATCGAAATCGAGGTTGAACCACTCGCAGAGTATCGGATTGATGGTAACAGCGGGTCCCACTGCCGGGATCGGTTTAAACGACGTAAGGGCGGTATCCGAAAAGGTAGGGGCCCGGTTCAGGAGGACCCGGCCGGCTGCCATTTCACGGGTCAGCAGTTTCCTGGTTTCAGAGCTGATCTCCCCTCCGGAATCCGGTTCTTCAGTATCCAGAATCCAGCGTCCCTGCTCATCCCTCCCGAAAAGATTAAGAGTAATTCCCGGGGGAAGACCGATCTCGTCCAAACCGAGAGAAAAATCCGGAGCAAACATTCCCCGGGCCGACCTCCGGACCCTTCCCCGAATACTCATGTGCTGTTCCGTAAGGAGACGGCTGAAATAAGCCTTCAGCGCGGCATCAAAATCCGATAAAACTGTTTTTTTAAGGGACTGAGGAAGCCCCCCTGTCTTCCCGGCGTTTTTATTTTCCCGGACCAGCCGGTTCCAGAGCTGCTTTTCTTCGCCCTGATACGCGGCGGTTTTTAGCAGCTTCCTGGGAAACCATGGATGGGGCCGGGGAACGGACAATTCAAGAACAGCTTCGCCTTCGGGTTCTCCCCAAGTAAAGGCAAGCCCTTTCCGTCCGTCACCCTCCGTTTTAATGCCGGAAGCCGCGAGCCGGTTCCGTACTTCTTCAAAACTCCGGGAGAAATCAGATTCCCGATTCTGCAGCTCCGCTAATTTCCCCGCCTGTTCCCGGAGTATTCGGTAGGCTTTTTTCCGGAGAAGAACATCCTTCTCCATCCGTCCCTGAAGCATGCAGTCCGCGGAACCCCGGGAAACGGACATCCTGTTACGGGAATCCATCACCGACACACCCCAATAGACCCAGCCGGAAATGCCCGGGTTCTCTAAGGTTTTTCCATTTAACCGAAGGATCTGCTTGTGTTTTTCCGGTAATACCGGAAGGGGTCCTTTTAGGCTTGCCGTTACAAAACCGGAATCCGTCTCCGCGTTCCAGCTTACAGCCGCTTCCAGCAGCTGGCCGATGTTCCCCCGGGCATGGATGCTTATTGGGTCAACCGCCGCGTCCGCGGGGGTTCCGTCCTCCAGGACGGGCATTTCTTCATCAGCCTTTACCGCGGAAACCACCCCCTTCTGTCCGTGCCGGTTAACAAGCCTGATCCCCAGGGCGGTATCGCCGGGAAACCCGAGGGCTTCCGCCGCCCCCCGGCGCAGGACGATTCCCTCTTCATGGGTCTCCGGGCCCATGGAACAGTAAACGGTAAGCAGATTTCTGCCGTACCAGAAGTCAGGGTCCTCCGGCTCGAACCCTGTCCGGACCAAAGCCGGTTCCGCCGTTTCCAGGGAACGGCATGTCCGCATCAGGGACAGGGCCACCTGTATCCTGGGAGGACGGTTAAACAGGAGAAAGGGGATCGATGATGTTAACGGACCGATCCGGTCCTCAAGATTTTTTCCGGCTCCCGCCAGCATCCCCCGGACAATGGAAGCGCCCGACGCCAAGGTAACAACCTTGCCCTCTTTCCCCTCGGGAGTATCTACCGGACAAAAAATACCCTCCCAGGATTCCGGAAAGAACTCATACCCTTCCGGATTGAGGAGCCGTCTCGGATGGATTATCCGGGTGCAGACATTTGTTTCGTCCCAGATCTGTCCCCGGGAGTCCAGAAATTCACGCAATAAAATATCGACCGGAAGTCCGGCGGATCCTGATTCCGGATCGATCCGGTCCAGGAAGGAATCCCGAACCTGTTCACCGGCACATAAAACGGTACCCCCAGTGAAATCAGGCTTTTCGGCGATCGGTATCACCACAAGCTTTTTTCCGCTTACCGAGAAAATCCCCCGCTCG
>CAYLLE010000197.1:1663-3967 GCA_964384485.1 uncultured Spirochaetales bacterium | reverse complement strand
TACTTGTCGTGATTTTCAGATGATTCGGTAAGGACGCAAAGCCCTTCGGAACGATAGGAGGGAATATTGAACTGATCCCCCAGCTTTATCATGGTGATTCCCAGGTTGTTCTTAACTTTCTAGATATTTATCAGCCGCGCGTCATGCCGTTCGTCTTCCTAAGGGAAAAGGTTCTCGGTCCGCCGCTTCTCTGTCCGGAGATCATCCAGAAGGGCTTCATAATAACCCTGGGCCGGATAGTAATTACCGAGCCGGTACATGGTGTTGCCGAAGGCGTAGAGGATGTTCCGGTTATTCCACAGCTCCTCCTCGGCGATCGAGAATTCCGTCAGCCCTTCCCGGTACCGGCTGTTCTTGTAATGAATAACACCCCGTTTATAATTCATCTCCGGATCGATATAACCGTGGGATTCCGCGACATTATACAGATCGAACGCGGCATCGAATTCGCCGAAGGCGTAGTACCGGATATCACCTAAAAGGGTGTAAAAACTGCCGAATCTGGCGTCTCTGCCGAATAAATCGGCTTCCAAAGCCCGCTCATACAGTGACACGGCTTCAGAGAGATTCTCCTGGGATTTTTGATACTCCCCGCGGTCAAAATATACCTCACCAAGCCGGCCGTATGTATCCACCAATACACGGGTACGGTCAACCGGCAGGGGATTAACGGCTAACAGAAGAGACCGGGTGTTTTTGAGCGCCTTTTCTTCTTCCCGCGGATCTTTCATAACCCGGTAATATTTGGCCAAGTTGTAGTGAATTTCCGGGAGCGTCTCATCCTGACGGAGAGCCCGGACAAGGATATCCCGAACCTCCTGAATATCACCCTTGGCGAGGAGATATCCCCCCAGCCTGGCATAAATCAGGGGTTCTACCTCGACTCCGGGATCGGATTGAAACAGTGTTTTGAGACGGAGTACTTCATTGTAATTATCCACGGCAATGAAATAGGAGAGCATGCGAAAAAGGAGTTCATCCCGCTCACCGTACCGTCTTATCAACGTTACGTAGGATTGCCGGGCGTTATCATACCGGGAAGAATCTTCCTTACCCCATTCCATATAGTTATCCCCTGATAGAAGAAGGGCTTCGTAATCATACAGATTATCTTCGAGCCATCGATTCAGTACTGATTCGGCCCGTTCATAATTTGCCAGGATTTCCGATTCAAACTCGGCGAAATCCAGGTATCCCTGCCTGTCCGAAGGATACCTGGCAAGTATTTCTTCATACTTTTCTTCGGCCAGGACATATTCATCCTTATCCGTGTATCCTTCGGCATATCGGAAAAACCATTTCTGTCGAGGAAGAACGGAAACGGCACGATCGAAATAGTTTTCCGCCCGGCCGTAATTTCCCTCCGAAAGGTTTTCATAACCCGCCGCGTAAAGATTTTGGGCATGAATCGGCCGGTAAATAAAACGGTACGAGAAAAATCCCACAACCCCGACTGATGCCAGAGTTATCAACACAACTCTAAGGATGGGAATGACATTATGAATGAAGCGGTAAGAAAAACTGTTCCGTTCTTCTTCGAAGATAATTCCGGATCGCTTCTCATACCCTTCGGGTAACTTTATCTTTTTACCGGCAATTTTTCCGGTAGTAGCAGCGATTTCTCCTATCGGCGCGCCTTCAGCGAGCTGCCTCAGGAGCAACTTAATCTGATCCGGACTCCCTCCTCCCCCTCCGGCGATTTGCTCTTCCACCGCGATTTTTAAATTTAAAGGCAGAGCCCCTAAAGTCTTTTTTACCCGGCCGAAAGATTCGGAAGATATTGAATACTCATCCAAACCGGCTTCCGCAAACTCTTCAGCAGGGCTTTCAGGAAGCTCATTTGCCGGATTATCATGATCTTCGGGTTCTAATTCCGCTGAGGTTTCATCATCGATGCCGAACTCAGCGCCGAAATCGCCGAGACTGAATTCATCAATTTCAAAATCGTCCTCCCCTTCTCCTTCGGAAACAGCAGCATCTTCCAAAGAAAAAGTATCATCACCCGGCTCGGTATCGATGTTGAAAGAGTCCGCGGAAAATTCCGCTTCTCCGCCGGTTTCTTCTTCGTCCAGGAACAGCTCCTCGGAACCTTCAGGAGTTTCCAGAGAAAATTCATCCGGCACATCCGGTTCTGCTGTTTCTTCAATGCCCTCCGGGAGTTCGTCGATTTCTTCTTTCTGATCCGCGTCATCGATATCGGGAAGGGAAAACTCATCTTCCTCGGCTGATTCCGCTTCCTCTATATCTCCAAATTCCTGGTCATCCAGTGAAAAATCGCCGAAATCCATGTCATCCCCGAATGAC
>CAYLLE010000197.1:0-1563 GCA_964384485.1 uncultured Spirochaetales bacterium | reverse complement strand
AGGTCGGCAGAAAAATCCTCTTGGGGAAATTCATCGGTCTCCTGCTCAGAGCCATCGATGTCCGGGAGCGGTTCCTCTTCCAGGTCATCAGGGGCAGCCGCGTCTCCATTCTCAAATTCCGGCAGGTCCGCGGAAAAATCTGTTTCGGCGAATTCGTCAGCTTCCTCTTCGTTCTCGTCCGTTTCCGCGGCAGCTTCCTGTGCTTCATCTTCAGGGACAGCCTGTTCCTCTTCATCGAAATCCGGGAGTTCACCGGCTTCTTCATCCTCGGAAAAGAAATCGTCATCCAGATTGAAATCATCCAGCGAAAACTCATCCTCATCCGCCGGTTCCTGGGATGACTCATCAGACTGTGCTTCATCAAAGATTTCACGGGGTTCCGAGTCTTCGAAGTTGTCTTCCGGTTCCTCATCGGCTTCCCGGTCTTCCTCATCTTCTCCGCTGTCCACATTCAGCGATTCCATTAGAGCTTCAAAATCTGCTCCGTCATCGGGAGGAAGATTGGTTCCCCGGTCTTCTTCGGTCTCCACATCGTTTAAAAGATCGCTTAGATCATTATCAAGACCTTCCGTGGGAGTTTTCACGTGTTCCAGGGATTCTCCCCAGCGGGAAAGTACTTCGGGCTCATTACCGAGAGTAACCAATGTTTCGTTGAATTTATCTATATCTTTTACCGCAGGCATATATTCCCAATTCCTGAGTCATCTTATTATATCTTCGGTAGAAAAGGCGGGTTAAGTAGAACAATTCTCATTCCGATGCTTATTATAGCATGAACTTTTTTAAAAATAAACTGTTTCGGAGCATTATTCTGCCGGTAATAGTGATTCTGGGGACGGTTTACCCGTTGTACGGGCAAGAGTATGATCTCAAGCTTCATCTTAAGATATCCGGGCTCCGCACAGCCGAACCGCCCCAGATATTCCGGGAGAAAATAATACTGTCCTACAGCTCCCGGTACGGGGCAGGACATGTAGGAGCTGTCTTCGCCCACGAAGAATACCGGAAAATTCATCCGTATAAGCTGAACAGCCACGGTGTCTTTGTACTGTCCATGGATATTCCGCCTGAAATTGATACCCTGCAGTATAGAATTGTAGTAGACGGTTTGTGGATGGCGGATCCCATGGCCGATGGCACCTCACTTTTTCCGTCGGGGATCGAAATATCACAGCTCGCCCTTCCCCAAAACATTGAGCCTGCTTTGGAGAGTCCGGTTCCCCTTGAAAACGGCTACGTAAAATTTTCTTATCACTCAGATACCGGAAAATCAGTGTTTCTGGCCGGCAGTTTTAATAATTGGGATCCGTTCATGTACAGACTTTCTGAAAAAGAAGCGGGATTATACTCCATAACGGTGAAACTGCCGCCGGGTACCCATCACTACTATTTTTTAACTGACGGCGAACGGCAGACAGATCCGCTGAATCCGATGACTGTTGTTACCATGAGCGGAAAGCACTATTCCGTGGTTAGCTCCGGTAACAGCAAATCCCGGTGATCCCGATCTATGTAATTGCTTGTAATAAAACAATTTATAAATTTTAATGCGAATGTGATCAC
>CAYLLE010000196.1:0-3981 GCA_964384485.1 uncultured Spirochaetales bacterium | reverse complement strand
CTCCTCAGAACGCTCCGGAGAGATCAGCTTTGCACGGGTATACCCTTGATATTCCTTACGGCAAAAGGAGACATAGAGACGGAACTGGAAGGTCTCGAGCTTGGCGCGGTGGATTATATAAAGAAACCGATTAAAAGCTCCATACTCCTGACCCGTATAAACACCATGATCGGGTATAAGGGCGAACTCGAGAGACAGCTCAGGGACCGGCTGATCAATCACATTCAGAATTGGGATCCGAAAGAACAAGCACATGCAGCAGAAATTACGGTAAAAAATCATCAGGAACAATACGGGCTGACCAAACGGCAGGCGGAGGTGCTTGATTTAATTATAAAGGGGTACACAAACAAAGAGATAGCGGGAATCATGGAACTATCGCCCCGAACAGTAGAGAATCACGTCGGTAGGTTGTTAATCAAGTTCAACGTGGACCGGAGAACCCAGCTTTCCTATGAATTAGGTAATAATACCCATCACCATGAGTAGTTCTACGGATGTAAAAAATAAATAACCCGGTACAATCATCCTCTGAAAGCAAAAAATTTTGGAGGTATTGAATGATTAACCGTAAAAGTATTTTCCTGTGTCTGGTTTTTATAACAGCAGTTCCATTTTTTTATTTCTCTCCGGCTGCCCAGCTTCAGGTACTCCGGAACCCTGACTTACACCTATGACTCCACCGATTACGAAGTGATCTACGATTATACCTATTCTTCCGCGGATGGTACCGTTACATTCAGCGGAACACAAACGGTAGACGGGGTTACCTACACCTATAATTCCGACGGCTCAATAAATTTTACCGCGAACACAGGAGACGGCGGCGACGGCAGCAGCGGAGACGGGGAAGAATCCGGTGAAGATTGCTTTGCCCTGGATGCTCTTCCTGAAGAAACCATCGTTCCCGGAGCCGGCACAAGTTTCAGCATCACCTTTACCCCGAATGGAACCGATAGATTTTCGGTGGACGGCGGATTCAGGGCGCAGATTGTCATAAACACCAACTGCCCGGGAGATACCGGAGAATACACCTTCTTTATAGAGGGAGCTGAGACAGCCGCCGACGGCGACGGAGACGGCGATGAAGAAGAAACACCAGTTGTTTCAAATCCGGTTTTTTCGGTGGAACCGGGAACCTATACTGAAAGACAAACCGTAAGAATCACCTGCGAAACACCGGGCGCTTCGATCTACTATACAACTGACGGAATAACCGAACCCGATGATTCCCTTATCCCGTATGGATCATCCATCTCTTTTTCCTTTTCTTCCACAACAACGATTAAAGCTATCGCCTACGCTGAAGGTTACGAACCCAGTTCGGTGGTCACCGGGACGTACACAATCGAAAAGTCGATTGAACTGGATAAAACCGACATCACACTGGTTGTTTTAGAACAATCGACCTACTCAGATTACAAGGACAGCGAATACATCCTTCCGACTATTTCACCTCAATACGGAGAAACGGTCAGCTGGAGTATAGACGACCCGACGGTAGCCGAACTTGATGATGATAATTGGTATCAGGTGTACGTATACCCGAAGGGTGCCGGGACGGCCACGATCACTGCCACCCTGGAAGGAGCATCGGACGATCAGGATGTTACGGCAACATGCACTGTGACGGTGTTAGCAAGCATCGAAAAAGCCGACGACGTTGAGTTTCTGTACCACTTTGGGGCTCACCATGACAGCTACGCGTTCCGCACAGAACTATACATCCGGGATAACATCCTCTATTTCGTGGATTCCCCCGCTGATCTTCAAACGACCGCGGTCCTTAACACCTTCAACGTATCCAATCCGGACAGTCTCGGCCCGAGAAACACCACCGACTTGGGGTATAACCATACCGAATTCCTGTATTACAACGACTATCTTATCGGATTTGATTCTTCCGATATGACCTTGTATTTCCATCCCCTCTCATCACCCACAACAACGCCATATACTTACACTGTTTCGGATTTTACAAATTTCCAAGATATCAAACTGAAAGAGTCCATGGTATATCTGCTGGGACAAAACTCCGCGGAAGATCAAATGAAAATTGTGATGGTGAATATTGCAGATCCTGCTTTTGCCGGACTTCACAGCTCCGTAGAAAGTCTAAGCGGAACATCTCCGGATCATCCCCTTCCGGGAACCATTGGGATAAGCGGAAACACCATCTATACAGCCTCCGAGAAAAACCCTGCCCAGGCAAACTACCTCTTTACAATCGATACTTCGGATCCCCAAAACCTTACCGTGACCGATCCGGATATCTATCTGCAATCCGGGGCCGATTCATCCTGGGACCCTTTCGGTATCCAGATAGTTACAGGAAATTCATTGATAACCCAGATCTACCGGGCGGTGCGGATAAGATTTTACGACCTGAACAATTTAAGTGAAAGCAGCTACAAGGACATGTACTTCGCCTACGCTTATATACAACACTGCGCCCATAACAACCTCATCTGGGCGGTCTGCAACGGGTGGTCCGGGCAGACGGATCAGCCCCTGGATCTGTTCGACATTTCCGATCCCGCCGATCCTTACAAGATTGGATCTTTTTACATCAGTACTGAATACGAATATACCGAGCTTCATAATTTCGGCGTGACCGCCACGGACACCCATGTTTTCGTGATGACATCGGAAGGATTAAAATCGTTCTCTTACGCCACCGCGGATTATTAGACCGCGGCGGAATTGCCGCGCGCAAGTTTTTTTGGGGGATCGGGACAATCCCGATCCCCCGCCTTTATCAGTCCAGCAGAATTATTTCTACCCGCCGGTTCGCGGCACGGCCTTCTTCCGTATCGTTCCCGGCTATCGGTTCGGCCGCTCCCCTTCCTTCAAAAAGGAGCCGGTCCGGGTCCACCCCCTGTTCGATGAGCTTCTCCACAACGGTTTCGGCTCTCCGGAGCGAGAGCTCCTTTTGCCCTTCCGGGTTTCCCACATCGGCGGTGTGACCGATAACTGCCGCGGTACCTTCACCGGCGCGCTTTAACACCCCCGCGATCTCAGCCAGCTTCGCGTCCTCTCCCGGAAGCAGCACAGCCTGATCAGGTTTGAACCGCAGGGATTTCAGCCGCAGGGTAATGCCTTCATCGGTTTCCAGGACTTCAACATCGTCTAACTTCGTATCGGTGATGTCCTTCTGAAGCTCCGTGACCCGCCGGTCCTCTTCTCCGGGAAGGGTGTAGGAAAACCAATGGTTGACGAAACCCCGGCAGGAGATCTCTTCGCCGGACCGCATGGTGTATGTTTCGTCGACACGGTCGCGGATAAAATACGGGAGCAGGTTTTCAGGATAAAAAAGAATCGTAAACTCGTGAACACCTTCGATGCGGGTAATTTCGCCTTCCCCATATTCCCGGTGACCAAAATCGAGATGACCGGTAACGCTGTGGTAAAGCTCTCCGTAAAAGGAAGCTGTTCCGTTATAGATATACCTTATCGGCGCGGATACAGTAACCGCTTCACCGTGATGTTCCGGATACAGGACCATGGTGGTATCCTCCCGCCATATTGAACCGGGAGACGGCAGAGGCGGCTCCAGTCTGGGAAACGGCCGGATCCTGGGAAACGGTTCATCAAGAACAAGCCATTCTCCGAGCCTGGCGGATTCGGGAAGAGTTACCTTCTCGGTTTCATCGATCCGCTTCCCCTGCTGTTCCGAGTTCCTGATCACATCTTCCAGGATATAATACCGGCCGGTCACGGAAGGTCCGCGCCTGCCGTCAAACCTTCCCCGGATCTCCCGGTGAACATGCTCGATGTACGTTCCGTTCCGGTAAAGCCGGAGATCCGACGTTACCTTCTCGGTAACCGAAGCCTTCAGGGGCAGCAGGAAAACCGGAGGATCTTCCTGCTCTCCTTCCTGGGCGGGAATGCTCAATCCAATTACAAGCAGAATTGATCCTAAAAATGCCGTTATTTTTCTCATGCAAAAAGAATATACTACAAGGCCCGTCTTTAGGGCAC
>CAYLLE010000195.1:0-4062 GCA_964384485.1 uncultured Spirochaetales bacterium | reverse complement strand
TTATGTAATTGCTTGTAATAAAACAATTTATAAATTTTAATGCGAATGTGATCATCGGGAATTGCTGCCGGCAAATGAATATATGACTAACATATTAAGCAGCAAGCGTTCATCAGAAGCATGAAAGGGGGCGTTGACACAAAAATACTTTACGGCGGGTATGAACTCCTTACCGTAGCCCTGACCCATATTCTGAACCAGAGCAGCGGTTCAGATTAGGGTGCCGCCTATTAGGTAGTGGAATCATCCGAGGTTACTTCATTTATCACATCTTCCGGGATATCATCGAAGGAAGCGTAGTTCATGGAATAGAGCTTCGCGTAAAGCCCCTCCATATCCATCAGTTCATCATGGGTTCCCCGTTCAACGATGTGTCCGTCCTGAAGCACCATAATCCGGTCTGAACCACGAATGGTAGAGAGCCGGTGGGCGATCACTATTCCGGTCCTGTTTTCAAGAAGCTTCTTCAGCGCCTTCTGAATCAGCTTTTCGGTGTAGCTGTCGATGTTCGCGGTGGCTTCATCCAGCACCAGAATCCTGGCATCCGCGACCAGGGCCCTGGCGAAACTGATGAGCTGCCGCTGACCGTGAGAGAGATTCCCCCCTCCCTGATCGAGCTCGGTGTTGTAGCCGTCGGGAAGTGCATCAATGACTTCGTGCACTCCCACCGCTTCCGCCGCCGCTATAACCTCTTCCATGGCAGCTTCCTTCTTCCGGTACCGGATATTCTCCAGGATGGTGCCGGAAAAGAGGAACGGTTCCTGAAGTACCATGGCAATATTCCGTCCCAGCGATTCCTGGGTCAGATCCCGGATATTCTTGCCGTCGATGAGAATTTCTCCTTCCCAAATATCGTAAAATCGGTGAACCAGAGCGGTTATGCTGGTTTTTCCCGACCCGGTAGGACCTACCAGGGCCAAGGTTTCACCTTTATTCACTTTAAAGCTGATGTCTTTGAGAATCGGACGGTCCGGTTCGTACCCGAAGGTAACATTCTTGAATTCGATGGTTCCTTCCGCGTCCTTTAGCTCCTCCGCCCCTTCCTTATCCTGGACGTCGATGTTTACATCGAGTACCTCAAAAATACGGTGTCCCGATGCCATGGCGCGCTGCATGATGCTGTACTGCAGGGTGATGGACCGGATCGGATTAAAAAACTTCTGAACATAGAGCAAAAAACCGACCATCATACCGATCTCCACCGCGTTATCCAGGACCAAGTTTCCGCCCACAATAATGACGATTCCGTAAGCGATACCGGTAAGGGTGTCCACAATGGGAATCATGATCTGTGCGAACTTGGTTGCCCTTAGCTGAGCAGCCAGATTAGCTTTCGCTTTATCATCAAAGAGTACATAATTGATATCTTCCCGGGCCATCGCCTGAATAGTTCTAACACCGTTAATCGTTTCCGCTAACGCTCCGTTGGTTGTCGAGCTCGACCGGCGGGCTTCGATGAAGGCGTTCCGTGCCCGGGGGAGCCACACGAACCGCACGAGGAACAGAATCGGCACTATTCCCATTGTCAGGAGCGCCAGCTGAAGGTTCCACACTAAAAGAACCACCAAGATTCCCACCAACAGAACAATATCTCCTACCGCGAAAATGGATGATTCCAGGAACTGCTGCAGGGCATGGACATCACCCTGAAGCCGGGACATGAGCCTTCCCACTTCGGTTTTGTCCATGAACGTAAGGGAGACACGCTGCAGGTGGTTAAACATGGCCCGGCGCATATCAAACAGAACCTCCTCCGCCGCGTTGCTTGCCACCTTCTCCTGAATAAAATTGGCTCCGTAGTTTAGCAGAATGGCGGTAATAAAAATACCGGCGAGAATATAGAGCATTTCCATTCCGGCAGTCGGCCCGGCCAGGGCGTTGTCATAGATTCTCCGCACTATGATTGGGATGGCGAGTTGAGTTCCGGTGAACACCAAAACCCCGAACAGCGCCAGGAGCAGCCGTTTCTTATACGGCCGGATAAAGGGGAGAAACCGGCGGACGATGTGTTTATCAAAGACCTTCCCAAAGAGCTTTTCTTCCTGGCTGATCTGGGAACCTACCACTGCCAGCGGGGGCCGTTCCTCTCTGGGTATACCATAATCGTGAAATTCTTCGCGGATACTGTTATTTTTTGCCATAATTTGGTCCTTTTATGTTAAGTAGCTTTCGTCCACCGGATTTGCCTGAAGCTCATAGAGTGCTTTGTACCGGCCGCCCTGGGCGATCAGTTCATCGTGGGATCCCCGCTCGATGACTCTTCCGTCATCCACAAAGATGATTTCATCGGCATGCATGAGGGAGTTCAGCCGGTGAGCGATGATGATGACCGCCCGGTCCTTCGAGTGTTCCCTTAATGAAGTCAAAATCCGCTGTTCCGTTCCCGCGTCAATAGCGGCGGTTGAATCGTCAAACACCATTATGCACGGCTGCATGAGGAGCGACCGGGCAATGACCAGACGCTGCCGCTGTCCGCCGGAGAGTGAGACACCACGCTCGCCCACAAGAGTGTTGTATTTCCTCGGCAAGGAATCCACGTAGGAGTGGAGCTGTGCCGCGTTTGTAGCTGAAACGATTCTGTCCCGGTCGGCCCAGGGATTCCCATAAGCTACGTTATTCTGGATTCCGGCGGTGAACAGAAAGATGTCCTGCTGGATCACGTTGACCGCGGACCGGAGAGATTTCAATTTAACATCACGGATATCCTGCCCGTCAATCGTTATCCTGCCGCCGGTAACATCGTAAAAGCGGGGGATAAGATGGGCGATTGTGGATTTCCCCGCTCCCGGCGGTCCTACGATTCCCAGAGTTTTTCCCGGTCGTATTTCGAAGTTAATTCCAGAAAGCACCGGAATTTCTTCCTCCCCGGACTTGTAGGCGAAGCTGACATCCTCAAACTTCAATACACCGTCGGTTACTTCGAGGTCCTTTGAATCCGGAGCATCCTTTATATCGGGTTCTTCGTCCAGTACGGAAAAAAGCCGTTCTCCCGACGTGGTTGCCCGGGCTATGGCGTTAACCAAAAGCCCCATCTGCCGGACCGGCATCTGCAGCATGGTCATGTAAGCGATAAAAGCGGTTAGATTCCCCAGGGTCATTTCTCCGCTCAGCACTTTCCTTCCGCCGAACAGGAGCACCAGCCCCATGGAGATATAGAACGCGAAGGTCATGACTGTTCCATTCTTGACCCGGATCCCGATCCGCTGGAAGGTAAGCCGCTTGGCTTCGTTTGACGCTTGGTCAAACTTTTCCATCTCATGATCCTGAGCGGCAAAGGAACGGACTACCCGGATCCCCTGCAGATTTTCTTCCATAATATGCGTCAGGTATGAGAGACGCTCCTGAAGACGGTGCCAGCTTTCCCGGAGGGTCAGCCGGGCGTCGACGGCTCTCCAGCCCACAAAGGGGATAAAGCTTAACGCCAGTAGACCTAACAACGGATCGGTGCTGATGAGCAGATACGCCGCCACGCCGATCAGCATGGCAAGAAACACAAGCCGTTTTATGCCGGTGTTCACGAAAAGCCTGAGTCCTTCAACGTCCAGCATCCCCCGGGTAATTAAATCTCCCGAATGGGTATGGTCGTGATACCGGAAATCGAGGCGCTGCACCTTGTCGTATATGGCCATTCTAAGTTCGTATCCGATCCGCTGCCCCACGGTCTCGCCTATATAGTTATGGAGCATGGTAAAAAGACCCCGGAGGACGCTTGTCCCGAAAATGAGCAGACCGGTTAAAAGAAGGGCCTGTTTAGCCGCTTCCATGGATCCCCCGCCGGCGGCAAGTCCCAAGGCGTTATCGACTCCGTCACCTAAAAGCTGGGGTATAAATAGCTGGAAAATAACCGCAGCCAGCGTCGCCAGGAGGGTGATGGCCATCCGGCCGGGATAATGGGCGGTCATCCTGGTCACACGGCCCAATACTCCGGAACCTTCCAGCATCTTCCGGAAGGTAAATTTTCCCTGTTCTCTGTTCTCGATTTGATATGCACTCATAAATTATCCTAAATTGTTTCAGTCAACAATATAGTTACAATGTGCCACAATTAAAAGTGAGGGGCAA
>CAYLLE010000194.1:0-4130 GCA_964384485.1 uncultured Spirochaetales bacterium | reverse complement strand
CCGCCCACCCCGGCGGGGATTTTTGAAAAGATGAGCTGGACCAGCCGTTCAATATGCGGTTCCGCTTCCTTGAAGGGGATCCGCGCGGCCGCGAGGCGCATACCGCAGTTGATATCGAATCCGATGCCTCCCGGTGAAATAATCCCTTCCTCAGGATCGAACGCCGCGGTACCGCCGATCGGGAATCCGTAACCCCAGTGACCGTCGGGCATACAGTAGGCCGGTCCGGCGATTCCCGGAAGCCTGGTGACGTTGGTGATCTGTTCGATGACTCCGTCGTCCATTTCCCTAAAAAGTTTTTCCGTGGCGTAAATCCGGGCGGGTGCTCTCATTCCTTCACCTTCGTTTCGGGGAATTTCCCAGAGGGTCTCGGATAGTTTTACCGCTTTTTCTTTTCCCTGCATCGTTCTAAGATACTGACTTCACCGGAGGAGGAGCAAGACCCGATTTAATTCTCCCGGAGGATTTCATCCCACATGGATACGGCGTGGTAATCAATCTTCCATTCCGTACCTTTCCAGTCCCAGTTTTCCTCTCCCGCGGAACTAACGGGAAGGCGGTACATTCCGCCGTACTCCGGGTCCTGGAAATTTTTCCGGAAAAAGGAGATGTGGCCGGCGATTCTGCCGGCAAGATCCGTTCTGCCCTGACGGAATGCGGCATGAAAAAGAACCCGGATCAGTTCGCACTGGGGCCACCACTTAAAGTCCTTCCGGACGGGACCCGTACGGTCCGGACGTTCATTTGTATAAACGCCCCCCCCGGGTGATTCTCCCGCAATCAGGGCATGATCCAGCAGGATGCCGGCAAGGGAACTCCATCGCCGGTCCAGTCCAAGACGGCAGCCCCGCCACAGAAGATAGGCCCATTCAAGCTGGTGCCCGATTTCGATCCGTCCCCCTGAGCCGGCTTCCAGGGGTTCCCATCCGGGACTGTAGGTTTCCGGGAGACTCTTGTCCCTGAAGCTGTGTCCGTGTTCTTCATGAAGAAACCGGGCGATTTCTTCGGCGGATTCACGGATCTCGGATGTATTCCGTCCGCATTCCATAAGGGCAAGGTGGGCTTCAAAGAAATGCATCATCGGATTCTGGGTCCGCCGGCCGTTGTTCCGCGCCGAGGGTTTTCCCTCTCTGGAAAGGGAAGTATAGTATCCGCCGAGAGGATCACGCATAAAGGCTTTCATTTCCCGCAGGGTAGTAAGGGCTAAATCCAGATAGTCCTCCCGTTCCAGGAGCTTTCCTGCGTGGGCCAGACCGAAAATGACGAACCCGTGACCGTAACTGCTTTTTTCTTCGGAAATAACCGCTCCCCGTGAATCGGAGCTCCAATACCAGCCGGGGTATTCCCGGTCCCGGAAGACCCGGCACAGAAACTCCGCTCCGGTTTCTACGGCCTGCCGGTACTTGGGGTCACCGGAGTACCGGAACGCCGCGGACATTGTGTAGAGGAGTCTGGTCTGGCTGACTAATGTGGCTGTTCCCGGTTCCCTCTTAACCCACTGGCGGTCCAGCTGGGGATGGAAAAAACCCGATTCGCCGAAACTGCGGCTGTACCAGTACGGAAGGGTATCTTCCAGAAGGGACGTCCGTGCCCATTCCCTTATTTCACGCACAACGGCATTCATGAAAGGTTTTCCCCATTCAGAAAGGGGAAGATCTTTCCGTGGAACCGTTTCCCCATCAGCTCGTAACCTGTTCCGTTTGGGTGGAGCTGGTCCGGGAGCAGATCCTGATCCTCCGGACCCAAAAGGTCCAGACCGGAAAAATACCGGATGTTCCGGTCTCCGGTAACCTGGATTATACGCTCCACCCCCTCCCGGAGCCAGGACCGGATCTTCTTAAGGGTCACCCCCAGGATATTCGGCTGGTCTTCACGGTAGGAACAGAAGATCGGGCTTATCGCCGCGATGGGAGTATCCGGATGTTTTTCCCTGATCCTGTCCACCATTCCGATAAAAAACGGTATAAAGACCCGCTCGCCCAGCGAGGATCCGCCCTGGATGTTTATTCCGATTTTAAGCGAAATCATGTCGGCCCGGCTGTCTCTGATTGTCTTTGCTACCAGGGGTTCTAAATGACAGTTTCCGCCGAACCCCATGCTCATAAGATTCAGTCCGGCTTCCCGGGCTGCCGTGCCGGGCCAAGTCCTGGCGGGGGAAAAGGCGGAGGCGCACTGGGAGATGCTGCTTCCGTAATGCAGCCACCTGTTCCGGCTGTCCGGAGACGGGGTAAAGTCCGATTCTTTAGTCTCCAGAGATTCGATCTGCACTCCCTGGTCCATGGGGAGCCAAATTTCCAGAACCTTCCTTCCGTCTTCGATGCCTCTGAACCATAGCTCGTTTTTTCCAGCGGGGAGTACGGCAGTATCAATAATACGGCCTTCCCCGGTAAGGTCGAAGAGCCGGTTCTGTTCGGCAGGTACACACCTTATCCCCACTTCCCGTGCTTCAGTCTCAAACCGTATCCTGACGCCGGAAGGAATTCCGGCTCTTCCCGCCAACCCCGGAAAATGCAGCAGTTTTTCTTGATGATGTATCCGCCAGGGCGATACCCAGCCGTCTCCATGTTCCAGCGAAATGATGCCTTCAAAGTATTCTTTATCCGGTTTTTTTTTCATAACTTTTTTCCTAATTGATGTTCCACTCATCATCGATGCTTTTCCGGTCCTGCTCCACCAGCTCAAACCAGGTCATTAGTTTATTTTCCAATTTCTGCAATACATCGGGCTGTTTATCCGCCAGATTTGTAACCTCAAGAGGATCATCGGCAATGTTGTAGAGTTCAGGAGGGGGCGGAGCAGGAATTTCCCTTTCCGGATTTCCAATGATTATCCCGTTTTCGATAAAATGTTCCGGATTGTACATGCTGGTGTGGAGATGCTCAATATCATATACCTCCATCGCTTCCCGGATTGCGGGACGCACCAGTTTCCAGTCACCGCTTCTGACCGCGGCATTGCTGGTGATAACCGGCTCATACCGGTTCCACTGCCAGCAGCGTTCGGTGCAGAGTTCGCCCCGTTTCCCCCCGAGGGTTTCGGAAACATCGACACCGTCCAGGGGCAGGTGATCTTCCGGGAGTTGTGTACCCGTCATTGAAAGTATTGTCGGAAGCCAGTCGGTAAAATGGATCATTCCGTCCTCCGCTCTTCCTCCGGTAATTCCGCCGGCAGGCCACCGGACTATTCCCGGAACCCGGATGCCTCCTTCGTAGGTGCTCCCCTTGGCGCCGTGATATTGACAGTTAAACCGGGTGAGGTCTTTGTTCCCCTTGCCGCCGAATTGGGGTCCGTTGTCGCTCGTAAAAACGAGGATGGTGTTTTCATCCAGACCAAGCCGGGTCAGGGTATCCGTTATCCGGGCGACACCTTCATCCATCGCCTTTATCATCGCGTAGATGCATTTGACTCCCCAATTGACATCGCTAAGGGAGTCAAATTCCTTGATGTAGTTTTCGGGCGCCTGCAGCGGAGTATGCGGAGCATTGTATGTCACGTGCAGAAAAAAGGGCTCTTTCTGATGCCGATGGATGAACTGAACCGCTTCCTCGGTCCAAAGATCGGTAAGATACCGTCCGTCCCCCCGTTTCGCGGTGCCTGTCCCCCATTCGATGCGCCAGTCATAGTAATCGTGCATTCCGCCCCGGAAGCACACCGTTTCATCAAATCCTCTCCGGACCGGATGATACCGGGGGTCGTAAGCTCCGAGATGCCATTTCCCCACAAGACCTGTTGTATATCCCGCGTTCTGCAGGAAATCAGCCATGGTCCGTTCCCTCAATGCCAGCCGTTCCAGACCCCGCCATTCTAGGGTGTCGATACTTCCGGTGCGGTGGGGGTACCTGCCGGTCATCAGGGCGGCGCGGCTGGGGTTGCATACCGGACTGGCTGAGTAATGCTGGGTGAGGGTAACCCCCTGATCCATCAGGGTATCGAGACAGGGAGTTTTTGATATGCCCTTATTAAACCGGGAAAAATCTCCGTAGCCCATATCATCAGCCAAAATAAAAATAACATTCGGTTTTTTCATTGTACCTCCAGGGTGGTCTGTGTAAAAGGATATCATATCAGGGGCTGCTGATTCATGTCCACGGCAGCAATTCCCGGTGATCACATTCGCATTAAAATTTATA
>CAYLLE010000193.1:0-4185 GCA_964384485.1 uncultured Spirochaetales bacterium | reverse complement strand
AAGAAAAGGGACCGCCCCTGTCAACCTCACTTTCAAGCGTTAAGGTTCCGGCCCAAAGCGGGATTATGTTGCCTCCTATCGTCAGGCCCAGACCCGATTCTCCATTATTAATCGCCGGGGGCCCCGCCCCCTGGGTAAAAACTTCAAAGGATAAATTCTTCCGTTCCCGAAGGAACCCGAATCCGGGTGCCTTTACCGAAAATCTTAAAAGGCATTTCCGTTCTTTCCGTTCGACGATACCCACGGACAGGGTGACACTTCCCCGGCTGGTAAACTTTACCGCGTTACCGACCAGGTTGATGAGGACCTGCCTGAGTTTATACGGATCACCTGAGAGAACACGGGGGACAGATTCTTTAATTTCGGTTTTTAATTCAAGATCCTTCATCACCGCTTCGATCCTGAAAAGAGAAACAGAATCTTTTATTATGCGGGAAAGGTCGAAGTCCTCAACATCCAATTTCATCTTGCCCGATTCGATCCGGGAAAGATCGACCACGTCATTGAGAATTTGGAGAAGGGTTTTCGACGATTGGGAGATAATCTCAACATAGCTATGCTGCTCATCATCCAAATCAGTTTCCAGGAGCATCCCGGACATACCTATCACCGAACCTAAAGGTGTGCGGATATCGTGGCTCATGTTGGTCAGAAACTGGCTTTTTACGCGGCTTGCCTGTTCAGTTTCTTCTTTCGCGTTCTGTAGAGAATGAAATTGCTGTTTGATGGTTTCAGTCATCTTCCGGAAATTTGTTACCAGCTCTGAGACTTCGGTTACAAAACTGTTTGGCCACGATACGGCTGTGCCGGATTCTATCCGTTCCGGGAGTCCCGTGGTGATCCGCTGGAGTTTGCCGAGGGAGCGGAGAAGAAGAATACTTCCGAGGCAGGTCAGTATAACCACGATGATCAAAATAACCAGAAAGATAAAAAGATTAAGGGCGAAGGTCCGGTACAGTGTTCCCTGATAGGGTGCTGTGCCGGCGTCCATCACCAGATTCCAGCCTGGGGCGGCATCAACCCCTTTGGTACTAAAATAGATTGACTGCTTCCAGCGCTCCATCACAGAAATATTTTCTTTAGTCGGAGCTTCCCAAAGATAAACACCGTTTCCCAAAGCCTCGGAACCATCAACTCCGCCGGACGCGATATGAATTGGAAGCTCATGCCCGCCGGGCCGGGAAGAAGCGATTACATCCAGGTTCCTGTCATAAAGACCGGCATTAAGATTCCAGCCCGAGACCACTTCCCGCAAAAGAATTGACAGAGAGTCGGGGAGTATGTGAATTGATATCCATTCTATTTCAGGATGGCCAACCGGAACCGCCATCATAATCTCTTCCGTGTCGGTAGAAACAAAGCGTGTAATAAAAGACTGCCGGGGTATAGGAGAGAGCTCACTAATGATGTCCCGAATTCGCGCCAAGAATATTGAAGAATCCACCTCTGGTTTTAGGGAATGAAACAGGTTGTTGCCGTCCGGTTTATGCAAGATAACACCGCGGATTTCGGGATACGATTTCTGAAGATTGGACAGAGTCCACTCATAATTTTTTCCGGTTTCACCGATCTCCGCGGCGGCAAGGCTGAGCATTATTTCATGCTCCTGCAGCCAGAGGTCAACCGCCTTTCCCGTCGACTCCAGGGCAATACCAAGCTTCAGCGTCAGTTCAGTTTCAACGTCTTCCAGCTCCGACCGGCTTGTTGTAACAATGATAAACAGGGTCGGTATTACCAAAAGCGAAACCGTAAGATTAAACATCAGCTGACTAAATCCTCCGGTTGTCTGTTTATTCCCCCGTCTCCACCGCAGGTAAAAGGATCCCGTTGATATCAGATTAACCGCCATGGCATTTAAAATACCGTTGATACTCTGCTTGAACATAATCAGCGAAGCACTGTTTACATCCATTCCCATTACAATCCGGTAAAAAAGAAACACCAACGGCATTCCCAGAACAACCCAATAAAGGGAATCGAGAACAACGATATTCCGATCATTGTTCTTTCTGAGGAAAAGCCCGACGAACAGCACCTCCGCCGTCATGATGATTACGGCGTAAGGGTGGTTCCACAGGATATAGGTATAGCTTGAAGCGATAAGGGCGGTTACGGCCCCGGACCAAAAGCCGAATACCGTGAGAGCCAAGAGTGACGCGATACTCCCGAAAATCAGATCTACATCAAAAAAGAGGGTAATATTAAAATGATTGCCGGCGATTCCCAGAAGAGAGAGGATGATTGTGCCGAATACTTTCCATAGGAGGGGATATCTTTTGTCCGATCGATTCAACATGCTGTACTACCACTTGGCATTTTTAATGATACGCACCTTAACACGCTATATATTATCTATTCCGGCGGCTGATTATGCAAGGATGAACATTGAAATTATCAAAATTCTCGTTATGTTGATGTGTGTAGATTGGAGATAATAAAAAACCACGGCCGTCGAAATTGCTGTTCACAGCTTTGCTCGATTGACGGACGGAACAAAAGGCTTTAGGATTCCATATGAGCTTTAATGGGAATTCTTCCATGGTTACGGGGCATTTTTGTAAAACCCCCGAAGATATAGAAGCCTGCCTTTCCCTGCCGGTTCGAAAACCCGCAGGAGATTACGCCGGCCCCTACGTTCCGGGCCGGGGCAGATATTGTCTGACCCAGTTCAAAGCCATGGCTGAAGCGGCTTTTGATTACAGGAAATAGAGGAGAACAGCATTAAAAAAACAAATATCATTTTTATCCTGATTGATGACATGGGATGGCGGGACCTTACCTGCTACGGTTCCAATTTCTACGAAACACCGAACATCGACCGGCTAAAATCGGAAGGGATGCTTTTTACCGACGCCTACGCGTCCTGTCCGGTGTGTTCACCAACCCGGGCCAGCATCCTGAGCGGTAAATATCCCGCCAACGTGGGAGTTACCAACTGGATCAATCACAGTAATCCCGCCAGCGGCCACCGGGGACGGCTCATCGACGCTCCTTACGTTGACCACCTGCCCCTGGAAGAAAAATGTCTCGCCGGAGCACTCCGGGAAAACGGTTATTCCACATGGCACGTGGGGAAATGGCACATCGGCGGAGAAGCATACTATCCCGAAAAACACGGGTTCGATATAAACATCGGCGGAGGATACAACGGATCTCCCGCCAGAAGCGGCTACTTCAGCCCCTGGGAAGATATCCCCACGCTAAAGGACGCGGACGTCCCGGACGGCATCTATCTGACCGATTACCTCACCGACCGGGCGGTTGACCTGATCCAGAACCAGTCCGAAGAAAAGCCGTTTTTCCTGAACATGTGGTACTATTCGGTTCATGTTCCCATCCAAGCCAAGGAAGAAAAAATCAGGAAGTATGAAGAAAAAGCCAAGCGGATGGGACTGGATAAAAAGAAAGCCCTGGAAGAGGGGGAACGTTTTCCGGTGGAAAAAAAGCGGGACAAACGGGTGGTCCGCCGGCTGATCCAGTCCGATCCTGTTTACGCCGCCATGATAGAAAGCCTGGATGAAAACGTGGGAAAACTGCTGGACGTCCTGGACGAAAAGGGTATCGCCAAAGATACGGCTGTATTCTTTACCTCAGATAACGGCGGACTTTCCACAGCCGAAGGCTCTCCGACCTGCAACCTGCCGTTGGCGGAAGGAAAGGGATGGATGTACGAAGGGGGCACCCGGGAACCTCTCCTTGTTAGATGGCCGGGACGGGTTCGGGAAAACAGTCAATGTATAGAACCTGTTACCAGTCCCGATTTTTATCCTACCATATTGGAAATGGCGGGACTCCCCCTCCTCCCGGAGCAGCACGAAGACGGAATCAGCATTCTTCCGTTACTGGAAGAAACCGGTACCCCGGACCGGAAGGACATCTTCTGGCACTACCCCCACTACGGGAATCAAGGGGGCACCCCCGGCTCAAGCATCCGATCCGGAGACTGGAAACTGATCGAGTTCTACGAAGACGGACGGCTGGAGCTTTACAATCTCCGGGAGGATCTCGGTGAAAAGCACAACCTGGCCGAAAAAAAACCCGAACTGACGGAGGATCTCCATAAACGGCTTAAGGAATGGCGGAACCGGATGAACGCCCTTTATCCGCAGTACAACCCGGAGTGGAAGCCCCTGGAAGAGATTGACTAAGACGGAGAAAGAAAACCGCTCAGAATGATATACCGCA
>CAYLLE010000192.1:0-4210 GCA_964384485.1 uncultured Spirochaetales bacterium | reverse complement strand
TCGGAATGCCCGTGACTTTCCATTCCCGGCTGACGCCGGTGTCCCACCCTTTACCAGGTTCACAGTACTGCGGCCAGGTAATTCCATTTTCCCGGCAGAAATCTTTTAGATGTTTCGGATCGGAATCCAGACTGATCCCGATAATTTCTACACCCTGTGGCTTGTATTTTGCGTACAGTTCTTTCATGTGTGGCAGTTCTGCTCTGCATGGACCGCACCAGGTCGCCCAAAAGTCGATCACAACCACCTTGCCCCGCAGGCTTCTAATGGAGATTTCTTTACCTGTAAGCTGGTCCGTAAAGTCCAATTCGAACCGTTTCCCCTGGATGGTCTTGTGCCATTCCTCCTTTTCGATGCGCTGGGCAACGCCTGAATCGGGGAATTTTTCTTTTATTATTTTCGCGATCTTCTGTTCTCCGGGAAGTCCGCGGAGATATGTTTTCCCGATATTATAAAGATTCAGCAGCCGTTCATCCTGCGGATACTTCTGTTCAAAATCTTTTATTGCCTGCAGGATCGGCTCTTCCTTCCGGTAATTTTTAAGGATCATTACATGAGAATTCCAATACCAGGCAGTTGCCACTTTTTCCGGTTTATCAGCATACTTTTTCACATACGACTTAACCTCAGGAGTAATATCAAGCTGATAGATATAGGTTGCGTGTTCGAACCGGTCTAAAAGAAGATTTTCCAATTCCGGTGTCGAAGGATACTCTTCAGCTAACTTTCCGATAAGAAGCAGCCGGCGGACATGATAGTAGGAACGCTGTGAATTATACAAAGCCCGCCATTCTATATCATCCCGCCGTTCATTGTCCCATTCGATCTGCAGCGTCTCGTTATCTTCCAGCGCTTTAAGATAATCTTCCGGGGATTCAAGATTTGATTCATCAAGCGGTGAGATCAAAAAGGTCAGCTCGCTGAATCCCGTATAATGTTCCGGCGGTGAAGTGTCCTGGGAATTGATGCTTCTGCAGCCGACAAGAGTGGTAAATAATACTGCCAGTCCGGCTGAAATAAGACGAAGTTTCATAAGATCCCCCTGATTTTTCTACAATTGGTTTTATATTTACAGCATTATCTATTTTTTTATTATTTGCAACAATTCGTGAAGGCAAATCGATGCAGGATGTCATTTAATCAGAACCTGCCGGATTCCCATATTCCCGGTAACAGATGCACCTGCCGTCCGGCATTTTCACCTTACCAATGATTTTTTTCTATTTCATCATTTTATCAGATTTCCAAGGATTTTTATCCCTTTTTCAATCATACCTTCATTTACACAGGAAAAGTTGAGCCGTAATGTGTTTATGTTTTCAGGATTTATATAAAACGGATCTCCCGGTACAAAGGCTACATCTTGCGTTATGGCACGGTCGAATAAGCCTCGGGCACTAATTTCTTGAGGGAGGATCACCCATAGAAACATTCCCCCGTCGGGATTTGAATGTTTTACTCCCGGAGGAAAATGTTTCCGGATAGCCCGGATCATTGCTTCTTTTTGTGACAGGTATTTTTCTTTTATTAAAGAGATATGCTCATCCACATCGTTATCGGTAAGATATTGATAAAGAATTCTTTGTCCGAAATAGTTGGTGTGCAGGTCGGAAGCCTGTTTCGCGATGAGCAGTTTTTCGATAACGTTTTCCGGGGCCGCCAGCCAGCCGATCCGGAATGAGGGAACGAAGATTTTAGAAAATGAACCTAACAGAATTGTCTGCTCGGCAACTTAAAAATTGTAGGTTACATTAGTAGATTTTTCCGAAACTTTCCAGAGCTTTTCCTGAAGGGTTTCATCGTAAGCCCGTTTCTGCCCTTTCACGAGTTTCGGGGAACCGTGCATCTGGAGTATACCGGTGACTCCTACGAAATCTCCTCCCCGGGCCTCCGGATCAGCTGCCGCGTAGAGCAGCGGCAGTATACCCCGTTCCGCGGACATGGAAAGCATCTCGAAAAATTTAAGCAGGAAGCGCTGGAAAATGTTTTTTTCTGTTTTTAACTGCCGGGTACGCAGGCTGCTTTTAGCATATCCCGGATGGGCACTCAACGCATCCGCGTTTATGCCGGCCTGCTTGAACCGCTTATCAAGAGAGAATGCGAACATGAGCATAGCCAATTTACTGTCACCGTATGCTCTCCAACGGCTGTAGTTTTGTTCTGTAACCGGCTTATCTAAGTTCAGTTTTCCGATTTTCTCGGCAGAGCTTGTCGTAGTTACAATTCTAATCCCCGGTGATTTTTTTATTATCGGCATCAGCTTTGCTACCAGTACGAAATGACCGTAATAATTAATTCCCATTTGGGTTTCAAAGCCGTCCTTGGTAGTACCGTACGGAACCGCCATTACCCCGGCATTGCACATGATAATATCGATACTTGTATAATCCCGCAGCACTCCCTGCGCGAACTCGTCAACCGATTCCATACTTCCCAGATCGATGTGCCTTAGGTCAGTTTCGGAGTCAGGATATAGCCGGTTCATCTCTGTCCGTACCTGCTCAGCCTTTTCCATATTCCGGCACGCCATAATTACCTTGCCGTTTTTTTCCAGAAAAGCTTTCGTAAGGTGATAACCTAAACCGTCATTCGCGCCGGTTATAAGAACCGTTTTACCCGACTGATCCGGCATGTCATCTATTTTCCAATCTTTTTTCATTAAGGGACCTCCTTCTTAACGTATGGGCAAATATACATGTACAAACTGCCGGCGGCAATTTTGCCTACCGTTGCTTTACAGAAGGCAATGCCGCGTCCGCCGATAAAACCGCCGCCGCGGCAAGGAGTGCGAACAGCAGCCAGTATGAAGCCACGGGAAATACGGAAAATAGAAAAAAGTACGGCTGACTGATTGACCAAAAAAAAGCAGCGATGAGTAAACCGGCACATACTGCTTTGATGACGCGGGAAACCGCGCCTGTTTTTGAAAACGGCGCGAATATTCTATCCCGGAATGTGATTCCCGCGCCTATTCCCCACATCCGCCAGAAAGAGAGAAACAGGATTAATCCGATGAGGAACCATAATACCGTTTGTCCTATCAGCATCCGCTCCATTCCCGCTGAAAACCCACGCCACGAAGCCCATGACTTGAGAATCTCGGCAAAAAACGGCCAGCTCCGCTGACTGTTAGACAAGATAACAATCCCGTCTCCCGTTTCCGGAACGGAGTGAAAATGGGTCATCACCCCTGCCCCCTGCCCTCCATGGGCCACAGCAGTTTCCCCGGTGTTTACGGTTTCGACCAGGTGACCCAAACCGTACGCCTGGAATACGAGCCGGTAGTACCCGGATAATTCAGTCACCGGAACGTACATTGCCCGCAAGCTTTCCATGGTAAGGACGTTCTGCGGGATTCCGGGGCGGAACATTCCGGCGGAGGTGAAGCGTGCGATGTCTGCCGCGTCCGCGAACAATCCTCCGGAACCTTTTTCGGGATACACGTAAACATCAATTTCTTCGCCTTCCACCGTATAACCTTTTGGTACCGGAGGATTCCAGGTGCTGTTCCACTGAAAACTGGAATTGTTCATCCCCAGGGGGGTCAATATTTCCTCCTGCATATATTCCGAAAATGGCCGTCCGGTTACATCTTCTATTAAAATTTCAAGCAGATTAAATCCTACATTTGAATAAAGGAATGTGCTGCCCGGTTGTTTCAGGATGATTGACTGCTCGGCAACAGTCTTTCTGAGAGGAGGTAGATTCACCGAGGCGGGTGAGTGGCGGTTGGTATAATCTCCTTCCGGAAGACCGCTCTGATTGCTTAACAGCATGCGGACGGTAATCTCCTTAAAGTTATAATCCGACTCAAGCCAGGTCCAATCTGTCAGATACTGCGAAACCGGGGCATCAAGGTTAATTTTTCCTTCCTCCGCCAGCTTCATAACTCCCCAGGCGGTAACCGATTTCGAGATGGACTCCACCCGGCAGACCGTATTGGGTGTCATTTTTATTCCGTTCTTAACATCCCCGTATCCGTACGCGTTAACCCATACCGTTTTCCCTCCGTGAATAAGCGCTGCCGATACTCCGGCTACCCCGTATCGTCTCATCCGCTTCAATATCAGTATATCCAGGTGCCTGGTGAACTCCTCGACTGACAGCTCCCGATCCGTTCTTGATATGAACCCGGGCTTTGCCGCGGGCAAAATTATACCCAGGGTGATCGCCGCGGTGACTATAATGCGTATCCATTTTTTTTGAGATA
>CAYLLE010000191.1:0-4229 GCA_964384485.1 uncultured Spirochaetales bacterium | reverse complement strand
GTTTACACTGCTCTGGCAGTAAACGGGGAAACCAGAACAATATTCCAGGAAAAAGCAGTCGCCGGCTCCGCTCCGCTTTTCAATCTGATCGCAGGCATAATTCTCTGGGCGGTTATCCGAAGACTTCGCCGTATTTCCGATGAAGCGTGGTATTTTCTCTGGCTTTTTATGCTGATGAATTTCCTTTACGGCGCGGGTTATTTTATTTTTTCCGGTATCGCCGGAGTAGGCGACATAGCCGTGGTTATCAGCGGGTGGGATCCGGTGTGGCTGTGGCGGACCCTCTCGACAATGGCCGGAGCGGTTATGTTCATGTTTTTTGTCGGACTGGCATTGAAGGAATTCGGACGAATGATAGGTGGAGGTTCAAAGGGGCATATCAAACGGGCTAACAAGCTCAGTTTTATCGCTTATTTTACCTCCCTGGGGGTTGTTCTTTTGGCCGGCGTGTTCAATCCTCTGGGAATGATCAGTCTTCCGGTGATTGCCGGACTGCTGGCTGTGTTAGGCGGACTTTCACCACTGCTCTGGATGATGCAGTGGTTCCAGGCAAAGATGTTTCCAAAGCGCGATAAGGAACCCCTGGAAATACACCGAAGATGGGGATGGATCGGATCTGCCGCAGCTGCCGTCTTCCTCTACACTTTTGTTTTGGGACGGGGACTTTATTTTTGAATAAGGCGCCATAGCGGTACTGACGCCGCCAGATACTTTTTTTCGGAGGCATCATGAAAACGGTATCAATTTGGGAAAACTGCGCGGAGGAATTTGACCAGCGGATAGACCGGCGCACAGCGGTTCTTATCAAGGAAAACCTGTGGGGGCTCCCATTTGCCTACCCCGGACCTTTCGACGGTCTTAATTGGTTTCTCGATAACAGGATGGTTTCCACCTACGATGAAGATCCGGCAATTGTTCTCAGGTTTGCCGAGTTCAGCTTTCCGGACATTGCCGGAAAAAACCCCACGCGGAACAGCCTTGTTTTTAATGAAATGGCCAGCTTTCCAGGCCTTGTGATGAGAAATTTCCGGTTCAGTAACCTTGGTCTCCGCGGAAAAGAACGGTTTTTCCAAGCCCCCGGAGGCGGTTTTTCCTGGCGGATTTCTCTTGAGTGTATCACCCATCCCTGCAAAAGCCTGGATACCATACTCAGTTTATCTTTAGGCAGAAAGGATGACGGGAGCTGCAGAGTAGATGAAGCGGACAGCGGACTGCAGGTCTTTAGCTTTTCCGGCAGGGGAGATGATGACACGGTTTACCTTTGCGGAAAATTCAAGGGATACCGGACTGCCTTCCGGGCGGAGGAGTGCGGAGCATTCCTTAAAGAATCCGGTACGGCCGCCTCGGAAGAGGAGGGCAATGGCGGATACCTCTTTCTGGCCAATCATCTAATCTTATCCGGAGGAGAGAGTACCACCCTTTCTTTCGGGCTCAGTTTCGAATCACCCGGGAAAGCAGCCGCGGCGTTCAAAGCTGCCGAGGGAGACGGTGAAACCGGATTGCCCCGGGGAATCCCGGTACTTGAATCGGGTTGGAACAGCTGGTTCCGTTCTCTTCCGGAATTGCCGGCGGCATCGGAACGGGACCGGAAGGCGTATTACAAGTGCTGGCAGGTTGTACGGAACAATTACTACCGCCATCCCCGCTGGGGCTATACCGTGCTGGAGGCGCTTCCGGTATACCGCGGATTCTGGCAGTGGGCTCTTCCCGCGGTTCAGCGTCACGCGTGCGAAAATCCTGAAGCGGGAGCGGCGTTCGCGAAGAAGGTGCTGGATATGTTTATGAATCATCAGCGAGGCGATGGATACATCACTCATGCGATATATATCGACGAGGAAACCCCGGGTGAACGGTGGAGTGAAAAAGGGATCATCCAGACACCCCATATACCCTGGGTTGCCCTGCGGTATCACGGGATAACCGGTGACACCGGCAGCCTGAGGAAATGGTATCCGAAACTGGAGGCGTATTACCGGTATCTTGACAGAACCCGGGATGATGAAATGAAGGGGCTGCACCTGTGGGGTGCCGTAAATTCTTTTGATACCGGACTGGATACGAATCCTGTTTTACAGCGCTGCACCTACGGTGAAGACGGAATTATGGAGGACTACTGTTATCCGGCAATCCTGGGAGCCGAACGGATCCGTTATGAGGAAGCAATGGCGGTTATTTCACGCATCACCGGCTTGGCTGATCCGGCATACTGGGAGAAGGAAGCGGATAAGAGCCGCCGGGCCCTAGATAATTACCTTTGGGACGAAACAGGGTGGTACGGCTGCCTGCATCAGGACGATGAGCTGGACACCCGTATCGGTGTGGACGGACTCTTTCCGCTGGCATACGGATACACGGATCAGTACAAAGCTCGAGCCGCCAGAAAAAACTTTATCCGGCTTCTCGCCCAGTATGGAGTTCACACCTTCGCTCCGGAGCAGGAAGGCTTTTGCGGTGATATCTACTGGCGCGGACCGGCCTGGCCGACTTCCTGCTGCCTGGGATTAGCGGCGGCGATGCGGTGGTACCCGGATCTGGCTGAACGGGTAAAGGACAGTTTTGTTTCATTCATTCTCCGGCATCCCAGTGTGTGGGAGTGCATGAACCCGGTGACCGGAGAGATCGCCCGGGGTGACATGGGACGGAAGGCTACCCCCTGTGTCGCTTCAAACGTCGGTGCCGGAGAAGCCCTGGAAGCACTTCTCTGCTGGTACCGTGGGGAGATCCCGCTATCTTTTTCTGAGGGTTATAATCATCTACAATAGGTTTTGGTTTACGTAATTTACCGATTCGTTTCCGTGAATATAAGTTTTGCGGGCCCATTCAGTCGGCTGCTAGGGCAATCAAGAAATTCAGACCCCTTATATTGATCAACTGGCGGGGAATGGATTTCGTTTTGACCAGATGATCAGCAATTGTCCGGTCTGTATGCCCGCCCGATCGGCCATGCTTTCCAGCCAGTATACCCGCCGATGCACCGGCAACCTGAATAACCATCACTTGTTAGATAATGAAGGTTAATGGTACTTCCCCGATCCTCCTGAACGGGTTAGAACTCAGCTGTTGGATAAGACCCTTCCGGAATATTTAAAGGAGGCCGGTTATACCAATAAACTTATCGGTAAATGGCATGTTCATCCCGAACCCCGCCTCCTCGGTTTCGACTCCTGGTGTTATCCCATGGTATATCACCGATATTACCAGCAGGGCTATTTTGAGAGTAATACCGCATATATCATTGATGATTTTGCGCCTTTCTTTGAAGCGGAAAAAGTCAGAGATTTTCTAACAACACATGATAAAGAAAAGCCCTTCTTCCTTTTCTACAACATTTCCCTGCCCCACATGCCGTTAGGGCAAATCCCTGAAAATTATGAAGAGCTGTACGATCCGGAAACGATCGACTTAAGAGAGAATGTTACATCCATCGACCCAAAGCTCGATGAGATATGGTTCGAAAACTACATGAATTATTATTATCAGAATCATAAAATTAAGATACCCGAACGGTTCCTCAGAAATCCGGATATAAGGAAAATCACCTCTCTCTACAACGCCTTTGTCACCATTACTGATAAACTGGTAGGACAGCTGATACAGAACTTGGAGAATGCGGGTTTTGGAGAAAACACTCTGCTTCTCTTTACCAGTGATCACGGAGACATGCTCGGTTCCCATGGTCTCTATAATAAAGCTCAGCTCTACGAAGAAGCCGTCCGGGTACCTCTGATCATAAAAGGACCGGGTATAGAACCCGGAGTAAATACCGGACAGATAGCCCAGACTATCGACCTGATGCCTACCGTTCTTGATTACTGCGGCCTTAATTATGATTATAAAAGTGCGGACGGACAGAGCTTATACCCGGTCATTAAGGGCAAGAAAAAAACAACCGACCGTAATTACGCATTCATTGAATGTACAAATTACAAGATGGGAATAAGAACACCGCAATACACATACGGTATTCAGGTAGACCCCGAAAGCCTTCAAGTAAGCGATGATGCCATGCAGTTCTATGATCTAAAGAAAGATCCTTATCAAGAGAATAACCTTGCAGGAAGCACAGATCCGCAGCTGCGGTCCGTTTCAGATGATTTAAAAGAAAAAGTGGTCCGATGGCATAAAGAGACTCCCTGGCTGGATAACCCCTGCCGCTACCTGGGAGTTTCCGATTAGGTGGAAGCCTCCTGAAAGCCGCTTGATCAGCATATCATGGAATAAAATACCGT
>CAYLLE010000190.1:0-4412 GCA_964384485.1 uncultured Spirochaetales bacterium | reverse complement strand
TTTTCCCCACTTTACCTATCACGGTTTCCGGTACGTGGAGGTTACCGGTTATCCTGGGGTTCCCGATGCCGAATGTATCCGGGCGGTGTTTTTCTATTCCGCCGTGGAGCAGACGGGATCGTTCAGCTGCTCCCATGATCTGATCAACCGGCTGCACCGGAACGTGCTTTGGGGGCAGAAATCGAACTTGATGAGCGTTCCTACCGATTGTCCCCAGCGGGATGAACGGCAGGGCTGGATGGGGGATGCCCAGCTTTCCGCGGAAGAGGCGGTTTATAACTTTGATATGTACCATTTCTACCGGAAGTATCTGGAAGATATAAAGGATGCCCAGCACGACGACGGGAGTCTTTCCGATGTTATTCCGGCATACTGGAAACGGTATCCGGCGGATCCTGCATGGGGAACGGCCTACATCGTTCTTGCCTGGACGCTATACTGGTATTACGGAGATGAAAAGGTACTCAGAGAACATTTTGCCTCCATGCGGAAGTATGTGGAGTATCTCAGGAGTCAGGCTCAAGACCATATTCTCCTGACGCTGGGAAAATACGGCGACTGGTGCCCCCCGGGATGCATCTTCCCGAAGCGAACTCCGTTAAACCTTGTTTCAACGTGGTACTATTATCACGACACCATGTTTCTCTCCCGGATGGCTGATATTATTGGTCAGGAGGACGACGCGGCTGAGTACGGTAAACTAGCCGTAGAAATCAAGAATGCCTTCAATGACGAATACCTAACCGATAACGGGTACGCGTACCTCAAGATGAGCCCTATCGATCATATTCCCGGACAAACTTCCAATGTCCTGCCGCTCTATCTCGATATGGCGGAGGGGAAAGAACGGGAACTCGCCGCGGAAAAGCTCCTGGATACGGTGATAAAGCATTACGATTTCCATTTCGATACCGGTATTGTGGGAACCCGCTACATTCTTGAGGTGCTTACCCGCTTAGGCCGGGGTGATGCCGCCTTTAAAATGGTAACCCGGAAAGGGTTCCCCGGCTTCGAATATATGCTCCGGGAAGGCGCCACCACTCTTTGGGAGCGGTGGGAAAAACTTGAGGGTCCCGGGATGAACTCCCATAATCATATTATGCTGGGCAGTGTTGACGCCTGGTTCTACCGGGGAATACTCGGTATTGTACCGGCGGAACCGGCATGGAAAAAGATCCGCTTTTCTCCGGTATTTCCGGAGGAACTGACCTGGGCGGGAGGATCAGTTGAAACGGTGCTGGGGAAGGTTTCTCTTTCCTGGGAACGCGAAGCTGAAAAAATAAAGATCAAAATCATCATTCCTCCGGGAGCCGTAGGAATCTATACCATTCCCGGAAGCAGGGACCGGGAACTTTGCCCGGGATTTCATTCGATTGAGGAGACAATTCGGAAATGACCAGCCGTGAACGATTTTACAGCGTGATGGAATACCGCCCCAAAGACAGGGTTCCCAACTGGGAAGCAGGAGTCTGGGGGCAGACGATAGACCGGTGGGCTGCCGAAGGTTTGGATATACGGGATCTCCACTGGGACTGGTTTACCGGAGAAGAGTATTTTCAAATGGACGGAAGAGAATACATTCCGGTAGATTATGAGATGATCCCTGCGTTCGAGGAGGAGATTCTTGAACAGACCGACCGGTACCTGATAAAAAGACACGCCACCGGGGTAGTGACCAAAGCCCTTCTGGAAGGCTCCGTCCGGGGAACCCGGGCTTCCATGGATCAGTACCTGGAATTTCCGGTACGGGATCTCGCAAGTTTCCGGGAGCTGAAAAAGAGGTACGATCCCGCTAACCTCTCCCGGTATCCGGCACAGTGGCGGGAAATTATGCTCAAAGGCTGGCAGAACCGGGATCATGTACTCATTCTGGGCAGAAACTGCAGCACCCTGGGATTTTACTGGCGTGCCCGTAAATGGATGGGAACGGAAAATCTCTCATACGCCTGGTACGATCAGCCTAAACTGCTCCACGAAATGATGGAATTTATTGCTGATTTTACGATTGAAGTTTCCCGGCCCGTATTAGAAGAGGTGTCGACGGAGTATGTCATGATTTCGGAAGACATGGCTATGAAGAACGGTCCTCTTTTGAGTCCGGACACCTACCGTACCTTTGTCTTTCCCCACATGAAGCGGCTGGTGGAATTTCTTAAATCAAACGGAGTCAGCTATGTGATGGTGGACACGGACGGAAATTCGGAAGCACTGCTCCCGCTGCTTCTGGATGCCGGAGTCGACGGTTTTTGGCCGATTGAACGTGCCGCCGGTATGGATCCGGTAGATCTCAGAAAGAAGTTCGGCAGAAATCTGCGCCTGTGGGGCGGCGTGGACAAGCGGGAGCTGGCTAAATCAAAAGAAGATATCCGGAACCATCTGCTGACGTTCTGTGATCTCATTGAAGAGGGCGGATTTATTCCAACGGTAGACCACACGGTGCCGCCGGATGTGCCGCTTGAGAACTTTGAGTATTACATGAAGTGTAAAAGGGAATTGTTATCGGGAAACCTCAAGTAATATCTGCCGGGACAGACGACTTTCCCGGTTATCTCGAATCACTCTACGCCAGGTATAATCACCCCAAGTACATTTCTCCGGATCCCCTGGAGGTAGTGCTGGAACAATCCGGGATCCCGGACCGGGAAACCGCCGGTCTCCTCTGTTCCTGTCTCGCTTTGGGAAGGGTGGACTGTATCGTTTCGGCCTGCAGGAAACTCATGCGGCTCCTCCCCGCGGCCCCCTCAGAGGCCGGATTCCTTTCTGACAGAAACCTCAGCGACGCATTATCCGGTTTTACCTACCGGTTTTTTAATGCTGATTTGATGGCCAGATTCATACGGGGTATCGGTCGAATTTTAAAGTCCTGGGGGTCTTTGGAAGCACTTTTTTACCGGGGCTACCAGCCGGGCGGATCGGTACGGACCGGGATGGATTTTTTCGTCCGGGAGCTCCGGAAGGCCGCAGGGGGACTGCCCGGGATCCTGCTTCCCTCGCCCGCGGATGGCAGCGCCTGTAAGCGGTTCAATCTTTTCCTCCGGTGGATGGTCAGGAAGGACGCGGTAGATCCAGGATGCTGGACCTCTGTAAACAAAGCAGGACTTTTGATTCCCCTGGATACCCATATGCTCCGGACCGCCAGGGAATGGGGTGCCACCTGCCGTAAAACGGCCGACATCCGTGCCGCGGAAGAGGTAACCGGGTGGTTCGCCCGTTTTAGTCCGGAAGACCCGGTAAAGTACGATTTTTCCGTGCTCCGGCCCTTTCTCTACTCTCCCCGGCGCGATAATGACTGCGAATAATGATAATCGGGATGGAGTTTTCCGCCAATAAAATTGGCAACATTACAGAAAAACCACATGTTTTCATTCACTCCGGGTGAAAATAGTATTACAATATAGGTAATATATATAGTGAACAGGAAAGGAGTTAAAAAATGGCAAAACGTTCACAAGTTTACAAGTGTGAAAAGTGCGGAAATGTTGTTGTTGTCGTCCACGGCGGAGAAGGAGAATTGGTATGCTGCGGTGAGCCGATGAAGCTTCTTGAGGAACAGACCGCGGACAAGTCAACTGAAAAGCATGTTCCGGTAATTGAAAAGATTTCCGGGGGGTATAAAGTAACTGTAGGAAGCACCCTTCACCCCATGGAAGAAAAACACTACATTGAGTGGATTGAACTCATCGCCGACGGAACTTCTATGCGGAAGTATCTAAAACCCGATATGAAACCGGCAGCGGAGTTTAAAACAGACGCGGATAAAGTCTCCGCCCGGGAATACTGCAATGTACATGGACTTTGGAAAGGAGAAATGGAATGAAAATAAAAGATGATATGGTTAATGCTCTGAACAAGCAGATCAATGAAGAACTAAATTCGAGCTACATCTACGCGGCAATGGCAGCGTATTTTGATGCTACAGATTTACCGGGATTTGCTGCCTGGATGAAGGCTCAGGCTAAGGAAGAGGTTGGACACGCCATGCGTTTTTATGAATTTATCAACGACCGGGAAGGGGAGGTAACCCTCCAGGGAATTGATACCCCGCCTGCCGGCTTTGATTCGCCCGCGGCGGCTTTCGAAAAAGCTTATCAGCATGAACAGTACATCACTCAAAAAATTGCTGATCTTGTGAAAAAAGCTCGGGAAGTCGGAGATACTCCGACTGAAAATTTTCTCCAGTGGTTTGTTGCCGAACAGGTTGAGGAAGAAACTTCGGTTATGGCTGTGCTCAAGAAAATCAAAATGGTTAGCGGTTCTCCCCAGGGACTCTATATGCTGGATAAAGAACTCGGCGCCCGGCAATAGGTACTGTAATATATCAAAGAATTGCTGTATACTTTAATTAGCTTATATTGAAAGGAGAATACTTGATGAAAAAATACGTATGCGATGTATGCGGTTATGTATACGAT
>CAYLLE010000189.1:0-4508 GCA_964384485.1 uncultured Spirochaetales bacterium | reverse complement strand
ACCGGGAATTGCTGATGGTTCAGAGTGTCAAAACAGCGCGGGAGATCCATGTCTACCACCACTTCCACAAAGACCCTGGCCCGTCGACCAGATCGTGTCCATGTCTCACTTCCTCTAAAGCCCTTGCAAGTCGGATTATCTTCCCCCTGATCGGGGCGATGTCAGTATTCTTTCAGCTGACCAGGTTTGCCAGCTTCGCTGGGCAAACAAAAAGAGGCTGCCGAAGCAGCCTCTGTAAAAACAATTCTCTAAGAGTGTGTATTTTCTTAGTAGGAAATCTTGGTTGCGAATGTAAAGTATCCCATATCCACAGGGGTACCGTTGATGTCGCCTGAGTCCCAGAGCAGGGTAAAGGTAGTGTTGGGGATAACCTTGAGGTCGGCACCAACTTCTGCCATTACAGTACCGATAGCTGCTCCTGCATCCGGCATGTCCAGGGAAACTTCTGCCCAGGTGTAAATATTACCGAGATCGGCATTCACATGTACACCAAGAGCCATGTCCTGGGTGTCGGTCAGGTTGTAGATTTCATACAGGATACCGGCGCCGAGTACAGGAACTAATCCAGCGTCGCCGCTTGCTTCATAAATCGATACGGACATGTCGATGTCTTCACCGTTAAGGACGCTTACACCGATTCCGAGTCCGGAATATGCAGCTGCGCTCTGATCCCACATGGTGACCTTTCCGCCGGTGCTTCCGGGCCATCCGAAGAGAAGTCCGCCTGCTACCTGCCAGTCAAAGTCGCCGTCGGTTATTACACCGTCGAAACCGACTGAGGGTTTGAGGTAGAATTCTTCGGTCAGGTTGTAGGTATATCCGGTTGCCACGCCGAAGGCGATGGGATTGGTGTCATACATGAAACCCATGTTCGCTGCGAAGCTTAAGGAAAGATTTTCTACAGCGGATACGCTTGCTGCGGCACTAACCGCGTAGGCGTAATCCAGATCATTAATGGTTGGATCATCGTCATTGAGCCAATCGTTGTAGGAAACAAGCGCGATATCTCCGGAGAATGTGTCTCCTGCGTATCCGAGAGCTACACCGGGGCATTCAGAATCGTAGGTGTTGGACAGATTGTTGAATCCGGCCATGCTGGAGATGCTGTGAGCGAGTCCAACGGACGCGCTGGCTTTATCTACCTTGTCAAAGCTGCCGAGTATGTTGATGTACAGACTGGAAGGCAGTTTGATGTGTGCAGATACTCCGGGAGCGCTGGCAGATGTACCGTCGCCGCCAACAGTAATCTCAAAATTTGAAAGTTTGATCCAGCCGTAGATATCAGCGTCTTCAGCGCCTTTTTCCACGGAACTTTTCTTGACCAGGGTAATTTTGATGCTGGAGCTGGTGGAATTACAAATTCCGTTGATACCGTTGTCCAGGTCAATACCGAAGGTCATGGTTGCGCTTCCGCTTACCGATGCCTGCAGGTCGGCAGTACCGAGCCGTGATTCCGCATCGCCAAACCGGGTGATAATTGTTACGATTTCTTCTTCACTTGGAAGGGTCGGAGACTCTTCCGCCTGAGCTGCAACACCAAAAACCGTAAAACAAGCTAGAATGAGTGCAAGGAGAGTTACTTTTCTCATTCAATTCCTCCTCTTAATATTGGGGCTGGAAACTTGGTGCTTCCAGGATCAACGATCCTTTTTACCCCTTAAACTATTATTTTGGGTAAGTATATCAACCACTATTTTCACTGTCAAGTTTTTTTATTAAAAGTCGGCAATTTCCTGAAAAAATAAACACGGCGGAAAGACGGGCTATTTCATGGAAGTATAACAATTTAAATAAATGGAACGACTCAATTCAGGGACAAGAGGGATAACTAAGAACACGGAATGAGAATAAAGTAAATGTTTATCTAAAAAAGAATTACAAGAATTCTCCCATTCCGCTGTCCGACAGTTTTTCAACGAGATTCCGGACATCCTGTGATTTTCCCTTCCCGCAGATTAGAGCCGCGCCGCCGGAAATAACGACAATAAGATCCTCCACGCCGCAGAGAGCCACCGGAATATCTGAAAAAACTGCATTATTCCGTGAAGAAACCGAGACGGCCGTATCATTTCTTCCGGACGCGGCAGCGAATTCGTCCCAGCTTCCGATATCATTCCAGTTGAATGAGGCCGGAATTACCGCCGCCGATTCGGTTTTTTCCATTACCGCGCGGTCGAAAGATATCCCCGTCATGGTTCCATAAGCACTGCCGATGGCCCTGTCCGGCCGGATAATCTGCAGGTTTTCTGTCTCCTCCGTCCGGAAGCTTCCAGGCCCTGTAATAAATTCGTGGAGCGGCGGAAAATAATTACCGAATTCTTCTATAAGGTGTCCGGCTCCGGCAATAAACATGCCGGTATTCCAGTAGTACCCTCCTTCGGCAATGTACTGTTTCGCCGTATTATGATCAGGCTTCTCCCGGAATGAATCTATGAGTCTGCCGGGACCCCGGACGGGTCCGGCTTTAATGTATCCAAATCCGGTCTCCGGCCGATCCGGTACAACTCCAAAAGTAACAAGGTATCCCCCGTCCGCCATGGTATCCGCCCGCTTTATATCCTGCCTGTAGGCGCCGTCGGGAGTAATGAGGTGATCCGAAGGTGTTATAATGACGGTGCTGTCCGTTTTATCCGCGGAGACAAGATATTTTAAACCGAGCGCCACAGCCGGGGCGGTATTTCTGCCCTCGGGCTCGGGAAGCAGAGATATCCGGTCCTGATATTCCTGCAGCACCGCTAACTCATCAATAATCCCCTCCAACTGCCTCTCCCCGCAGATCACAAAAGCGCGGCGGATATTACCGCATGTGAATACCCGTCTTACCGTCTCCTGCAGCAGGGAATATTCACCGAGTTTCAAGAATTGTTTGGGCCGGTCTCTCCTGGAAGCGGGCCAGAGTCTGGTTCCCGATCCTCCGGCAAGAATAAAGGCGTGCTCACTCATAATATCCTCCTATTCTTATAGTAACAACGGGATAACCCCTCCCGCAATAGCATCTACCGACAATCCTGCTCGATTGACCAGCCAGTGGAACTCGTAATAAAATCAGGAAAGCAGTCTTTGACGGAGGGTTCTATGGCACAAGGATTTACATTATCGGTCTACCCCTGGACATATCTTGGAAAATACACCGGAAGTATCGCGCCGGGAGAAATACCCGCGGAAGATACCGGTAACGGGAATCCGGATAACTGGAAAGGCAAATATTTGGAAGGTGATCATCGGTCTCCATCGGAAGAACAGGAGATGTCCGCGGATGAACAGGGAATCCTGCTCCGGAAAAGGAATCACATAAAGGAACTGCCTCTGGTCAACTATACCACCCAATACGGTTTAGGCTGCTTTGAGGGTCTGAAAGCGTTTCCCCAGCCTGACGGAAAACTGAAATTATTCCGGCCTGATGAAAACGGCCGGCGTATGGCCGGATCCATGGAAGGTCTCATGATGCCGGTGTTCCCTCCCGATTTATTTGTGAAGGCTGTAAAAGAAGTGGTCAAACGGAATTACGAAATGGGGTTTTATCCCGGGTATGACAAGTCATGGGAAAAGGATGATTTTACGAGCGGTCATTCGGTGTACATCCGTCCCTTCAGTTATTCCGAAGGGGCAATCGGGCTCGGTTTGAGTGCCCAGCCCTGGGTCGTGATTGTTACGACCCCGGTGGGCTCCTATTTTAAGCCGGGAACCCCAAGCGCGGTAACTACGGACCGGATCAGGGCCGTTAAGCGGGGCACAGGGTGGATAAAATGCAACGCCAATTACGTAATCCCGATTATGGCAAAGAAAGAAGCGGAGAAAGCAGGCTATATGGAAGCAATTTTCCTAGACGCCGCACACCGGAAATATGTTGAGGAGGGTTCATCGTGCAACATCTTTTTCTACTTAAAGAGCGGTACCCTGGTTACCCCCTCACTGGAAGACACTATCCTTCCCGGAATTAACCGGAAGAGCATAATTACGCTGGCCCGGGAAAAGGGAATCACTGTGGCGGAGCGGCGAATATCAATTGAAGAAGCCGTGGAAGAATCCCGGGAAGTCTTTGTTACCGGGACGGCGGCGGGGGTGGCCTACATCGAATCAATCACCCATAACGGGAAGAAACAGCAGTTTAGCGGGGGACAAATCGGAGAACTCACCCGGGAACTGAGGAATACCCTGAAGGGGATTCAGTACGGTTCAATAGAAGACAAATACGGCTGGATGACCGGGATTTAGTAGAACAGCTCCTTTGAATCCAAGGGGAGATCACCGTAGATTTCCAAATCAAAATCACTCTGGGGCAGGATGGCATTTCTCTGGTTCAGATAGGCCAGGTTTTTGGTACGGCTTCTTACCATTGTATCCCTGTCCCTGGCATAATTATCGTAATTTTCCGACGATTCGGTAAGGACGGCAAGCCCTTCGGCACGATAGGAGGGATTACTGAACTGATCCCCCAGCTTTATCATGGTGATTCCCAGGTTGTTCTGAACTTTATAGATATTTATCAGCAGCGCGTCATGCCGTTC
>CAYLLE010000188.1:0-4530 GCA_964384485.1 uncultured Spirochaetales bacterium | reverse complement strand
TTTTTACTGATTTTTTCTGCGATTTGATTCAATTTTGGGTGAAATTTTTGTCCGGATTCTGCGGAACAAATGGGAATCCTTGGAGTGTCACGAAATATGGACTTGGATACGGGTTATTTCCCTTTAACAGAACCATATAATTTGGATCTGTTAATGATAGTAAACTGAAACAAATAAATTATTTATGCTTTATGCAAATAGAAATAATTCTTGTCCATCTTTGGTGGCATTATCGAATTCCAGGTTAGTGCCACGAAACCTGGACAGAGAAATAAGTTAATTACTTTTGGTTGAACAGATAAAATAAACCAGTTATGTTTATAAGATTGAAATTGGTGAATTGCTTATCATTTATAAAAATGGAAAAAAAAATGTCCATGTTTCGTGGCATTCATATACTTTTACGGGAGGCGGTTTTATGCTTTTAGGAATCGACATCGGATCAGTATCAGTTACACTTGCGGGAATCAACCACAATCAGGAAATAATTCATACCGATTTTTTGGAACACGCCGGGGATATCCGCTCTGCACTGCGGAAGCTGCTCGATAAAATTCCGTCTTCGGAAAATCTGTCCGTAGCTGCCGCGGCGCCGAGTGCTGTTCTTGATCCCGGCATCATCGTGTACGATTCAACAGTCTGTGTAATAAATGGCGTTCGCTTCATGTACCCCCGTGCCCGATCGATTCTTCATGCCGGAGGACAGCGTTTTTTTCTCGCCGAACTAGGTGATGACGGGACATATAGGAGATCTAAAGGAAGTTCCTCCTGCGCTGCGGGTACCGGCAGCTTCCTTGATCAGCAGGCCAGACGGCTTGGGCTGCCTGGAAGTTTCCGGATAGCTGAGCTTGCTTCAGAGAATATGGGAAGCCGTCCCGTAATTGCTTCCCGCTGTGCGGTTTTTGCTAAGACCGATCTAATCCACGCTCAGCAGGAAGGATACTCTATTGCAGAAATATGCGACGGTCTCTGTTTTGGACTTGCCCGAAACATTGGGGACACGGTTATCTCCGGGAGGAAACCGTTGGCACCTCTGGTGATGAGCGGAGGGGTAACCATGAATTCACGGGTAGTTGAATACATGGGAGAACTCTTGGGAACCGAACCGCTCGTGGGAGAATATGCCAGATATTATGGTGCTCTCGGAGCCTGTTTAGAGCTCCTGAAAAACCAAGAAGAAGAGCAAGAAATACCGCTTGATCAAATACTCACAAAAGAAACAGGAGAACATTCCACGTATTATCCGCCCCTGCAGGCCGAACTTCCCGAATATCCCGATTTTTTATCCGGTGAAATGTATCGGGAACCTGGTATCAATGATCCGGACAATAATGTGGAGGTGGAGATATTCTCACTGCCGAAGAATTCACGGGGGAGAATCGGTTTTGACATCGGATCTACTAGTACAAAGGCGGTAATTACTGAAGCCGGGGGCAGGGTCCTCTTCGGGTTTTATACCAGAACCGCGGGAAGGCCGTTGAATGCTGTCCGCTCTATACTCCGGTGTGTCGAAAACCTTTTGAAACAGAAAAAGCTTTCCTTCAGGATCTCCCAGGCGGCAGCGACCGGGTCCGGAAGGAAATTCGTCGGAGCAGTCATTGGAGCTGATCTTATCGTTGATGAAATCACTGCTCACGCCAAAGCGGCATATAGTCTGAACCCGGAGACGGATACGATTATCGAAATAGGCGGTCAGGACGCAAAGTTTACCACCATGAGACGCGGGAATGTTACGTTTTCTCAAATGAACGCTGTTTGTGCCGCCGGAACCGGCAGTTTTATCGAAGAACAGGCAGCGGCGTTAAATGTTCCCCTCTCAGAATATGCTGAGCGGGCGGACCGTGCCCAGTCACCCATGGCCTCGGACCGGTGTACCGTCTTTATGGAACGGGATATCAAGCAGTTTCTTAATACAGGCTATCCGGTTAATCAGTTATTAGCTGCCGTTCTCCATTCGGTCCGGGAGAATTATTTGCAAAAAGTGGCCGTACCGGGAGAAATCGGTGACCATATCTGTTTTCAGGGAGCAACCGGGAAGAACCGCGCCCTGGTTGCGGCATTCGCTCAAAAGCTCAACAAACCGGTTTATGTTTCCCGGTACTGCCATCTGACCGGTGCTTTGGGCGCGGCAATGATTTTGGAAGAGGAGAATCCCGGGGCTGAGTCATTCAGGGGGATCGGAATTTTTCGGAACGAAATTAATGTGCGGTCGGAACGGTGCGGATTCTGCCGGAACCACTGCCGGATAAGAATCGCCCGGGTGGGTGATGAGGAAGTCGCCTATGGATTTCTCTGCGGAAGGGATTACGAAACCCGGAAGTATGTGCCGAAGACAGACCGGTCCTTCGGTTTGTTAGCGGAGCGGAGGAGGCTCCTGAAGGAGGCCGTCCGTGTACAGGATAAAATGTCCGGTACAGAAGATGGCCTGCCGGTGATCGGCATCCCCGCAGCGCTTCATCTCGCGGATGATCTTCCGGTGTGGGAAACCTTTTTCCGGAGTCTTGGCTTTCCTGTTGTCACAAGCACGGGTTTTGACGAAGGAATCACGTTGGGCCGTAAAGTTTCCGGCTCCGAATTCTGCAGCCCCCTGACAGAACTGCACGGTCACGTGATGCATCTGCTTAGCCGTTCTGATTACGTTTTCGTACCAGAATATTTTCAGCATCCGGCGCATGCTTCCCAGATTAAAGAAATTCCGGAAGAAAACAGAAATTTTAAACCCGGAAGTTTTTACTGTTATTATACACAGTACGCCTCGGTGCTGATGGAAGAAATTGCCGGAGGAAAGTACCGCGGCCAAATCTTGCGCCCGTTGATCGGATATCAAAACTATGGAGAGCAGGGAATCATCAGCCAGCTTTCTAAGATGGTTTCGGAAATTACTGCCGAACGAATACCGCCTGACGCGGCCGCGAGGGCTTATCGGAAGGCTGCTGAACTAGACCGATGCTACCGCCTTAAACTCAGGCAGTTCGGAGAAAGCATCATCAAAAATAAAAGTACAGATATAAACATAGTCATTACCGGCAGGCCTTATACAGTTCTTTCGCCAAAAACGAACAAAAATATTCCGGAAATTATATCGGGGCTAGGAATAAAACCGGTTTTTCAGGATATGATGAGTGAATCCCCGTATCCCGGTGCACCGGACGCTTCGGAAATGCTTTCCTTCATCCCGTGGACATTCGCCTATCAAGTCATAAAGACGGCGTACCGGGCCTCGGTTACCCCGGGACTGTATCCTATTTTTGTCTCATCATTTAAATGCTCTCCCGATTCCTTTATTACTGAATATTTTAAGCGGATAATGGAACGCGCGGGAAAACCGTACTTAATTCTTCAAGTTGATGATCATGATTCCAGCGTTGGGTATGAGACCCGGATAGAGGCGGGGATACGGGCCTTCCGGAATCACATGAAAGAAGAGCGGTCGGTGGATACTCGGGGGAATGCGGTAAATGTGGTACCGGAGCTGACCGGTTCAATGACCGGCAAAACCGTGCTGATTCCGAACTGGGATCCCATCACCAATCCCCTTTTAGCCGCCAATCTTAGGGAAACTGCGGGCATTGACGCCCGTGTACTTTCCGAAACGGGGGAACTGATTTCCCGGGGGATGCGCCATAACACAGGGCAATGCATACCGGTTAATGTAATTGCGGAGGAAGTGATCGATTCAATCGAAAAATATGATCTTGTTCCGGATGAGACAGTCCTTTGGATACCACGGTCGGGTTTGGTTTGTAACCTTGCTATGTATCCCGCGTTTATTAAATCTCTGCTGGAATCCCAGGGGAAACGGTACGGCAGTACCGGTGTCTTCGCGGGAGATTTTACCTTTGTGGATGTTTCTTTCCGGACAACGGTAAACGCGTATTTTGCCTACCTCTTCGGCGGTCTTCTTAGAAGGATCGGGTGTATGATGCGTCCCTATGAGATCGTTCCCGGAAGTGTAGACACAGCCATCGATGATTCAGTCGCGGAATTAATCCAGGCATTCCAAGGCCGCATAAAAAAGCTTCAGGCGGTAAAAAATACGGTAAGCCGTCTTGAAGGTATCGCGGTACTGCCTCCGGAAGAACGGCCTTACCGGCCTAAAGCGGCGATTTTCGGGGACATTTATGTACGGGACAACGAAGTAATGAATCAAAACATCATCAAAACTATAGAAGAAGCCGGCGGGGAGGTGGTTACCACACCTTATAGTGATTACGTAAAGATTATCGCTTCAGCATACTTTAAAAAACTCAGGAAACGGAAACATTACAAGGAGCTTGTAATTTACCGAAATATGCTCCGGGCGATAAGCCTGCTGGAGCGGATTTATTATCGCCACTTTTCCAGGTTTGAGCTAAGCCCGGCGCCGCACCGGAATCCCTACCTGCGGAAAGAAATCGGATCCTTCGGACTCAGAATAGAACATACCGGTGAATCTTTTGAAAACGCGCTAAAAATATTTCACATTCTAAAAGCCCATCCCGACATCAGTCTATTCGTTCAAGTCAGTCCGGCCTTCTGCTGTCCCTCCAT
>CAYLLE010000187.1:0-4718 GCA_964384485.1 uncultured Spirochaetales bacterium | reverse complement strand
TACTCCGCAGGAAGTCCAGCAATTCCCGGTGATCACATTCGCATTAAAATTTATATATTATATGAAATTATGGCCTTTTCTTAATCACAAAAGGAGTTGACCGGGATTTGCTGCAGGAAGTCCGGAATGCAGAGTAAAGAGATACTGCTGCTCTACGGGTCCCCCATAATAAATGGGTAATTCCCCCTGGGGAATGTCTGCGTATGGTTCCAACACCTTGCCAAGCGTTGCTTCGGTCTCTCCTTTTCTTGACACCGCATCATTGTTGTACTATCATTGTACTAGTACATTAGTACAATTTGGAGGCGGCAGGTGAAGGATGATGGAGTTTTAACCTTCAACTTAGATCCTAAAAGCGGTGTACCCTATTACAAACAGATAATCCAGCAAGTAGAAATGGCGGTAGCCGACGGAAGACTCAAATACGGAAGTCAGCTGCCGACGGTGCGCGGACTCGCAGTAGATATCCAAGTGAATCCAAATACCGTAGCACGAGCCTACAATGAACTTGAAATACGCGGAATCGTAAATACGCAGCAGGGTACGGGTACCTTTATCAGCAATAAGAAAATATCTCTGTCCCAAATAGAAAAGCTACAAATCCTATCCAGGATTTGTAAAGAATTTTATACAAAGCTTACAAGTTATGGCTTTAGTTTGGATGAGGCTTTGGAGTTACTCAAAGAGTATCAGTCACATCCATCAAGGAGGTAATCTATGAAATTATTTGAACAATCGCTTCACCGTATAAAGAACAAACGGGCAATAACTTTAGCCAAAGATTTTCATTACAATATTTTCTCGTTCCTGGTTCTTGCGCCGTTTGTAGGGGCCGGAGGGGGATGGAGGAAAAAAAGATGATTAAAGTTAAAGGTTTATTTCATTCGTATACAAAAGATGACAGGTATGCCGTAAAGAATGCAAGTTTTGAAATAAATAAAGGCGAAGTTTTCGGTTTTCTAGGTCCCTCCGGAGCGGGAAAGTCCACGACCCAAGGTGTATTAACCGGTCTGCTTCCTATACAGCAAGGAGAAGTGGAAGTAGCGGGTTATAACGTCCGGAAAGGCTCTCGGGATATGTTCAATAAAATTGGAGTGTCCTTTGAGCAGTCCAATGTATACGCTAAACTTTCCGCCCTGGAAAATCTCGAGTTCTACCGGAAGCTCTTCGATGTTCCCACCAGAAAACCCATGGAACTTTTAGAGCTGGTAGGGTTGGACCATGTAGCCCGGAAAAAAGCGGGTGAGTTTTCAAAGGGAATGAAACACCGGCTAACGTTTGTCCGAAGCATGATCAATAATCCCCCAATGTGGTTTCTTGATGAGCCTACGACGGGGTTAGACCCGGCTATCGCAAGTGAAATCAAAGACATTATCCGAAACCGGAAAGCCGAGGGAACGACCACTTTTCTTACCACCCACAATATGTATGTTGCCGACGAACTCTGTGACCGAATCGCCTTTATTATCGACGGTGAGATTAAACTTATCGATTCTCCCCGGAGCCTGAAACTGCAGTACGGGGAAAGACTGGTGAGTGTGGAATACCGGGACGAAGCGGGAAATCTCAAAAAGGAGGCTTTGTCGCTTATAGATGAACAAGAACGGCACCACCTAAACGATATTATCAATACCGGAAGGGTAGAGCTCATGCACACAAAGGAAGCGACCTTGGAAGAAATTTTTATCAAAGTAACCGGACGGGGGCTAGTATAATGAAACTACTGTACAGTTTTATCAAAGATATTAAGCTGTCTGCAAAGAGTTTTTACTTCTACATGGAATTCGTGTTTGCCCTTATTTTTGTTGCAGTCATGGTGTTTTTAGTTCCGAAAGATTTTAGTACCACTATGCAGATATACGCTTCTGTGGATCTTCCGCAGTCCATGAAAAATATGACCCGGATGATGCTGGCGGAGGATGAACGGTACCAGCTTACCATGATGGATTCTGCAGAGGCGGTCAAGGATCAGCTATCAGAAAACCGCGGGGCCGTTGGTCTTATCGTCCAGAGCAAAGACGGAAAGATTGTTTTTAACTGCATCCTTCAGGGATTCGAAGGAGAAAAACTTAAAAATATACTGGCGACTACCATACGTGCAGGTTTTGCCTCCCAAGTTCCGCAGTATAAGGATGTATCCGAAGTAACCACTTTGGGAGAAGAACACAATATTTTATCGGACCGTCTGAATATCCTGCCGGTGTTTCTTACCCTGAACGCCGCGTTCATGGGGCTTTTCATAATTGCAGCCTATGTTTTTCTAGATAAGGGGGAGGGTACCATACGGGCTTTTGCCGTTACCCCCGGGAAAGTTTGGCATTATCTGGCTGGTAAAATCGGAGTAATTCTGGTTACCGGCATTGTTTCTGGTATAATATCGGCAGTTCCGATTGCCGGGACGCAGGCGAATTATCTGCACCTGGTGGTACTTATTATTTGTACAAATCTGTTTGGTTCAGCTCTAGGGCTTTTTATCGCGAGTTTTTTCGATACCATGCAGAAAGCTATGGGTTGGCTCTATTTCGCCATTGTTATCCTTGCGGCGGCCTCGGTTTCCTATTTTATACCTTCCTTCAATCCGCTGATAATTCGGATTTTGCCTTCCTACCCGATGCTTTTTGCTTTCCGGGAAACACTGCTGGATAACGGTGATACTGGCTATATCTATACCTTTGCAGTAATTTTTCTTGCTGCAGGGGTTGTTATTTTTTGGATTGCCGATTGGCGGTTTAAACGGACTCTTACGGTAGGATGACGGGAGGATGATTCTATGAAAAAGATACTTGCTGTAGCAGGCAGAGACATAAAAAGCGGAACCAGAGATTTTATTGCGGTGTATATTTTGATTGCCCCCTTTCTATTGGCACTCCTCCTTAAAGCCCTGGTTCCGGCGGCGGGGTCAACTACGGTGAATATGGCCGTCCCGCCGGACGCTGAAGAGGATTTTGTAATCTATTTGGAGCGGTACGGCAGTGTGGAACGGGTTCAGGAAATGGAGACAAGGGTGAACAGGACGGATGATATATTCGGTATTGTACCGGAGAAAGGAGGAGACGGATACACCGTCATTCGGCAGGGAAACGAAACGGAAGGATCCCTGGAGATGCTGCGTTTTATCTTAAATCAGCGGGCTAATCCGGAGATCGATCTACCGATAGAGGTTGTTGTATCCGACATAGGCTGGAAACTTTCTCCCTTGAAACAGCAGGGTACCAATTTTCTCATCGTTTTTTGTACTATATTAGGGGGAATGATGATAACTCTGAACCTAGTGGAAGAAAAGATGAGCAACACCCTTTCGGCTATCAATGTAACCGCCGTTTCCAAAACCCAGTTTGTTATCGGAAAGAGCATATTGGGCCTGGCGGTTCCTCTCATAGGAGCGGTGGGAATTATGCTGATTATGGGCTTTGAGGGGATCAATTTCGGTATGACGGCGATAACTATTGCTTGTGTTTCCTTGATCAGCATGATTATTGGTTTTAGTATCGGTGTTGTAAATACCGAACCCATCGGAGCGATAGCCGGTATGAAGATGATTTTTATTCCGGTATTCGCTTCTTTGTTCGGGGCTATTTTCCTCCCGGACAAGTGGCATCCTGTTCTGTACTGGTCTCCCTTCTATTGGGCCTATGTTTCTATGGACAAGATCATTCTCCAGGAAGCAGAATGGCTTGTAATACTGCGGAACTGCGGGTTTATACTGCTGATTACAGCTGTGATCTTTACAGCACTAAGCAAACGGATCCGTCATGGGCTTAGGTAACGAGCTGTTCTTTCAGGGGGTCCCGCCTCCGCGCTTCTGGGTTATCCGGTCTATTACGATATAGACCACCAGAGCTGTTACACTTACCACAGTTACGATGATGGACCCTGTTATGAGCCGTTCGTAGCTTTCACCCAAATAGGCGATGAGTGCTGCAAGCGGTGTGATTCCTGCAAAGGTTGCAATGAGAATTGACATTTTGCAAACAAAAGAATAAAATTGAATACAGGAGAATTATATGGGTAAGACTATTACAATCAGAATTGATGATGATACCTATGACTTGATAAAGAAAGCAGCTTCAGGACAAAAGAGATCAATTTCAAATTTCATCGAATATGCAACTATGGCATACCTTACAGACGATAGCTTTGTTTCAGATGAGGAAATGGAAGAAATATTGGGAAATGAAAAGCTCTTGAAGTCATTTCAAAGCGCTGAAAATGATATTAAGAACAACAACTATCAAATAATCGAATGAAGTATAGGATCGCCGAAACTCGAATATTTCAAAAAGAAATAGCAAAGCCGCAATATAAGAATATATATAGAAAAATCGTTGACTATGTATATCCAATGCTCCGGGAAAATCCTTTCTTTGGACCAAACATAAAAAGACTTAAAGGAGATTATTCAGATTTCTATAGATTTCGCGTAGGACAATATAGGGTTTTTTACAAAGTGCATCAGGAAATTGTAACAGTGTACATGGTCAGTATTGAGCATAGAAAAGATGCTTATCGATAGTCGCCATATAACCTGAAGGATTGAATCGACCTTTACGGTCGATTCAATCCAATGTTCAAGAAGCCCTGAGTCCAGCAAATCCCGGTCAACTCCTTTTGTAATTAAGAAAAGGCCATAATTACATATAATATATAAATTTAGATCGGGTTGACCGGGAATTGCTGCCCTGAGCCTATTAAAAGCTTTCTATATTAATGGGAAATGC
>CAYLLE010000186.1:0-4833 GCA_964384485.1 uncultured Spirochaetales bacterium | reverse complement strand
TTGTAATAAAACAATTTATAAATTTTTATGCGAATGTGATCACCGGAAATTGCTGATGCCGTATAGAAACACCGGTCATCCGTATATGTTCATTTCCGCGGATGAACCAATTTTTCAGACTGTTTCCCGGAAAAATAAAAACAGCGAAGCCGGGAAAATGTATGAAGAACTGTACAGCCTCGCCCGACGCGACATGGATTCACCGGTCCTTAATCCGGGATCTGTATTCCCCGAGCGAGAACCCGTAAGCGCTCAACACCAAAATCCGGATTACTCTATCTGCCGCGCGGAATCTGACCGGCTTCTCAGATTCGGTTTTTTCGGGATGGTTACCGGCGAATCTTGCTGGAAAGAACGGCTGATAGAAGAATTCGGGAATCTGTCGGATTCGGAACACTGGCCCGAATGGCGGGATCAGTCGCACCGGCAATTCCCCGCTGACCTGCGGACGGGTATGCTTGCGTCATCCGCGGCAACCGCGTTTGACTGGATTCATCCGCAGCTTACACGGACAGAGAAAGATCTGTTTCTGCGGGGAATTACCGATAAAGGTATCTCACCTTACCTCATTTCCCTACCGGAAAAACCTTTTTGGATTGATGTTCTTAATAATTGGCTTACCGTAGTGGTAGGCGGAATGGGTATAACCGGGATCGCTCTTTTCGGTCATCTGAAGGAAGCGGGTCATCTCTACGATTTTTCTAAACCCCGGATGGAACGGTATTTATCTATCTACGGTCCCCGGGGTGAATTCAATGAATCACCTGCTTACGCAAACGCGAACGGCGAGGTAGTCAGGTACTATGCCGCTGCCGATCCCGACCGCCTTTCCCGGACCCCGTTTCCGGAAATGGGCCGATGGGTAATGAACACCACCCTCCCCACCGGATGTTCACTTCCATTCGGTGACTGCCATCCGGATAAACCTGTACGGATAGCATACATTGCGGGCATAGCCGCCGCGGCGAGGGACGGGGTACTGCAGAATTTTTATCTCCATTACCGGCTTCCGTGTACCGATCCCGTTGAGTATCTCTGGTTTGACCCGGATCTTCCCCGGGAGGAGGGGGATACGTCCCGGAAACAGGGAATATTTTACCAGGGTCACGGGAAATGTATCGTTTCCCGGGGCTTAGATAAATCGGGCGGCATGATAACGGTATATGGAAAAGCGGGTATTGAAGAAAATCATGAGCATGCCGATATCGGAGAGGTCTGCTTAGACGCGGGAGCTTCAAGGTTATTGATCGATATCGGTTCACCTTCAATGTATCCAGCCGATTTTTTCGGAGAAAATCGTTTCCGGTACTACAATGCCGGAACAGCAGGTCACAATGTGCCTCAGATAAACGGAGACGAGCAGAAACTAAAAGAACTGCCCATAATACTGGAGGACAACATCCGAAATGATCCCGGGTCGTGGAAACTGGACCTCACCCCGCTCTATCCTGCGGCAGCAAAAGTGATCCGTCACGTAATTCATCGCCGGCCGGATGTCTTGTGCGTGTTGGACTCCATAATCATCTCCGGTAAAGCTAAAGTATCGCTGCCGTGGCACTTCTTATCCGAACCCCAGTGTACATCAGATAAAAAACCGTACCGCTTCATTATCCGGAAGAAAAAAGTCTCTTTGACCGGGGTGGTAGAAATAGAATCCGGGGATGCTTATGCCGTAGAAATCCGCAGACACACCTACACCCCGCCGTATGACCGGGGAAGGCTCGGAGACCCCCTGGAACAGCGTAAAGAACCTTTCCTGAGGATATCAACCGAAGGTTCCTGCCGGATTTTATCTCTTTTTAGTGTCAACAGCGGGAATGCCGCGGCAGATGAGCTGATTTCTACCGGACCGATGAGTTACCGGACCCATAATGGGAATACTCCGGGCTATACAGTTTCCGTATCCGGAGACAGTCTCATCGTGAAATCTATGGAGTAAAACTGCTTATCTCCCGCTCCGAAATATGGTATCATACTTCTATATGCAAGAATATTTATACTGGGGAGATCTCCATAACCATAACGAAGTCGGATACGGAGAAGGATCACTCAAGCGGTCCTTCAGACTCGCCCGGAATAGTATGGATTTTTACGCCTTCACCCCGCATACCTGGTGGCCCGATCTGCCCGAGGGTGACAAAAACGTCAGAGACAAACATCTTGCCGGTTTCAAGGTGGTCAGAGAAAGGTGGGATGAAGTAACTGAAGTGCTTAACAGCTTTTACGAGGAAGGGTACTTCGTCACAATTCCCGCCTGGGAGTGGCATTCCCTCCGATGGGGAGACTGGTGCGTATATTTCCCGGGGTCTTCAGCGGAATACAGCTACGCTCAATCACTGGATGATTTGAAGCAGTTTGTCCGCCGGAAAGGCGCCGTCATTATTCCCCATCATTGCGCCTATGGCCGGGGATTCCGGGGAACGGACTGGAATTCTTTTGATCCCGTTTATTCACCGGCGGCGGAAATATTTTCTGAACACGGCGATTCCATGGAACCGGACTCTCCGCACGGCATGTTCGGCCACTCCATGGGCGGATCCGTCCCCAGCCAATCCGCCCTTCATCAGCTTTCCTCCGGAAAGCGGTTCGGAATAATCGCCAGTACCGATGACCACTACGGACACCCCGGTACATTCGGCTGCGGATTGACCGGATTATGGGCGGCAGACCTGAACCGGGAACATATCTGGGACAGCTTAAACTCCAAAAGAACCTACGGAGTAACGGGAGACCGGATCGGGCTGTCTTTCTCCATGGGAGATACTTTCATGGGCGGAACCCTTCCCTCCAAATCCGGTGTGCCTATCCGAATATCTGTCGCTGGAAGATCGGCTCTGGAGAAGATTGACCTGTTCAAAAACGGACACCCCATCCGTACCTGGACAGAAAAGGATTTTAATCCGGAACATACAATCACATCCCGATCACTCTATACGGGAAGGAACTCCGGCAACACAGATGAAAAACTCAATGGGGACGATAAACTCATGCGGATTGAATGGGGCTGGGACGGGTTATCTGAAAAAGGGGTAACACGATGGAATATATCACTCCATTCAAGTGCGGCAGGATTCTCAGGGGTTGAACCGGGATTTTCGGGCGGCGCCGGTTCCACTGTACTGGAAAATACAATCAGTGCCGGAACACAGCATATCGAGATATCGTCATTCACATCAAGAAGGAACGACAATCCGGTATCCTCCGTCACATTCCTGCATCCGGCAAGGGGAAAATTAACGCTGCAAGTTTCGGGGAATAAAGAAAAAGAAACATTCCACCGGGAAATTTCTTTTCCGGAGTCGTGGGATGATCCTTCGGGAAATGTGATATCAACAATGGATTATTTTTCGTCGCCCAAAATAAAAATCCACCCCCCGTTGTCATTAGAAAAATGTACATTTAACCTGGAAGCACCTGGATACCAAGGATTGAATGGAGACTGGTTTTTGCTTAGAATAACACAAAAAAACGGCCACCGCGCGTGGTCGTCACCTATTTGGATCAACGATTAAGGAGTCAGACTGCTATGGAAAAAGTAAGATACGGTGTTGTAGGATTGGGAGCCATCGGACCATCCCATATTTACGCGATAAAAAACACTCCGGGAGCGGAGCTTGGTGCAATTTGTGATATAGACAAGGAACGTGCCGAAAAAGCAGGGACCGCGGAAGGGGTACCTGTATTTACCAGCGTATCCGAAATGGCCGATTCCGGAAATATTGATGCCGTTTCAATCTGCACGCCAAGCGGATATCATCTCGACCCTGCCCTGGAAGCAGTCGAAAAAGGGATGCATCTGCTAGTTGAAAAACCTCTGGAAATAACCCTGGAAAGAATAGATACCATTCTTTCTAAGGCTGACGAAAAAGAAATCAAATTAGGAGCCGTTTTCCAGAGCCGATTCAACCCTGCGGTAATGACACTCAAACGTCTTGTGGATAACGGTCTGCTCGGAAAAATCTACTCCGGAAGCGCCTACATTAAAAGATACCGCTCACAGGAATATTACGATTCAGGCGGATGGCGTGGGACCTGGCAGGTAGACGGCGGCGGCTGCCTTATGAATCAAGGTATTCACTTTATTGACTTGTATCAGTGGTTCCTTGGTAAGCCGTCGAAAATCACTGCCGTTACTCAGACGGTGGGCAGAAATGTAGAAGTGGAAACCCTCGCGCTGGCCATGGTGGAGTTTGCTGAGGGTCATGCGGGTGTTATAGAAGCAACAACTCTGGCATATCCGGAATATCCGATGTATATGGAGATTTTCGGATCTCGGGGAACAATTGCGTTTACCAACAAAAAGGTACTCCGCATGGATTTAATCGATCCTTCGGACGAAGAAAAAAAAGAGCGGGATAAACTTTTTCAAATGGCCGGTGATTATGACGCATCGGCGGATAAGAAAACGAGAGAGCAGGTCAAACCGGGTACAGCTGTACCGACGGTAGATATGGGCCACACCCCGGTTTTTAAGGATTTTACAAAAGCAGTATTAGAGGATACTCAGCCCATGGTTACAGGAGAAGAATCCCGGAAGGCTGTTGAGCTGATTCTCGGTATTTATGAATCCGGGAGGCACGGGGGAAAACCGGTCGTCCTTTAGTAATGCCACCGAACCTGGACATCAATCAGCACTATTTATAATTAAGACAAATAATTCGTCCGTTTCAGTTTTATATCTTTATCGGTTCCGTTTTATCTCTGTTGTCAAAGGGAAATAAACCCCTTCCATGTCCAGGTTAAGAGGCACTTACGCTTCTACATCAGTGCCGCAGAACCCGGACAAAAATTTCACCCAAAATTGAATCAAATCGCAGAAAAAATCAGTAAAAA
>CAYLLE010000185.1:0-4893 GCA_964384485.1 uncultured Spirochaetales bacterium | reverse complement strand
TATATGAAATTATGGCTTTTTCTTAATCACAAAAGGAGTTGACCGGGATTTGCTGCGGTGTCTATCAAGGATAAAATAATGTAGTATGCGGTAGGTATGATAATGAAAAACAATAAAACAGCACCGATACTTTTAGAACAAAACCGGGTATGGCGCACCTACACCGGCGGGATGCTTCTCGATTCGTTCCAGGGGATTTCCGATCCCCGGGACGGACATTTTCCGGAAGAATGGGCCGCGTCCATAACCAGTGCCCGGAATTCCGGGCGGGAGCACATCAAGGATGAAGGCTTGAGCCGGATTTCGGCGGGGCCCGGGCAGGGCCGGACGCTGAAGGAGCTTATCCAGGATGATCCTGAAGCCTATCTGGGGAAAACTCATGCCCGGCGGTACGGCAGTGAAACCGGTATACTCGCGAAACTGCTGGATTCATCCGAGCGGCTTACCGTGCAGGTTCATCCGGACTACGCGGCGGCTGAAAAGTTTTTCGGCTCCAGGTACGGAAAGATTGAATCGTGGTATGTCCTCGGCGGCCGGACTATAAACGGTGAAGAACCGTATATCCTGATGGGATTCAAGGAAGGGATTACCCGGCAGAAATGGGAAGCCCTTTTCCGCGACCAGGATATATCCGGGATGCTGGACTGTCTCCATAAATTTCCGGTTGTTCCCGGTGAAGCGTTTTTGATAACCGGAGGACTGCCTCACGCAATTGGACCGGGATGTTTTTTTATAGAACTCCAGGAACCCACAGATTTTTCTATCCGCCCCGAACGGACAACCCCCGGAGGGACCTGTATTACCGATGAAATGTGTCATCAGGGGGCCGGTTTTGACGGAATGTTCGAGATATTTCACTATGACGGAGCAGGCCGGGACGAGATTTACCGGAAATTTCGCCGGGAACCGGTGACTGTATTTCGGGAACCCCATGCTTCCGAACGGCTTATCATCAGTTCCGACGACGCGCCGTTCGGAATGGCGGAACTTATGGTTACAGGTGAATATATGCTCCCCGGTTCTGATATTTTTTCCGTCTGGATAATTATTGAAGGGGAGGGGTATTTCCCCGATTCCGGCATTGTGGTAAAAAAAGGGAGTACCCTGTTTATGCCTCCGGTATACGGGGATATTTTAGTAAAAAGAACAGGCGGGACAGTCCTAAAAATTATCCGGTGTATGCCGCCCGTGTCCGGAGTTGTATGAAAAAGAAGACGTGGATCCGTATCGGAACATTTGTACTCCTTATCGTGGTAATTGTGGTTGGGTATCTCCGGTTTAACAGCGCCTACGGTCCCGTTAACTGGGGAGAAGTTTTTTCTTCCCGGGAAAACCTCCAGACATTTGTGGAGCAGTTTGATCCCTATGTACCTTTGGTGTTTTTTTTCGTACAGACAGCCCAGGTCATTGTCGCGCCGATACCCGGAAATGTTACCGCTTTAGCCGGTGGAGCGATCTTCGGGCTGTGGGAAGGATTCCTCATCAGCACCGCCGGACTTGTGCTCGGTTCCTGTATCGCCTTTGGTCTGGCCAGGTACTACGGAAGACCTTTGGTAGAACGTTTCGTCAAACCAAAGATTGTGGATAAGTACATCGACACAATTGCCAACCGTCACTTTGTCCTGCTTTTTATCATTTTCCTGTTTCCCTTTTTTCCCGACGACGCGCTCTGTTTTATCGCCGGCATCTCCGCTCTTCCGTTTTATGTGTTTCTTATCCTGGTGGTCCTGGGCCGTCCTCCCGGGATGTTTGTAAGCAGTCTGGTGGGCTCCGGATTGGCGGTCATTCCATGGTGGGGCTGGGTCATTATCGCAGCCGCTTCCGCAGGTGTTCTTTATTTGGCGTACAGATATAAAGATGTTCTTGACCGGAAGCTGGGACTTTCAAAGGATAATGCATCTGAGGAAGATGAAACTTGTTAGTGGCCCGGAGGCAGAAGTTTGCTCCGTAACCGGGGGAATAAATTTTTTGTTAAACCGGACTCAGTCCCGCACCTGAAACAGCTCTATTACCTCTCCATCCGGTCCTTTAAAAAAGGCAATGCGTATTTTCAAAACCGGTTCGGTGTCCATGTCGATTTCCTGAACCTCCGAAACGATTTCCATTCCGGCTTCTTTTACCCGTCGAAAGGTCTTGCTGCAGTCATCGGTGCAAAGGGCAACATGAAGCAGCCGTCCCGCCGGTTTGTTCCCGCGGCCGGAGTCCTGTTCCTCCTTCGTACCCCCTTCGAAGATCTCCAGATAACTGTCACCGCCTAAGACAAGCATGACGGCCCTTTTTCCGGGATCGCCCCAGCTGTAGCCGACGTTCAGCCCCAGAATTCCGGTGTAAAAATCCAGGGAACGGTCAAAATCGGCCGTATAGAATGCCGCGTGATGGAACCCGGTTATATAATTCTTCATGTATGAAAATGTACACCGAAGGTGATCCGGGAATCAACCGGCTGTAAACAGCCGCAGCAATTCCCGGTCAACCCGATCTAAATTTATATATTATATGAAATTATGGTCGCTTCTCAATCACAAAAGGAGTTGACCGGGATTTGCTGAAACAGCCCGACATCTCCGAATGACATCCGGAGCCGGAACTCCCGGGAAGCCTGACCCCCTTCCGCCGGAACCATCCCGTTCGGAAAGGTGATGTTCCGTTCTCCGTCGGAACAAGCCACCACCATTGCGGTATCCCGTGTGGCGTTTACAATGTCGGGCCGGCTGCTCCACAGTTTGACACCCGCTTCCGCTGCCAATTTCCGGAGCCATTCGGCGGGAAGGGGAGCGGTTCCGGCATAAACCGATGTCCAGCCGTCCATCTGTTTCCGCGCGAAAGCTGTTCCCGCGGAATCGCTCCACTCTCCGAAGATGGTACAGTCTGTATCCAGTACCGAAAACCGGGGATGGTAGTGCCTGGGACTCTTGATTCCGAACATCCCGGGAAGACCGTCAGTATCCGTTTTAATAAGCATCGGGCCCGGTTTAAGCAGTTCCCGGAAACGGAAACCGGTGAGACGGGACATCTGGTCCTGATCGATCCCTTCCGGGGTCAGGAGGCCCGGGGCGTAATACCAGATAACCGCGGCTCCGCTTCCTTTTAGACAGTCATGGAGAGCGGCAATTTCTTCGGGGCGGAGCAGGAAGGTGTTCGGAACAAGGATCAGCCGGTATTTTTCGGCATCTTTTTTCGTAAAATCAAAACGGTGCAGATAATCAACCGGGGCGCCGATCCGCTGTAGACTCCGGTTTTGACTGTCCAAAAACCAATGGTTGAAAAAATCCACGTCCCGTATCCCCTGATCCGGCCAGGGAGAATCGGAGAGCCAGTGACCGGTAGCGATAAAGCTCTCCATATCGCCTAGAAGCAGAATCTCCGCCGGAGAAGAAAGGTCGCTCTTGGACCGTCGGGCAAGGAGTTCCATACCCTCCCGGTAGACTCTGGTAACCGCGTCTCCGGAAAACCATCCCTGTTCCGCGCCGTGGAGCGGCCCGAAGTCGTAGATCCATCCGCCGATTCCTTCACTGTACACTTTGCCTATATCCCGGCGGCATATTTTTACCGTCCCCTCTTCGGTATTGCTTCCCGATCCGCCGATGTCTCTCCAGCTGTCGGTAACATCCAGATGGGTACTGGGATCAATTTCCAGGATAAACAGTTTCCCCCGCCGGACAACCGATTCCTTCATTACCCGGAACGCGGCATCTCCGCCGACTCCCCTGGCTCTTCCGAGCCAATTCCCGGCACCGTCAACCACATCGCTCTCCCATTTCTCCCTGGTCTCATCGTTCGTATTCTGATACGAGTATGGACAGGCGATTAGATCGATATGAGGGGAATCCAGCACAAGCCGCGTAGCCAAATATCCTGAATCCTGAACACGGGGAGTCTCCAAAAGGTATCCGAAAAAAGTACCGCAGAGGAGCGGTCTTGCCATTTCTGCCTTTACCTGTTCGGCCAGATACACCACTGCCTCCGCGCCTGCCCGGTGATAGTTCCGGTAGAACTCCATCACCCGCCCTTCCTCCGCCGGGTCCCGGAGAAGACCGTATGAGGTAAATATCCGCTCTCTCGGCGGAGGCGGAGGGCCTGTCAGCTTTTCCATGGGAACACTGTACCCGGGTAAAAAGCTGCCTCCGAAGTAGTTCCACTCCCCGGTTCTGCCGTTCATCAGAAAATAGCCGGTCATCCTGCTCCGCATCGGATGTTCTTCTACTTCCCGGACCAGCGCCCGGAGCATAGCGGCGGTATCTTCCCGCCACACATTGGAAGCGAAACAGACCTCTCTTAATTCAGATCCGGTATTCATGTAATGACCCCCGTCGATCTGCTTCAGTTTCCCCCGCTTAACCATGTCGTACCGTGATTCCGGGGTTGGAAGTCCGTACTGCGCGGTTTCATCAGGGTGGCTTTCGATCCACCAGATCGGTGTATGCATGTGCAGTCTGGGAAAAAAGTATGCTTCCGGATGGAGTGCCAGCAGTTTTTCCAGGCCGGAAAAAAAGGAGCTGAAATCGTACTGTCCGGGTCCTTTCCAAAAACTCCGGGTGCCGAAGATGGGACAGAGCAGGTTTATCCCCATCTCCAGGAAATTTCCTGCTGTCGGCAGAAGGGAGGTGCTCAATGCCATGAACGGAACGGTCTCCCGGCCGTTTATAAAAAGCCGCGGCGCTCCCGCGGATACTTTTACCTCCGCCCTGCATGGTTCTTCGCTGTTTAATATTTCCCTATCGAAAATCCGGTTTTTCTTTTTCATGTTGTTTCCCCTTTGTTGCATAATAAAGCTCATAGAAAGGTTCTTCAAGGAAATAACTGTCGGAACAGCAATTTCCAGTGATCACATTCGCATTAAAATTTATAAATTGTTTTATTACAAGCAATTACGTATATCGGGATCACCGGAAA
>CAYLLE010000184.1:0-4920 GCA_964384485.1 uncultured Spirochaetales bacterium | reverse complement strand
GAAGATGATCATTGTAGGTTCTGCGGCGTCGGTAATTCAGATTACCCTGGGAATAATTCTGACCGTTTCCGGGTAGTATAATCGAGGAGGAGTGTGATGGATACACAGAACTTGATACTCGCGGGGATACCAATCCTTATCATCAATGTGATTCTGATAATTATTTGTCTAAAGGATTGGCTCAACCGGGAGAACTACGCCTACCTGCCCAAATGGGGATGGCTGACGGTGATCATTTTGATCAATGTGATCGGACCGGTACTCTATTTGGTACTTGGAAGGAGGGATTCATGAGCGGAGAAATGATACTGAAATGCCGGGGACTCGTTAAAACGTATAAGCCCGGTGAAAAGCCGGCCGTAGACGGTCTCGATCTTGAAGTCCGGAAAAATTCTGTTTTCGGATATCTTGGACCGAACGGGGCGGGTAAAACAACCACGATCAAAATAATGACCGGACTTATCAGGAGCGACGAGGGAACGGTATGGGTTGGCGACAAGGAAGTGAATCGTCACTCCCTGCAGCTCCGGAGCAGAATCGGATATCTGAGTCAGGATCCGAAGTATTATTCGTGGATGACCGGCAGGGAGCTTCTGGAATTTGTGGGTTCCGTATTCGGGATGTCGGCGGCGGAACGGCGGAAACGGGCTGATGAACTGCTCGAGCTGGCTGGTCTCGCAGACACCGGGAAGAAAAGGATATCCGGATATTCCGGCGGGATGGTTCAGCGGATCGGCATCGCCCAGGCACTGGTAAACCGACCGGAGGTACTCTTTCTTGATGAACCGGTTTCGGCCCTGGACCCGATCGGGAGGAAGGAAGTTCTTGAGTTCATCGACGGACTAAGGGATATAACCACGGTGTTTATGTCCACCCATATTTTAAGTGATGTAGAACGGGTGTGCGATACCGTGGGCATCATCAACAAGGGAAAAATGATAGCCCTGGAAGAAACATCGGCATTAAAGCAGTCCTTCGCGCCGATAAAAGTGGAACTAACCTTCGAAACCGGGGAGGACGCGAAGAGATTCGCGGACCTGGCTGCGGAGCGGGGGTGGAAACTGGAGACAGGCAAAGACGGCTTGGACCGTACACATCGGCTGACTCCGGCAGATTTCTCAGCGTCCCGGCAGGATATTATAAAAGTGATAGCCGATAATAGTCTGTCCCTGAATGCTATGGAAACCAAGTCAGCTACCCTGGAAGATATCTTTGTGAAGATGATCCAGGAGGAGGGATTAAAAATATGAGCACATTTAATACTATGTTGAAAAAAGAAACTATGGAAGTCGTCCGGAGCTACAAACTGCTCATCGGACTGGCGGTTTTCGCCTTCTTCGGAATACTTTCCCCGGTCACCGCGAAATATCTTCCCCAAATACTGGGAAGTTTCGAGGAGATCAAGCAGATGAATATCCAGCTGCCCGAACCGAGTTACCGGGATGCTTTCGGACAGTATATCCAGAATATCTCCCAGATCGGAACGTTCGCCCTTATTTTTTTAGCCATGGGGGCTGTCGCGAAGGAGAAGGATCAGGGAACCGGGGCCTTTCTGATGGTAAAACCGGTGCGGCGGAGTGTTTTTATCGGGGCAAAGGTTATAAGCCTTGTCGGTCTTGTAATTGTGAGTCTTCTGTCCGCGGCAGTTCTCTGCGGGATATACACGGTAATTTTTTTTGAAAATATGCCGGCGGTACTCTTTATTAAAATAAACCTTCTGCTGCTGCTTAATATCGTCACCATAATGACGGTAACGGTGCTGGCGAGTACCTTCTTCACGTCACAAGCCGCGGCGGGTATCGTTTCGATCATTATATGGATGGTTCTTTCGGGCATCACCGAGATCAAAACAATCGGAGTGTATTCCCCGGGAAAGCTGATCGGCACGGCAAACGGGCTGATCGGCGGCGTCGAAACGGCTTGGCAGCCGTTCTTCGGTTCAGCCATTCTGATCGCGGTATGTATTGCCGCGTCCATTGCTGTATTCAGGAAGTGGGAACCGTAACAATCCTGAGCTGTCCCGCTTGGGGCAGCTCCCCTTAAAACGGGACATCCGGTTTAAGGGGGGTGTCCATACGTTCCCGAATCCGCTCGATAGTCCGGGGGGCTGATCCTTCGTAGTGATTGTTCACGTTTACCGTAACCGGTACGCAGGTACTGAACCGCTTTATCATTTCCGCGATCCGGTCAAGATCTTCCTTAGGTTCGATTATCGAATCCCACCGCTTATTTGCCTTCGCTTCGATTTTTTTCCTGTCCCCTCCCATAAGCCGAAGCACGGACCTGCCGGATTCCGTTATATACGGCATCATTTCGGCATACAAGTCATAAACATGGGGCATGTATATCTTTTCCGAAAAAACATGAATCAGACCGTTCCGCCGGATAAAATCGAAATACGGTTTTCCGAGATAGTTTCCGTTCCGGGTTTCCACCGCGTAGGGAAGCCCCTTCGGAATGCCGGAACAGAACCGTTCGAAGGCTTCGATAAAATCTTCGACACAGCTCATTTTCTGCTTGTTCAGGTATTCAAACTCGAACATCACCGCGTCGGTCAAGTCCAGAACCGGTTCTATGACCCGGATGAATTCTTCGAAAAGGGGTACCGAGAGACATTCATCGTTTCTGTTCAGGGTGCCGTCCGGATTCTTCTTCCGGTGATGGGTCAGGGTGATCCGCATGGGAACTTTACAGGTAAAACGGAACGTCTCAGGTACGGCTTCCCGGTATTCCATGACTTCTTCCCGCTCCGGTATGCGGTAAAACCATGAGTCGATTTCCGCGGTATCGTATTTCCGCGCGTATAGAGGCAGATATTCAGCAGCCCGGGAACGTTTTTCGGGATACACCAGGGGAACCCAGGAATTGTAGTTCCAGGAACATGTTCCGAATCGGACGCTGTTTTCCATATGCTGTTTCCACTCTACCGGATACGGTAAATCACGGTCAATACCACCCCGAAGGCTGTAGACATGTAGTTACAGCAAATCCCGGTCAACTCCTTTTGTGGTTAAGAAAAGGCCATAATTTCATATAATATATAAATTTAGATCGGGTTGACCGGGAATTGCTGATGTAGTCAATTGCTGGTAGACATATATTTCAGTTTTTGATATTATCATCTTCATCTTAAAAGAAAGAGAGGTACATTTATGTCGGTAGCCCGGAACAATCCCAACACAGGGTCACAGGGTTAGCGGAAGCATTCATTATACGTTTTTCTAGTGTAAAAAAATCCTTCCCCGTTCCCCTGTGATATCACTCATCATCAGCACCCGCCGTTTGAGGTGCAGCAACAGGGGATTTTACAAAAATGATCAATGACCAGCATAATATACTCTTTTCATACGGATGGAATGAAAATTTCCAGAATTCGTTCAGCAGGTTTGCCGATTCCGGTTTCCTGCCCGGAAGGATCCTGGCCCACTCCAGGGGCAATGTACTTACGGCAGCGCCCGGAGGCGAACTGTGGTGCTCCATTCCTGGCGGATTTGCCCAGCGGATGGAAGCGCAAGGAATAAGGTACTGCACCGGCGACTGGACGGTGATAGAACCATACCCGGACGGCTCCGGCGCCAGGATCTGGGAAATCCTCCCAAGGCAGACCGTGGTTAAACGGCACAGCGCCGGCCGGGACAGTGTTTCCCAGTCTTTAGCCTCAAACATAGATACAGTCTTTATCGTGGCCGGCCTGGATGGCGACTACAACCCGAAACGTCTTGAACGGATGACCGCCCTGGCCTGGGACAGCGGCGCTCAACCGGTAATCATCCTGAACAAGGCGGACCTGATCGAAGATCCGGTTCCGTACTTGGAACGGGTAAAGGCATCCGCGCCGGGAATCCCGGTATACTCAGCCTCCTCCCTGAACGGAGAGGGTTTGGAAAACATCCGGCGTCATATAGGTTTCGGCAAAACCGGTGTACTCATAGGCTCTTCCGGCGTCGGGAAATCATCCATTTTGAACGCCCTGGCCGGAGGACGGTTGCGGAAAACCCGGGCGGTTCGGGATTCGGACAGCCGGGGACGGCATACCACCTCACTCCGGGAACTTTTCCTGATTCCGGAATCCGGCTGCATCATCGACTCGCCGGGAATCCGGGAAGTCGGAATGTGGACAGGCCGGGACGGATTGGATTCGGCGTTTTCCGATGTGACCGCGGAAATAGAATCATTAGCGGTTCACTGCAGGTTTTCCGACTGTGCCCACCAGGGGGAGCCGGGATGCGAGGTATCGGAGGCGCTGGCGGACGGACGGCTGAGCAGGGAACGGTTCCAGCATTATCTGAAACTAAAGCGGGAAATGGAATTCGCGGCTTCCCGGGAAAACGACCGGATTAGACGGGACAGAGAAAAGAAGTGGAAAGATATCGCGAAAAAGACCAGGAATTTCAAGAAGGAAAAGAGAAGATAACCATGGACAGGAAAAGCATAAAAATCAATAGAACAAGAGCAGCCGGTGACCCATCGTTTATATGTTCTGCCTGCGGCGGGATAGTACACACGTCCGCCCCGGGCACCGGTCAGCGCAACCATTGCCCCCATTGTCTCCACAGCATGCATGTGGATATCGTGCCGGGAGACCGGCGGGAGCTTTGCAGGGGAATGATGGAGCCCATCAGTCTGTGGGTCAGGACGGGGGGCGATACCGCCCTCCTCCACCGCTGCAGGAGATGCGGGGCGCTCAGATCAAACCGCATCGCCGGTGACGATAACCCGGCAGCTTTAAGGAAACTGGCGGAATCGGCCCTGCACGCGGTTGCCGGTCCGGATTGCTGACAGCAAATCCCGGTCAACTCCTTCTGTGATTAAGAAAAGGCCATAATTTCATATAATATATAAATTTAGATCGGGTTGACCGGGATTTGCCGCATATTTTTTTTCGCGGGAAAACGGCAATTCCCGATGATCCCGATTTAT
>CAYLLE010000183.1:0-5069 GCA_964384485.1 uncultured Spirochaetales bacterium | reverse complement strand
CGGGCGGCGGAGGCCGGACGGGGGCAGCAATTCCCGGACAACTCCTTATGTGATTAAAAATCGGCCATAATTTCATATAATATATAAATTTAGATCGGGTTGACCGGGAATTGCCGCATATTTTTTTCGCGGAAAAACGGCCATTTCCGGTGATCCCGATTTATGTAATTGCTTGCAATAAAACAATTTATAAATTTTAATGCGAATGTGATCACCGGAAATTGCTGTACATGCAGCGATTCCTTCGACACATAATAAAAATTTTTGTTATAATGGCCCCGGAGGATTCCATGAAACCCTTGCCCATTGGAATTACAAGCCTAAAGAAAATACACGATAAAGATATGGCCTATGTAGACAAAACGGGTATCATTGAATCCATGACCAACATTGGAGGATATTACTTCCTCTCCCGGCCCCGCCGCTTCGGTAAAAGCCTCCTGGTGGACACATTCAAGGAACTCTTCGAAGGAAATGAGCCTCTTTTTATGGGGAAGGCCATCCATAATAAATGGGACTGGTCGAAAAAATATCCGGTAATCAAGATAGACTGGGCTTCCGGAATAGTGAAAACCCGGGCAGCTCTTGATAAAAAGATCATCCACCTGTTACAAGAGAATGCGACACATTTAGGTGTCACTCTGGATTTAGAGGATGAAGTCTCCACGCTTTTCGAAAAGCTTATATCTGGTACTGCGGAAAAACACAAAATGCCCGTCGTAGTTCTGGTGGATGAATACGACAAACCGATGCTGGACAATATTGAGACACCGGAAATAACATTTGAAATTAGAGAGGGTTTGAAAAACCTCTACTCTGTTTTGAAAAAAATGGACGAACACCTTCATTTCGTCTTTCTTACCGGGGTGAGCAAGTTCAGTAAGGTGAATATCTTTAGTGGGGTCAACAACTTGAACGACCTTACCCTTGATCCGAATTACGCCACCATCTGCGGGTACACCCATCGGGACCTGGAAACCGTCTTTGCCGAGCATCTGGCCGGGGTGGACTGGGAAGAGTTGCAGCGGTGGTACAACGGCTACAATTTTTTGGGTGACGCGGTCTACAATCCGTTTGATATTCTGCTGTTTATCAGCGAAGGGCAGCGGTACAGGAACTTCTGGTTTGAAACGGGGACCCCCAGCTTTCTGGTAAGGCTGATGCAAAAGAACCGCTACTTCCTGCCGGACCTGGAGAACATTGAGGCCGGGGAGGAGCTGCTCTCGTCCTTTGAGGTGGATACGCTTCAACCTGTAACGCTGCTGTTTCAAACAGGCTATCTTTCCATTAAGGGAACGGAAGTCCGCAGGACCAGAACTATTTATCACCTTGGATTCCCCAATCTGGAAGTGAAGAACGCTTTTACGGACTTCCTGATTACTTCCTACACCCATGCCGCACAGGAGAAGGTCAGATTGAGCGATAGTACATGGGACGCTCTCCGCTTGGCCGACATGCCCGCCCTGGAGAGCACGATCCGCCGTCTTTTTGCAGGCATCCCCTGGCGGAACTTTACCAATAACGATCTAACCGATTTCGAAGGTTTTTATGCCTCCGTGCTCTACGCTTACTTTTCGGCGGCAACAGCAACGGTCATCCCCGAAGACACTTCCAGCCACGGTCAGGCGGACATGACCGTACAGCTGGAGAAAAACATCTACGTAATGGAAATAAAGGTGATCCCTGGCGAACTTCCCGAAGGCGGCCCCAACACCGCTTTGGAGCAGATACAAAGCCGGGGCTACGCCGAGAAATACCGGGAAAAAACGGGAGGCCGTCTTTTTGAGCTTGGTCTGATCTTCAGTCAGGCAAAAAGGAACCTTGTACGCTTCGATTTTATAGAATTATGAGAAGATACACCGGTCATGCTCAAAGCATAAACGACACGCCCAAGCCATATGAAAATATCCCCCCCGAATACTACTTCACCGATTTTGTTTTCATTCAACAACGATACAAACTCACTCTCGTCGAATCGGGCTGAAAGAGCATGGAGCAGATTTCCATCGTCTGACAGGGGGCCCGCCGTCGACGAAAACCAGACAGGGCACATTCTGCCTGACGCCAAGCAATATCGGCTTGCGTATTGTACCTTCATATTTTATAATAAACCGTCGAATAGACTCGACGAAAGCATATAGATATCGTCGAAAGTAGTCGACGTAATAGGGGAGCGGGGTGACTGAGAACCTTTTGGCCGATTTGTTTGCAATACAATTAAGGGTGGTACATGGGGTTAAAACTAATTTTCACCGGTATCTTTATGGGTACATTAATTGGGAAAACCGCCTTATTGGAATTATCGGGGGCAGGGGGACGGGAAAAACAACTCTGCTCTTGCAATACTATTGTGAAACCTACAACGATCCAAAAAAATGTTTATATATTTCTGCTGACAATCCCCTTGTCATGCAGGACGGTATCTACACTACGGTATGTGAGTATTTTAAGTATTATGGGGAGTGTGTGATAATCGATGAAATCCACAAACAGAATAATTGGAGTATCGATGTAAAAGCTCTCTATGATGCCTATCCGGACAAGAAATTTATCATTTCCGGAAGTTCGATCATCAATATATTGAACGAGAGAGGAGATCTTTCAAGAAGGCTCATGCTTTACAAGCTTGAGCCGCTCTCTTTTCGGGAATACCTTAATTTTCGATATAAAAAGAGTCATGAAAGCTTTCCTTTTGAAACTATCGTAAAGGATCATTCTGAAATAAGTGGAAAGATTTTATACCAGCATCCCCGGGTAATAAAAGATTTTCATAATTACCTTGAGGCGGGAAACTTCCCCTTCTTCATCGACCATAAAAGAGAGGAATATTTTTCTCTTCTGCTGAATGTGATTGATAAGATTATTTATGAAGACATCCCGAGTACAAAATCTCTGCTCCCTTCTACCAGTATTAAGTTAAAAAAATTGATCGGCTATTTAACACTGAGCAAAATTCCTCTGGTTAATATCACCTCTTTGACAAGTGAAATCGAAGTCTCTAAAGACACCCTCTATATGCTTTTTGATCTCCTCAATCGAGCTGAGATTCTAAACATTGTTCGAATTGGCGGCACAAATCTGAAGGTAATGAAGCACTCAAAAATCTTATTTACATCGCCCAATATCTACTATGCCCTCTCAGAAAATTGGTGGATCCATGATCCTGATCCCGGGAATATCCGAGAATCTTTTTTTGCTTCCCAAGTCGGTTCTGTGTTGGATATTCACACATCCGTGAAAGTAGATTTCACGGTAGCCTTTGAAAGGAAGGTGTATGAGGTGGAAATAGACGGGAGAAATAAATCTGGAAAGCAGCTTAAAGGAATCGATTCCGGGCTGCTTTTTAAGGATAATATAGAAATCGGAACCGGCAATACTATTCCCCTTTATTTATCCGGGTTCCTTTATTAGAAGAATTTTTCTGTTACAATAATAATCTTATGAATTACTTATCTCAATGCTCCTTCCATAATCGCGGATGATGTATCAAGTACTATAATCATCTTTCTCTATCTTCTCTGATCAGTTCTCACTGACCATTTCCCCGGGTATCACGTAATTTTTTCCCCTAAAAGCTCATCCGGAGGAGTGTACTCATAGCTCAGATCGATCATCATGTCCTGTTCCGGGAAGCCGTCCGGAAAACCAATGAAGGCGCAGGAGAACGGACCGTAGTCCCGCGCGCGGAGTCTGTCATCGGCGGAAACTCCATTCAGCTTGACTCGGCAGTTTCTGACATTCCGGAATGGCATGGTGATGCCGGCATTAAAAGGCACCGGTTCTATCTTCCGGAGTTTTCCGGGCAGATTCAGTATATGATAGTCACCGTCATTAATCCGCTCCACCAAATCCGCGAGAGGTGACCCGGAGAAGGCGGACAAACTTTCGCTTACCGGAAGCCGCGCGGGAAGGCGGGACAGTTTTTCGGCAGTCTTGGGTGAGAGGAGGAGAAACCGGTCCCGGCCCGGGCGCTGGGGGTGGATGCTGCCTAAAGGCATCACATCAACCTCCCGCCGCAGAGCGGTCCGCTGTTCACGCCGTTCCGCCGGTTCCGTGGAATAAGGATGGATCGAGTAAAAGCCTTCTCCGTAGAGACGTCCCGCGGGAAAACCGGGTTCAGCTTCACCGGGCCACAACGTTAATCCGCCTTCCAGCGCGGCTTTAATCCGGCGGAATCCGCCCGCTTCGTTACCGATTTCCATCACCATGGAAAGGGTGTGATAGTGATGATACGCGTACACACCCGGTGTAATCCTGTCGGCACAGGATAAATACCGCCGGGGGAATTTTTCAGCAGCATCCTGCCGGACGGGAAGGATCTTCTGCCGAATAGACAGAGTATCGGTATGATGGCCGGCCTTTTCGGCCGCCTGATTCATGGATCGGACAAACTCATCATGATGGGGGCGGTTCATGCCGAATACGGAAATCCCGGTATTTTCCACCATATACTGCCCGTCAATGAAAACCCCGTGGCAGTCGATATAGAGTTCCGGCTTAAGCTCATCCAGGAGACATTGGACAGCCGCCGCCTCCACATTCGTTTCGGGATCCCGGACTCCGTCAAAATCCCAGGGTCCGCTGTAGGGATCGTTTCCGAAAAGGGAACGGTGCTGCATTTCCAGGTCCCCCGATTGGTACACGAAGGGATTCGGTACGGGCACCAGGGTGATCCGCGTGGCCTGACGGATTTGAACGGCGCCGGGATCTTCACTTACGAGCCAGTTAATGAGGAGAAGCAGGGTGTTCGTTCCGGAGTATTCCACACCCGAGTGCATGGCGGTAAACAGGGCATGCTGTTTCCGGGACGGGTCGGTTTGGGGATCGGTAATGTCAACACAAAGGACGGGATAATCCGGATGGTTAAAAAGGACTGAGATTTTTATTAGGCCGGGGTGATTTTTGGAAAGTGAGGTAAGATAGTTTTGGTATTCGGGGTAGTCGAGGCGGCGCCGCAGGATGCTGTTCATGGTGTAATTATCGGACGTACATCTGACGCGGCTTAGTAATTGGACCAGCAAATCCCGGTCAACTCCTTCTGTGATTGAGAAGAGGCAATAATTTCATAT
>CAYLLE010000182.1:0-5215 GCA_964384485.1 uncultured Spirochaetales bacterium | reverse complement strand
AAATTTGATGGAATTGGCGGAAAAGGAGATGGAGTCGCTTTGCGGTAAGGACGAGATTGGTACAGTACCTCACAGCACCGGTTCGACCGATATAGGAGATCTCTCAAGCATTATGCCGGTTATTCATCCGTATATCGGGGGCGTTGCCGGCGGTCTCCACTCCGCTGAGTTCCGCATTGAGGATGAGGAAACCGCCTATGTCCTTAACGCAAAAATGTTAGCCTGTATTGCAATTGAGCTGCTTCGGGTGGATCGAGTCCCGGCGGACAGCATCATCAGAAATTATCAGCCACATTTCAGTTCAATGAAGAAATACTTTGAATATATAGACTCCCTATTCAAGACCAAAGTATTAAATGAGCGGTATGGACAAAATGTTTTTGATTATATTTGATTGAAATTCTAATTCACTCATGAGATGATTTCATAGCTGTCCAAAAAAGTACAATGGAAAATTATCAGGAGAAAAACAGTTGATGACCCGATGGTGAAACTGCTGTGTAGCTTTCCGGGAGCCGGTTTAATAACGGAGGGCACGATTCAGGCTGTAGTTCTTCCGGGACCGCGGTTACGGCCAGTATTTGGGCTGCTTGTACGTTTCGTAGAGTTCTTCTTCGTATTTCCGGTCGATTTCCAGATTCGGATCATAATCGGGCGCTTTTGATACCGATTCCAGGGGCAGGTTCAGCACCGCCTGCCCTTTCCCCCAGTGGAACTCAGAAAACCAATCCGGAGAGATGAGTTTGTCTCCCAGCTCTTCAAAGGAGACCACCCAATAGCGGATCACCCAGGAATCCTCCTCACATACCGCGTCAATTATTTCACCTGCTGCGCCGTCTCCGGCAATAACTTCAAAGCCTTCTGTTTCTGTGAAGGATTGAACAAGACTGCTTCCCTCCTCCACGGTCTTCCGGAGTTCGTCCCTGGTTTCATTTCTGCCGGTCATCACCGGCAGGGATCCCGCGCTCCTGGTATTCCACCAGTATCCGGTGCCGCCCCAGTAGGGAACATAGGTATAATAGAGATATATCTCTTTTTCTTTTTGCCGGCTCAGCGGTTTTTTTGGGTCGAATTCCGGAGCTTCCTTGAGTGAGTCTTTATTGATTTTTAAAACAAGTTCCTTGGATTTCGCATCGATCTGCTCCACAGTAGGGGTGGTAATGAGAACTGAGGAATGAAACATTCCCCGGTCTATTATAAAATATCTGACTGCCCACTGTTCTGTGTCAAAAAGAATATCATCAACGGAACCGGCCTTTTCCCTTCCCCTACGTTCCATGGTAACCACGGGATATTTAATGAACTCTTCTATTGTAAAAAACCGCATACTGCCTCCTTCCTTAAATATAAGAACAGTACTGCTGTATCGTATACCGGAAATATGTTAGGAATATATGAGACAGGAGGGAGTGATGGGAAAAGAACGGTATATATTATCATTGGATTCCGGCACTACGAGCGTCAGGGCGCTTTTGTTCACGAGGGACGGATCAGCCCTCCAGACAGCGCAGATGGAATTCCCCCAGAAATATCCGGAACCGGGCTGGGTGGAGCATGATCCCATGGACATTTGGTCCTCCCAGATCGGAACGGCGTCCCGGGTTCTGGAAAAGGCCGGAGCCCTGCCGGAAGAGATTGCCGCTATCGGGATAACCAACCAGCGGGAAACGGTCATTGCCTGGAACAAAAACACGGGAAAACCGGTCTATAACGGCATTGTTTGGCAGGACCGCCGGACAGCCGGAATGTGTGAAAAGCTGATCGCCCGGGGAGCGGAAGAGACGGTACGCCGAAAAACCGGCCTGCCGATTAACTCATATTTTTCCGCCACAAAAATGGCCTGGATACTCGGTAATTCGGAAGAAGCGGGAAAGCTTTCCCGTACCGGAGAGCTCGGTATCGGTACAGTCGATTCCTGGCTGCTCTGGAACCTTACCGGCGGCGAGACTTACGCCACCGATATTACCAACGCGTCACGAACCATGCTGTTCGATATCACTGCCTGCCGGTGGGACGAAGAACTCTGCGATATTTTCGGCATCCCGGAATCACTGCTCCCCCGGGTTCTCCCCTCATCAGGATTATTCGGGAAAACAGACCCGCGGTTTTTCGGCGGCAGGAGAGTACCCGTAACCGGCATAGCCGGTGACCAGCAGGCCGCCTTATTCGGTCACGGCTGCTTCTCCGGCGGATCGGCCAAAACCACCTTCGGAACCGGGAGCTTCGTGCTCATGAATACCGGGACCAAGCCTATTTTGTCATCCGGGAAACTGCTTACCACCGTGGCATGGAAGATCGGGGAAAAACCGGTCTACGCCCTGGAGGGGTCGATCTTCGTTACGGGCGCGGCGGTTCAGTGGCTTCGGGACGGACTTAAGGTGATCCACGACGCGGCTGATACCGAGTACTTTGCCTCTAAGGTGCCAGATACGGGAGGGGTCTACATGGTTCCCGCGTTTGCCGGTTTGGGAGCTCCGTACTGGGACATGTACGCCCGGGGACTCATCATCGGACTGACCAGAGGGACAACCATGAATCACATCATCCGGGCGGCACTGGAATCCCTGGCATATCAGACCCGGGCGGTGGTAGCGGCAATGGAAGAGGAATCGGGGATTCCCGGAGCCGAACTCAGGGCTGACGGGGGAGCTTCGGTAAACCGCTTTCTTATGCAGTTCCAGGCGGACATTCTGGGGGTACCCGTAGTCCGGCCGGACACAACGGAGATTACCGCCCGGGGGGCAGCTTTTCTTGCCGGTATCGGCTCAGGTTTCTGGAGCGGGCCGGATGAGCTTCCCCTTTCCGGCAATTCGGAAATCCGGTTTCTGCCGGAGATGGACGAACAGGAGAGGGAAAACAGGTACTCAGGCTGGGAACGGGCGGTAAAGCGGGCAATGAGCTGGGAGCGGGATTCATAACCGCCGCTGTTTCAGGAAATAGAATACCGTAGATACCGAAGCAAGCAGGACGGTACCGACAATAAGACAGACCGGAAAGGCGATCAGCGGACGGGTATCGCTGAACCTGCCCAGAATAAACGGAAACAACGTCCCCCCGGTGGTGGCGGCAATTTCGAGGACCGGAAAAAACCGGCCGGGGAGTAATTTTACCGCGGGAGAAAACCGGGCGACCATGAGGGGGTAAAGGGCGCTCATTCCCCAGGCGAAGGTTATAAGTAGGAGAACCACGGCCCAGGAAGCAGAGTGAAGAAACATCATGAGCAGGGCTCCGCAAAAAATCAGGGCGGCCGAAATGTGAAAATACCGCCGTACTCCCACCTTGCCTGCCGCAACGGATGCTGTACGGCGGCCGGCAATTATCATGCCGGAAAGGATCACCTGAATCGTTCCCACCGGGCCGAACTTGGCTCCGGTCAGTTCGAGGTAGGTGGGAGACCAGCCGACAATCATGGCTTCAATCCCCACATTTATCGCGGCGAACAGAAGGATTACCGGTATCAGGATGAGCGATTTCTTTTTTACTTCACCGCCTCCTGCCGCGTTTTCGTTTAATCTCGTCTCCGCCGCATGCTTTCCCGAATCAAGAAAAAGAATGAGAATCCAGGCGGCTACGGGAACGGACCAGATTATCTGCCACGGAAGGGCGAGGCTGTTCACCAAAATGGAAATTACCGGTGCCGAGATCAGCCCTACTCCGAAAAAGGAGTGCACACGGGAGGACCATCGGTCGGTGCTCCGGGAGAAGGCACCGGTTATCCCGACGTTGACATTGGCTATTGTGGTGGTAAGGGCAACTCCGCGTATAAGAGAAACAGTAATAAGGGCGGCGTATGATCCGCTGAAAAAAATCGGCAGAGAAGCGGCAAGCCCCGCGGCGCTTACAGCCCGTATATAGGTGCTGTGGGTATTCTTATCACCTAATACCATAAGCAGTACGGCTGCCCCGATTCCGCCTAAAAACCTTGCCGATATCAGATTTCCAAGCTGACTCGGACTTAGACCGTAAATCCTGGCAAACACGGGAAGGACCACCGCGGTTTCCGCGGCGAGATACCCCGCAGTTGCAATGGAAACAATTAGGAAGAGGTATGATTTCCGGAGCTGACTTTCTTTTTTCAACGGGATTTACCTAACCGGTATATTTGCCTATCTTGTCAAGCCAGACATCCGGGTTATACCCGTATAGACGGTCCTGCCCTTCGATCTCTAAAACCGGATAGAGCATATCCTTCTGATTCTCCGGGTTTATTGTCCGTTTCAAACCGAACCGTTCATGAGGCGGGAGGGTATCCAATTCAATATAGGTAAAGGTGTATCCCTTTTCATTCAGAAAATCCCTGGCTTCTTTACACACTCCGCAGTATGTAAGGGAATAAATAGTCATGTCCGGTTTTTTGATTTTTCCTTCATAATGCTGATATTTATCCTGCACGTCTCCTCCAATTTCCAACAGCAATCTCTTAAATAATATTGGTTTTATGGACTTTTTTCCACCGGCCGAGCGGCTGCCGGCACCTCCAGTGCGGAATTTTTCACATTTTCTGTTAATTTTTTCTTGACGCCGTTCTGAATTAATGCTAAATTATTATTGCGAACAACTTATATAATAGCGGAGGTTTTAAATGAACAAAAAACTTTTTACCGCGGGAGTCCTTATTGTCCTGCTCGCCTGCGGAGCGGTTTTCGCCGCTGAAAACGAGCCGGCCGAGGTCGATGGTGTCTACATCATCCCCATCAGCAGCCAGATCAAGGATCTGCTTCTGGAAAACGGGTTCGATGAAGCTCAGATTAAAATGCTGAGTACCTCAGCCCTGGACGGGGAAGTAAAGGTCATTATGGATGACCTGAATCCTCTTGTTCTAAATGCTTTAGGCCGGGCGGTAAGAAAGGGATACGGTCCCGCCAAAATGAGGATCGGGATCTACACATGGACCCTAACTCCTGAAGACTGAACGGGATTCCCTGCCCTGGCGCTGTCCTTTCCGGCGGCGCCTTTTTTTTTTGAGATATCATCCTAAGCCGGTTAAACGAAAGATAGATATTCCCGGTTCCCTGGGCTAAAACGAGACAGAGAGAAGAGAGAATGGTACCGCTGACCGGGAGGATCAAGGGACCGAGGTAAACAGAGAGAAAAAGCACGATGGTGTACAATGTCACCGATCTAGCCATTATCCCGCGGCTGCTGTAAAGGGAGTCATGATGAGAAAAGGTCTTCTGCTTATTTCGATCAATTACATAAATCGGGATCACCGGGA
>CAYLLE010000181.1:0-5305 GCA_964384485.1 uncultured Spirochaetales bacterium | reverse complement strand
CTCCACCTTTACTTACCGGTTTTTTTTATTTCTGCTTCAAAAAAATCAGAAAAAATTCCCGACAACAATTTTCGCATCAGTCCTTATTTTTTTTCACCGAAAAACGGCAATTTCCAGTGATGCCGTTTCTTATAAATGCTAGTAACAAAGCTAATTATTCATCTTTGTGCGAAATTTAGAACTGGAAATTGCTTGGTCGGGACGGGTAGATTTCGTTAAGAATAAATGATTAGAACAGAACAATTAGTTGATGAGGGATCAGAAGTATGTTATTTTTCAATCATCCTATACCAGGAGAGAGGCATGAGTGTCATTCTGGAAACCCGCGATATTACAAAACAATTTCCCCGAGTAACGGCAAATAAAGACATTAGCATCAAACTTCATAAGGGAGAAATTCTTTCTCTCTTAGGAGAGAACGGCGCCGGTAAATCAACCCTCATGAATATTCTCTACGGCCTGTACAAGCCGACATCCGGTGAAATAATGTTGAAGGATAAAAGCGTTTCCTACTCATCACCGAAAGAGGCGATCGATTCAGGACTAGGGATGGTACATCAGCATTTTATGCTAGTTGAAACCATGACGGTGACCGAAAACATCATCCTGGGGAATGAGCCGGGACGGTTCGGAGTGGTCAACCGGAAGGAAGCCCGGAAACAGGTAAAGGATCTCTCGGACAGATATCATTTATCCGTAGATCCTGATTCCCGTATTGAAGACATTTCAGTCGGGCTCCAGCAGCGGGTGGAAATCCTCAAGGCCCTCTACCGGAATGCCGAGATTCTCATTCTCGATGAACCGACCGCCGTACTGACCCCGCAGGAAGTGGTTGAATTGTTTACCGTTATCCGGACACTCAGAGATCAGGGGGTTTCCATCATCATAATCACCCATAAACTTGAAGAGGTAAAGGCAATTTCCGACAGAGTCTATATTCTCAGGAAAGGGGAGATGGTTGGAGAAAGAAAAACATCGGAAACGACCACCAGTGAGCTGGCAAATCTGATGGTTGGACGGGAAGTTGTTCTAACGGTAAAGAAAGAGGAACATGAAATAACCGATAATCCTGTTTTTTTTATGGAACACGTTTCGTGCCAGGGTGAACGCGGCAATATGGTTCTTCAGGATCTTTCACTTTCCGTCTGTCCCGGAGAAATCGTGGGGATAGCCGGGGTTGACGGAAACGGGCAGACGGAACTGGCAGAAACCATAATGGGAATCCGTAAAATTGGAGACGGATCGATCCATCTCCGGGACCGGGAACTGAACCCCCTTACTATCCGGGAGCGGTATGAGGTGGGTGTATCTTTTGTACCGGCGGACCGGCAGAAATCCGGTCTAATTCTTCAAATGAAAATTTCAGAGAATCTGATTTTGGGCTATCATTACTCTGAACCCTACGCGGGAAAACTACTCCTGAAAAGACATATGATAGAAAAAGATGCCGCTAAGCTGGTGGAAAGTTATGACATCAGGACACCGAGTCCTGATTATTTGGTCTCCAGCTTGTCCGGCGGAAATCAGCAGAAAGTAATACTGGCCAGGGAACTTTCAAAAGGACCCGATTTCCTCCTGGTTTCCCAACCGACCCGGGGACTCGATGTGGGCGCTATTGAATACATTCATGAACAGATTCTGGACATCAGGAAGAAAAAGTCCGCTGTACTCCTCATATCACTGGAACTGGAAGAGATTTTTTTGCTTTCCGACCGAATTCTTGTATTGTTCGAAGGTACAATCGTAAAGGAACTGATAACGAAAGATACTAATAAAGAGGAAGTGGGGTATTACATGATGACCGGGAAATCAAGGATGGAATCAGATGCGTCTTGATTGGAAAAAAGAGGACCGTTTATCTGATATTCTGATGGGGGCAGCTATCCTTTTAGGAACTATAGGAATTGTCCTCTTTGTGGCCTCATATTTTTCAGGGTTGATTTTTATTTCGGCATCCGGCGGAGTATATATCCTCCGTACATTGCTGACCAAGGGCAGGGATGATGTAACAAATGAACTCCGATCGCTCTGGAAAAACATTTCAATCCCGATATACGGGATTACCCTTGCTGTGCTGCTTGGCGCTGTTATCATGCTAATAACCGGATACAATCCGCTCCCGGCTTACCGGGCCCTCTTTTTTGGGGGATTCGTAAAGAACTGGCATATCTCTGTGCTGAATGCTACACCTCTCATTTTTACCGGTCTTTCCGTCGCCTTCGCCTTCAAAGCCGGTCTTTTCAATATCGGAGCGGAGGGACAGTTTTATATCGGATCAATGGCGGCAGCGTTTTTCGGTATATATCTCCGTCTCCCTCCAATAATAACCATACCCCTGATCCTTCTTTTATCAGGTACCACAGCCGCGCTCTACAACTATATACCGGCCATATTGAAGGTAAAGACTGGCGCCCATGAAGTGATTACGACGATGATGTTTGCCCACATCGCAAGGTATCTTTCACCGGTATTCATCCGGAGAATGGGAGGAGATCCGGCTACTTCGAATCATCCCTATGTGACGGATCCCATCAAGGAAAGCAGCGAGCTTCCAATTTTTAAAAGTTTCCTTCCTGATGCTAATTACCGGCTCCATACCGGTATACTTATCGCCATCGGAATGGCCCTTCTTGTATATTTCATTCTCTATTATACGAAATACGGATACGAAGTACGGTCGATCGGCTTTAATACAGCCGCAGCTAAATCAAAGGGGATAAATGTCGGAAGAAACATTTTTTTCGGTCTGTTATTCGCGGGTTTTTTGGCAGGACTTTCCGGCGCAAACCAGGTTCTCGGATTGGATCACAAGATGTTTGAAAATCTGAGCGCGGGATACGGATGGAACGGTATATCGGTTGCTCTTTTAGCCTCAAACCATCCGATAGGCGTAATATTAACCGCTCTGCTTTGGGGAGCCCTCGACGCCGGGGGTCAGTATATGGCCCGGACTGTCCAAACTCCCAATGCGATTGTGGAAATAATCAAGGGGATCATACTGTTTCTCATTGTAGCCCGGTATATCTACGGATATGTCTCCCGGAAGCTGTTCAATAAAACAAAACCCGCGGAACTCAGCAAGGAGATAATATAGATGGACGGATTTTTTGCTATTTTCAACATGAATCTGCTTAATGCCATGATTCGTCTCTCTACACCGATAACACTTGCCGCTATCGGCGCGACAATCTGTGAACGTTCCGGTATCGTAAATATCGCTATGGAAGGAATAATGCTGGTAGGTGCCTTCTTTGCCCTTACCGGCGCCTACTATTCCGGAAGCCCCTGGGTCGGTCTTATTACCGGTATTGCAGCCGGCGGAATTTTCTCGTTAATTCATGCCGCGGCTACAATAACGCTCCATATTGATCATGTTGTTTCCGGAGCCGTACTAAACATCCTGGCGTTAGGCATTACTCGGTTCCTGATGGTGTTTTTTTTCGGTCATCCCGGTACAACGGAACCAATTCGGCAGTCCCTCCGGAATTACGCGTTCCGTATCCCCGTTTTAGCGGACATTCCCGTAATCGGAGACCTGCTTTTTTCGCAAACCCCGATTGTATTCATGACATTTATTCTGGTTATTCTGTTTGCCTTTGTAATGAAGAAAACAAAACTCGGTATACATATTATATCAGCCGGTGAGCACCCCCTGGCACTGGAAACAATAGGTGTATCGGTTGTAAAAATCCGCTATACAGCAGTCCTGGTTTCCGGATTAACTTCCGGAATGGCAGGCGCGTTTCTTTCCATCGAAAACGCTACGTCATTTACCGAAGGCATGTCCTCAGGCAGAGGCTTTCTCGCGCTGGCGGCAAATATATCGGGAGGATGGACACCGATCGGATCATTTATCGCGTCTCTCTTCTTCGGCTTTTCCGACGCACTGCAGATAAGATTTCAAGTCCTTAAATTGTTTAACGTTCCGTCTGAACTGTTCATCATTTTTCCATATGCTGTAGCTGTGATCGCGGTAGCCAGCTTTGTAAGGAGATCCCGCGCTCCGAAAGCATTGGGCAGCGATTTCCGGATCGAACGGGAAAAATAAATTATTAAAAAAGCTAAAAGCTATAATTGTCTTATTGACTGAATATTAGGATCACGTTAGTTTATCGTATCGGAATCAAAAAAATCCGGAGGTATGTCCGGACATGGAGGAGATTACATGAAGAAAGTATTATTGATTGGAATTCTATTGATTGCTGCCACTGCTTTAACTTTTGCGGGCGGTGATAAAGAAGATGACGCAGAAGGGCAGTACTCAGATGTAATGGTAGGAATGGCTACCGATGTCGGGGGACTGGGTGATAAATCCTTCAACGACGGCGCCTGGGAAGGAATCCAGATGGCTGAAGAGGATTACGGAGTGGAAACCCGGCTGATCGAATCGAATCAGATGACCGACTACATTCCGAACCTTACCGGTTTGGCTGATGACGGAGCAAAATTAATCTTTGCGGTAGGATTTTTAATGGCAGATGCCATGATTGAAGCAGCCGCCAATTATCCTGACACCTATTTTGCCGGTATTGATATTTTTGTCGATCCTGCAACCGCCCCGGACAACGTAATCGGTATTACCTACAAGGAAGAACAGGCAGGTTACTTAGCCGGTCTCGTGGCAGGATACATGACCAAAAAGTATGCCTCGGAGTCACCGAAACTGAACGACGACAACGTTGTCGGCGTGGTCCTCGGTATGGATATTCCCCCGGTAGAGCGGTACTTGGTCGGATTTTATCAGGGAGTAAAAGAAGTCAATCCGGAATGTGAAGTTCTTTCCACGGTTACCGGTACTTTTGAAGACCAGGCAAAAGGAAAAGAAGCAGCTATCGCTATGATCGAACAGGGAGCAGACATTGTCTTCCCCGTTGCAGGACTTACCGGTGTCGGAGCCATTGAGGCATGTAAAGAAGCCGGTGTTCTTGCTATCGGAGTAGATGTGGACCAGAATTACCTCGCTCCTGACACTGTTCTTACCTCAGCCACCAAAGGTATTGCTGAATCAACCTTCGCCGTAATTACCGATGTAATTCAGGACACATTTGAAGGCGGTCAGACCGAGAACTTCGGTATTACCGAAAATGCTACCGGAATTGCTCCTTTCCATTCCTTCGATTCTATAATCCCCAAGGAAGTAAAGGACGCGGTCAGTCAGGCAGAATCGGAAATGAAAGCCGGTAATATCACAATTGGAAAAACCAGAGCAGAAGCCGGGATGATTACTGAATAAAACTGATGTTTAAGAACAAAATTAAGTAGGGTGTAGCGGATAAATTCCGCTACAGCCCTCTCACAGAACCGT
>CAYLLE010000180.1:0-5324 GCA_964384485.1 uncultured Spirochaetales bacterium | reverse complement strand
TTGTAATAAAACAATTTATAAATTTTAATGCGAATGTGATCACCGGGAATTGCTGCCCACATTTCCGATCCCGAATTCGTTTTCTAGACACTCATCCCGCTCCGACTCAGAGTCGGGGGAGGCAATGCGCCCCTTGTTCACCCGGGCTATCACACGCAGCCATCCGCATATTTTTAGTCTCTCGTTATCTAAAGCTTTAAGAAATGCAGTCTGAACGATGTCTTCGGTCTCCTCGGTATTTTTAATTCGGGATTTAACAAAAGAATAACAGTCGTTATAAAGCTCTTCGTATAGTGATTCGCTGTCCATTCCGCATCCCATTACTATAAGAGACGAACAGGAGGGCAAAAGTGTTGGTAAATTACACCTCGATTTCGTACCAGATATTGTCTCCCTGAAAGGGCATCGTCTCCGTACCCCGGGGACGTCCGGTCCTCGGCAGGGTTATGACTATATGCCCGGTTTCCCTGTCTTCCCTCGCGGAAAAATTGGAGATAGTAAGGAATTCGGGATCGTCAGATTTTTTGTCATCTATTTTAAAAAGGGAATCTTTGTAGAGAAGACCGGTCTCCCGGTCCACCTCACCGATATAAAAAGGATACCGGGGCAGGTTGCCTTTCGGGTTTTCCGGGGAGATGTTTCCAATCCAGAACAGTTTTCCCGAGGAATGGGAGAGAAGCTGGGAGCAGGAACTGGGCGAGAAAAACACTTCGCCGTCGGTATACTTCCAGGGCGCGGCGGTTCTCCAAGTACTGCCTCCGTCATCGGAAGTTGAATACCAGCGGACCCCTTTTAGTTCCGGCCGTGAATCGTTTGACCCGCGCATAACCGCCAGGATCCGTCCCGGACTTAGTTCTGCCAGGGTGGGTTCCAAAAGTCCCCGGGTTGTACAGTCAGGATCACCCAGGATTACTTCTTTGAGCTGCCAGGAGATGTCGTCTTCTTTCCATTTCCCTTCAATTATTCCGGTATTGCCGTAGGTGTAGCCGCCTCCGGGATTTTCGTATACGCCGCCGGGCCCAATGGGACTAATCTGACACGGCAGAAGAATAGAGCCGGCCGATGTAATTACGGGTATGCAGGTTTTATCTCCCAGCATGTAGGAGTTCCGGCTCCAGTACACACCCGGCAGGGGATGATTTTCATCGCAGCCCTCCTCATCCTGTACCAGTTTTTTATCCAGATAAAAAGATTCACCTCCGTCATCGGAAACGGAATAGAAAATGGTGTTGTAACGGAGATATTCCGCCACCAGCCCGTTCGGCAGTTTTGCCTCATTCCGGAACAGAACAAACTTTCCGTTCCCGGGGTCGCAGATTCCTCCCCTGATGTGCCTTTGAAGCACTCCATCTTCCTGCTCGATCCTGGCATTTATTTCTACCGGTTCCGTCCAGGTTCGGCCGTTGTCATGTGATAATCTCCGGTATTCGGTATCCATGATATCGCTTTGGGAAGAATAGGAGTACACATTGACTAAATCGGTACCCCCGGGTTTTGAATAGAACGTTCCTCCGCTTACGGTAGTTCCTTCTTTGGGGGAAGGGATGAAAATTTTTTTGTCTACAAGCTTCGGCATTTTTTCCTCCGTGTTTGTTGTATTCAGCCGTGTGCGGCTCCGCGAAAGTGAGCACGCCGGTTCGGGCAAGCTTCCCGGTGACACAGCGTACAGTTGATGAACGCCTTATCCGTGGGAAAGTAGATTCCGGAAACACTCTTGTTCGGTATCATCAGATTTGACTGGGTCAGCTCTACGCCTATCAGACTTTTCACATCTCCGAATACCGAAAACATCTCCCGCTGCTGCCTGAGGGGCCATACATGGGCGTCCGCCGATCCCGGATTCATGGAAGAAACCTGTTTAATTCCGTATGTTTCTTCCACCCATTCCCGGATAGTCCTGATAGCAGTATGCAGCGCCATCTCTTTAAGGGTATCGATCCAAAACTCCAAGAGCGGATCTTGAGCTTTACCGGGAAAGTCTTCCAGTTCGGTTCCGCATGTGGCGATATACGGGAATACCCGTTCGATATCCTTCAGATTTTCGGTAAGGACCCTGCTGGTAAAGGTTACCCGGTCGAAGATAATTGAATCTTCATTCCGGTCTTCGACGTAGAGAACATCGGCTATCCCTTTGGGCCGGACCAGCGGAACAGCATCATCCATTTTTTCCCGGGCTTCTTCAGCCAAATCTGTGCCCGGTTCCAGATGGGCCTGTTTTGAAAACTCTTCAAACGAGAAATTGAAGTCTATATCTGTGAACTGTTCCATTTCTCCTCCCTGTAAAGCGTTAGTATATACCGGCAGCCGGCAGTTTGTAACCGTATTTGCGGGGGATTATGGGTTGAGATGATGATTCGGACAATCAGATTTTTCTCTAAGAAGATTACTCAAATCCCCGTAGAGTGGCCTCTTCGGCTTTATCCAGGGCGAAGGAAGAGTACTCCGGGCTGGTCTCCCGGGTCCAATAAGCGATGTGGAGGTAGTTCATCACCTCGCACCAGCGGAGCGCGTCGGGATCATACGACGTTTTCCTGGTATAGCCTTCCAGAATTGCGTCACGGACATCAGGGGTGTTTTGGTAATCCATTCGCTGCCGGAGAATCCAGGCAAGGTCGAACTCCCGCCATCCCGTTCCGGCAAACTCCCAGTCCAGTATTCCGGAAACTTCGTTTTCATGAATGAGTACATTGGCGGTATTCATGTCTCCATGGACAAAAACGGTATCTTTCGGGGGCGGCGGATTGTACTGGAGCCAGTATCTCATTTCCAGGAAACGGACATCGTTCAGTTCCTGCTCCCCGATGAACCCGTAGAGCTGTTCGCGCTTCTGGGGCTGCCACTGAATATCTGCAGTATGAACCATTCCCAATGCTTCACCGTACTTGGTCAGATACCGGTTCGCCAGATGGGGCCGGTAATTCGGACTTGTTGGAAAAAGGAGATCATACAGACTGAATCCGGGCCTTTCTTCCAGGGCCATGAACTCCCTTCTGGATTTGCCGTACCAGAGCACCTTGGGAGCGGGAACTGGAGTTCCGGCCAAGGCGGAGAGGACTTGAGATTCATTTTCCATGTGAGGTTCCGGGGTTTTGGTTATCTTCAGGTAAAAACCTGTGTTTCTCCCTTTGACATTTCCTTCACACCGAAGCACCCGGTTGGTCTCGGCCACCGTGTTTTCGGTCACATCCTGAATTGAAACATCCGGAGGAACCGCGTAGTCAGGTATTCTTGGAGTACGCCCAGCCATGTAACCAATTATATCTCAATGATAGTAACTCTTCCACCGCCAGGCAATTTCCGGTGATCACATTCACGTCAAGCTCGGTTTGAGCCCGGAGCAGATTACCCGGCGCCGGAGAGGAATTCTTTTTTATAAAAAAAAATAACCGGAATGCGGATTTGGCCGGTTATCACGGACCGCGTAATCAGATAAAATCGTCCCTATGTACGACGGTAAACTTGTTCGGCTCAGAAGCTACAATCACGAGGATATCGAAAAGGCCCGGAATTTCCTCAACAATCCGGAGATCAAACAGTACATGCATCCCGATGTGGCGTATCCGATTCTGCCGAAGGAAGAAGAAAAATGGTTCGAGAGCCAGTCTTCCCGTTCCGGCGGGGATTACAGCTTCGCGGTGGAGACCCTGTCCGATTCCGTATACATCGGCGGCTGCGGCATCCACAACGTGAGCTGGAAAAACCGGCACTGTCACGTAGGAATTTTCGTGGGTCATACCGATTATTTAGGAAAAGGATACGGTACCGACGCCATGCGGGTTCTGCTCCGTTTTATATTCGACGAGATGAACCTTAGAAAGGCGATACTCGAAGTATACGATTATAATGAGCGGGCAAAAAAATCGTACACCAAATGCGGTTTCGAGGAAGAGGCGCGACTGAAGGAAGAGATTTTCCGTTTCGGCGTCTATCATGATATTATCCGGATGACCCTTTTCCGGAGAGACGCAAAGGAACTGCTCGCCTGACAGCCGGCCTCATCCTTTCCTCAGTATTATTACGATTTTAATAATTATCGCTTACAATTGGTAACGCATTATTTCGCCAGGAATGTTCTATATATACTATAGGAGTTAAAATATGAATCAAGACACCATACCCGGCCGGATCCATACCGACATCAAGCAGATGTTTCGTCAAACCTTGAGCCTAACCCGATACGAACCGGCGAAGCTGCTCTTTCTTATCAAACTGCTCTTCCGTCAGAGAAGAGCGTTCCGGCTCCGCCGGGCGGCAATGAAACGGGGCATCGAAATGCCCGCCTTTTTGATTATCAGCGTAACCAACCGGTGCAATTTAAACTGTGCCGGATGCTATTCGAAAGGACACAACCGGAATCCCGGTGACGAGCTCACCACGGAAGAACTTAAAGGACTGCTTCAGGAAGCGGTTGATTTAGGGGTTTCCATCGTTATATTGGCAGGCGGTGAACCCTTTACCCGAAAGGACCTTTTCGACATAACCGGTTCCTTCCCTCAGCTTCTCTTCGCGGTTTTCACCAACGGGATGCTGCTTACGGACACGCACTTTTCACGAATCCGGAAACAGAAAAATGTGATTCCCGTGTTCAGTATCGAGGGTGAACAGGAAGATACTGACAACCGGCGGGGCACGGGTGTACATGATAAAGTACTAAAGCTGTTCAGCAGGGCCAAACAATCCCGGCTTTTTTACGGGGCATCCTTTACCGCTACCTCGGCGAATTTTTCCCGGGTAACCGATCCGGAATTCCTGGACAGAATATCCGACGCCGGATGCCGGGTCGTTTTTTTCGTGGAGTACGTGCCGATTCAGGAGGAGACGGAATACCTGGTGCTCTCGGAAGCTCAGCGTTTCTCCCTCTCTTCCCTCTGCGGAAGCCAATCCCGCAAAAACAAGGCCCTCTACTACGCTTTCCCCGGAGACGAGGAACGGTTCGGCGGATGTCTGGCTGCCGGGCGGGGATTTATTCACGTCAGTGCCGACGGCAGTCTGGAGCCGTGTCCATTGGCGCCCTTTTCCGACGCTAATATCCGCAACGGGGGACTGGAAAAAGCACTCCGGTCGAAATTCCTGCATATTATCCGGAAGGAGCATCATATGCTCAAAGAGACGGCAGGAGGCTGTGCCCTCTGGGCGAACAGGGAATGGACAAAGCAGTCTCTGACCCGGGCCAGCAAATCCCGGTCAACTCCTTCTGTGATTGAGAATAGGCAATAATTTCATATAATATATAAATTTATATCGGGTTGACCGGGAATTGCCGCATATTTTTTTTTCGCGGAAAAACGGCAATTTCCGGTGATCCCGATTTATGTAATTGCTTG
>CAYLLE010000179.1:0-5361 GCA_964384485.1 uncultured Spirochaetales bacterium | reverse complement strand
TGATTCATGTCCACGGCAGCAATTCCCGGTGATCACATTCGCATTAAAATTTATATATTATATGAAATTATGGTCTTTTCTTAATCACAAAAGGAGTTGACCGGGATTTGCTGTGTCCACGGCCGGTTAATTGGTCTTTGGGCGGAACCGGCCGGGAGTGTTATTTTATCGGGATTAAATACGAATTTTGTGCGGTTGTTTTTCTGACAATGACCCGGTACACTTTCCGGAAACCCGGGTATAGCCGGGAGAAGGAGACAAAAATGAACCTTCCAGAATTGGATTTAGATTATTTTGCGTTTTCCCGGCGGAATACGAACTGGGTAATTTTGACCGAAGAAGCGGAAAAAAAGCCCCTGGATTCGATTACTCTCCGGTATATTTACGGCGGTGAAACCGCTCCCGTTTATGATCTTACCCTGACATCGGACGGAAAACAGGTTCCTCTCAGTTATCAAGCCTTTCCCCATATCCTCATCCTTCGGGGGGACCGGGGAATGGCTGAACTGATTATGCCCCGGCGGGGACAGATCCGGATCCGGTGCCGCGGAACCGGACTCCGGCTGTCGGTCCCTGCAGAAACCGCGGGGAACTGGGAAGCGTTCCTTCCCATCGGGCGGTCGGAAGGGGAAAAGCAGACCGCCTGGCGCTGTGTGATCGCGAATATAAAACATGACATCCGGCTCCTTTCGGGAGAATTGTTCAGTCCGGCTCAGTGGGGGCCGAAACCTGCAGGCGACAGGCGTCATCAGAATACCAACGAGTACATCCTGGAACTTTCACCGGAAGCGGAAATACTTATTACCGATTATGAAAGTGAAAACGGAGGTGATCCCGTGATGGGCTCATTCGAGAAAGACGCGGAGAAAGTGAAAGCTGAAATGAACGCATGGCATTCCCTATCTCCGGAAGCTGAGCCTGAATACGGGGATACATCATTTTTCGCTTCTTATATTACCTGGTCCAGCTTCGTACCGGCTTCCCATAACTTTTTTAAGCCTACCATGATCATGAGCAAACGGCGGATGCTCAACGCCTGGAACTGGGACAATTACTTTAATTCATGGGCCATGGGGCTCCGGGATCCGGAATTGGCCTGGGATATGTATCAGCTTCATTTCGATCATCAGCTGGAAGAGGGGGCGCTGGCTGACGGAATAAACGAACGGAAAATCGGGTTTGTCTACACAAAACCGCCGGTTCACGGGCTGGTCCTGTCTCATTTGCTGCAGTACGGTGCTGTCCCGGAACAGGAACTTGAGCGGATCTATCCAAAATTGCTCAAAGCTACCTACTGGTGGTTCCGCTTCCGGGATGATGACGGTGACGGGATCTGTCAATACCACCACGGGAACGACAGCGGCTGGGATGACGCAACTGTTTTTGATATAGAACCGCCGGTAGAATCTCCCGATCTTTCCGCGCTGCTTGTCCTGCAGCTTAAAGTCCTGGCTAAAGCGGCGGAACGGCTCAGTCTATTTACCGACGCGGAGAACCACCGGAAAAAGAGCCGGGAACTCCTGGAGGCGCTTCTTGGGCACAGTATCCGGGACGGACGGTTTACCGGGCTCCAGGACGGAAGCCACCGGGAAAGTCCGGCGGACTCCCTGCTCCTCCGGATCCCGGTGGTGCTGGGCAAGCTGCTTCCCCGGGATGTGTTAAGCAATCTGGTCTCAGACCTTGGTGATGAGTCCGCGTTTTTGGGCGACCATGGGCTTGCCACGGAATCCATGAAAAGCGGAGAGTTTATCCCCGACGGTTATTGGCGGGGACCGGCATGGGCGCCTGCCACGATGCTCATCGTGTACGGACTCATTGACGCCGGAAAAACCGAACTGGCCCGGGAAATATCCCGCCGGTTCTGCGGTACCTGCCGGAAGGCGGGATTCGCGGAATGCTTCAATGTGGTGACCGGGGATCCTCTCCATGACCGGGGATACACATGGACGGCCAGTGTTTTCATTATCCTTTCCCACTGGCTTAAAACCGGTGATGGAATCCTTCCCCTTTGGCAATAGGAGATTTATATGAGTGATAAACGGACGCTGCGGGAAAAAATTTGTCAGACCGCTGTTTTAACCACGAAAGGGGTGTTTGATGCTGCTGAAAAATTAGGAGGATTGAAACCGTTTTTTCAGCGGTATCCCATCGGGGGAATTTTTGTGGGCGGTGAAGTTATAAAGGACCGGGATCAGGCGGCGGCAGAAACCCGGAAGATCATCGATTCCCTGCAGGACGCGAGTCCCGCGCCGCTGGTGGTGATGGGCGATTTTGAATGGGGGGTCGGTCAAAATGTGTTCGGCATGACGAAGCTAACGAGCATCATGGGGCTGTCCGCGGCCGATTCCGCCGAGTTTGCCTACGAATACGGCGCGACCATCGGAGCCGAAGTCCGGCAGCTGGGAGGACACGTCTCCTATTCACCGGTGGCGGACATCAACTTTAATCCGTTCAATCAGGTAACGAATGTCCGGTCCGCCGGCGATGACCCGGAGCAGGTTATCCGGATTTTAAAACCCCTGGTCCGGGGAATGCAGGATGGGGGGGTAAGCGCTACGGCAAAGCATTTTCCCGGGGACGGATTCGATTTCCGGAACCAGCACTTCGTAACCAGCGAAAATCCCCTCTCGGTGGAAACATGGAAAAAGTATTCCGGAAAGGTGTTTCAGGCTCTTATAGATGAAGGTCTCCATATGATTATGGCCGGTCATATCGCCTTTCCGGCTTATCAGAAAGAACGCATCAAGGGACTTGCTCCTCCGGGTACATTGTCCCGGGAGCTTTTAAGTGATCTTCTAAAGGGAGAAATGGGTTTTCCCGGACTGATTGTTTCGGATGCCCTGATGATGGGCGGCTTTCTAACCTGGTACGAAGACCGGAGGGAAACGGAACTGCAGTGTCTTTCGGCCGGATGTGATATGCTCCTCTGGCCGCTGCCGGAAACCCTGGACTACATCGAACAGGAGGCGGAGAAGGGGAGGATCCCCGTGGAGCGGATAGACGATGCCGCGGCCCGGATCGACCAACTCAAGCGGTTCCACGGTCTAACTCAGACCGGGTCCGGAACAGTTCCTGAATCCGGAAGCGTCCGGGACGGTTTCCCCGCGGAGCTGGCGGAGAAGTCGATACACCTGGAATGGGACCGGTCCGGACTGCTCCCCCTGTCTCCCGGAAAGAGTAAGATCCTCCTGGTTATCGCTTCCGCGGGGGATGAAAACCGGGATGAATTAAAAACTATGGCGGCGTTGTTGGAAGAAAAAGGGGCGGAAGTTGATGTTAAAACCGAGTTCGGCATCAATACTCTGAAAGATCTTCACGATCAATACGATCTCATCATCTTCTGCTTCTGCACCCTGGGTCTCGGCTTTATTGATCCGGCGGTAAACCGGAATTCCCTCGGCGCGACATGGGAAGGGCTCTGCTACGGCCGGGAAAAGACCATCATAATCTCCTTCGGATCACCGTACATTCACGAACAGTATTTTCCGCTGGCTCCGGTCTGCATTAACGCCTGGGGACAGGCGGAGAGCGTAAGAAAAGCGGTGGTGAAGGCACTGTACGGAGAGATACAGTTCAGCGGTAGACGTCCGGTAAAGCGGACGGTCCGGGGCAGCCGGGATCTATACAAACTGATAGACTGAGGAAAAAGGTTCAGAGTGATGCGGGATCAACAGGAATGGTTTTCTAAAGCGGGTTTCGGGATATTTATCCACTTCGGACTCTACTCTTTAATGGGAGGGAACGAAAATAACTATCAGGAGATGGATCCGGGATCCTACAGAAACCGGCTTCTTCCTCAGTTTAATCCGGAGCGGTTTGATGCCGCGGAGTGGGCTGCCCGAATTAAAGAGTCCGGTGCCCGGTACGCGGTTATTACCACGAAGCACGGGGAAGGGTTCTGCCTTTGGCACACCCGGACGACCGATTTTCATATCGGGAATACTCCGTTCCAGCGTGACTTGATCCGGGAACTTGCCGACGCAGTCCGGAATGCCGGACTCAGGTTCGGTATATATTTCGCGGCGGACAATTGGTATTACCGTGAATCCGGCAGGTACGATCAGACCGCCGAAGCGTATACCGCTTTTGTTTCAGCCCAGCTAGAAGAGCTCACAGCGGATTACGGAAGAACCGATCTGCTCTGGCTCGACGGATTTTCCGATCACCTGCCTCCGGATCAGCTTAAAAACATCCTTGATGCATGCGGAAGAAGGCAGCCCTCCCTGGTTGTAAACGACCGGGGAGTGAATCAGGATGCCTATGGAGGCCACCTTGGGGATTTTATTACCCCGGAACGGTTTTTTCCGGAGAAATACGACACCGAGCAGGGCAGCGGGAAAATCGAAATCTGCGATGCCATGGGGCTTAAAGGCTGGGGATACCATAATGACCAGCATTTCCATACTTCTCCCGAACTGATTTACCGGCTGTGCCTATCCCGCAGTATGGGAGCGAACTACCTTCTGAATGTGGAACCTCAGCCGGGCGGGATAATCCGGAAGGAATGCACAGACCGGCTCGCCGATATCGGCAGGTGGCTGGAAAAATCGGGAGACACGGTATTCGGTGTCCAGCCGGGGAACGCCCTGGTTTACGAAGTATACGAAAATCAGCGTTTCCATCTCGGCTGCACAACCCGGAAAGATGATACCGTTTACGTCCATCTGGCCCGGTGGCCCCGGGGTGACAGAATTATTCTCGGCGGATTGACCAGCAACGTTAAAAGCGTCCGGATTTCCCCCCGGGGTCCCTTTTTACCCGCGGTTAAAACAGACAGCGGCGCGGAGATCAGATCGATCCCCTCTTTTCCCGATAGCACGAATCCGGTGCTGGAAGTACTTTTTTCGGCTCCTCCCCAGATTGATAACGTGTACGCCCTTCCCCGGCCGGTGATCCGGGTTGAACCGGAGCTTCCGACCTGGATATCCGGGGAATCGGCGGAACTTATTCCCGCCTTAGGAGAAGCCACGTGGCACTGTCATAAAACGTATATGAACGGAGCCAGGACTGCCGGCCGCTGGGTCCGAACCGGACTTTCCATAGAGTGGAAACTGGCGGTAGAAAAAGGGGGAAAGTACCGGATAATCGCCTATCTCGGTACAACCGAAGATCAGGCTGATGCTGTCGGAGAGTTTACCGCCGGAGGAGAGCGGGTAACCTTTGTGACCCGGGCGACCGGAGATTACACCGAACCCCGGGGTCTCGATGCCGGAGTTATCCGGCTGGACCCGGGAGAGGTTAGCCTGCGGCTTGCCTCGGTCAAGATGAAAAGGTTTTTTCCCGATGTCCACCATCTGATACTGGTGCCCAGCAATTCCCGGTGATCACATTCGCATTAAAATTTATAAATTGTTTTATTAC
>CAYLLE010000178.1:0-5376 GCA_964384485.1 uncultured Spirochaetales bacterium | reverse complement strand
CTGTTTTACTGATCGACCACGATGATACAGCCGTAAACAGCACCCCCCACATCCACTACCCCGCCCATCTTGAACAGCTCAAACGCCTGGGGCGTGGAGATATGGCGGTGTCTCTCGATAAGTGGCTTTCCATCAATTATCATCCCGGTTTGGGAACATACCTGAACGAGGTTCTTGGTCTTGACGATGAAGAGAAAAAGATGTTTTACCGGGTCTGGCGTGAGTTTACGGAAAAATCGGCACCGCCCTTTTTTCCGGGGCTGCTTCAAGTACTAAACGATTTCCGGGAGAAAGGGGGGCTAGTGGTGGTTGTGTCTCACTCTGAACCGGATATCATCCTGATGCATTATCAGAATCAGATTGATGCGCCGGGATTCGAGCCCGACCTCATCATCGGATGGACCGGTGATCCGGCCAAGCATAAACCCAATCCATGGCCGGTGGAAGAGACAGTCCGGCAGTTCGGCATCCGGAAAGAAAATATTTTAGTGCTGGATGATCTTAAACCCGGCATAACCATGGCGCGCGAAGCGGGAGTGGATTCCGCCGCGGCGGGCTGGGGTCATAAAATCGACCACATTCGGAAAGAATTAAAAGAAACAGCAACCTATTATCTCGACAATGTAGCGGATTTGCGGGATCTCCTGTTCAGGTCGTAAACCCTTCCACAAATTCCTTTAGATGATGCTGCAGTTCTTCAGCGGACCGGGAAAGTTCATCCAGCTTTTCCATGCTTTCCTGGGCTCTCCCGTTTGATGAGCGCATCTGTTCCGTCCGCTCTTTTCCTTCCTCAGCGGACCGGCCCAGCTGGTTCAGCGTTTCCATCATGCCCTGGGTATGAGAGAGGAGTTCACCAGCCGATTCTTCGAGACGGCGGGTGTCGCTTCGGGTCTTGCCCAGAGAAGCTTGTATGGTTTCGGTTGTCCGTGACTGCTGCCGCATGTTTTCGGAAGCTTCCTGTGCTCCGTCTCCCATCCGGACGATGGCCCGACTGATCAGGGAAAAGGCATCGCCGGTGTCTTTCGCCACATGAAGCGCGGAATCAATTTCCGCGATAATCTGTTTCAGACTCCCGGCACTTTCCTTTGTCCTGGCGGCTGTATCCTCCGCCAGGGAGCGGATCTCGTCCGCCACCACCCCGAATCCTTTTCCCAGTTCTCCGGCATGGGCCGCTTCAATGGCGGCATTCATTGCCAGCAGATTGGTCTGGGAAGCGATATTGGCGACCATAGAATTGATCTTGATCAGCTCGTCCGATAGTCCGCTTATTTTGGTCACCGAAGCGATTGTGGCCCCCAGAGCCTCTCTTCCCTGTTCTGATAATCCGGTAAGTTCCTTCCCCTGCTCGGACACACCGGTTATCTGGGCTGCCGTACGTTCCACCGAATTGATAATCTCTTCGATTCCTTCAAGGGACGCGCCGACACTTCGGTTCTGCTCCATAAAAACAGAGTTTAACTCGGTTACGATCTCCTGGAACTTCCTCCCCAGGTCAATAACTTCGGCACTTTTTGTGAACTGGGTATCAACATTTTCCGCCGATGCCGCGATATGTTTATCAACCTCTCCGAGAATTTCCCCGGTTTCTTCGATTTTCTCAAACAGCTTATCCTGGATTATATCCATTGTTTCGAATGAGCCTTTGAGCTGGGTGATGTTATTATGAAGTACACCGATAAACTGGTTTATCCCTCCGGCGATGGACGCGATCTCATCCACGGAAGTAATATAAACCTTACCGGTCAAATCTTTCTCTCCCGAAGTAAGTGAATCAATGCGGTTAAGCACATTCCGGTAGAGAAGCCTGGAGTTCCCGGCCCATACAAAAACCAGGACGCCTACCGTGCTAAGAAAAAGCACTACCGGAACAATGATATGGCCGATAACGGAACCTATAAGACCACCGCCGGAAGAACCGGCCATCAGAGCTGCCCGGGAGAATCCGAGTATGGTCCAGGAGAAAATGGTGATTACAGTCATGATGGCCATAAACAAGGGGATGATAATAATTTTTTTGAACTGCCGCTCCTCCCTCAGGGTTGAGGGATATCCGGTAATCTTTTTTTTATAGAGAGACAGGAGAAGCCGTTTATCCAGGAGTACATAGACGAAAGCACCGGCGAGCATGGCAAATCCGAGGAGACCGAAGCCGTAAAGGATCCCCTGGGATTTAGGAAAGACTCCCCGTATTATTGACAGAAAAACCAGAATGGAAGTCAAAACCACAGTAAAGAGAGTAATGATGATGAACGTTGAGAGCGGAAGGCGGCCGAGTTCTGCAAGCCACTTACCGTGGGATTCCGTGCCTTCCGCTTCCATGTTCCCGAAGAGACGGACCTTCGGGAGCAGTACAATCTGCAGGAAGATATAGAGCAGAACGCCGGCGGCAGCCGAGAAAAGAACAAAACTGACTGAAACCCGGCCCGGCGCGAACAGAGGAATACCGGCAAAGAATAAGCCGATAAAAAGAAACCAGGGAGCGGTTACAATGAGCCTGAATCCCAGCCTGTCATTCATAATCACCTCTCAATATTTATCGTTGTTTTTTGTTAAAAATTGATGAGAACCTCTCTTTCTTCCGTTCTCTGCATGATAATGAAAAATTGGAGTAAGCTTAAACAAAAATTTTGCCCATGTCCAGAAGAAATTGTATCTTAAACGCAGGAGGATAATTATGAAAAAAACAGTGCATGATATTGATATTGATAATAAACGGATAATAATGCGGGTTGATTTTAACGTACCCATGGAGAACGGAAAAATAACCGACGACACCCGGATCCGGGCGGCTTTGGATACGATCAAATATCTCCTCGATAAAGATGTCCGGTTAACCCTCTGTTCCCACCTGGGAAGACCGAAAGGGGAGCGGAAACCGGAGTACAGTCTTAAACCGGCGGCGGTTCATCTGGCCGATCTCCTCGGCAGTAAAGTCGAGTTTGCCGACGACTGTGTGGGAGAAAAAGCGGAGAAAGCATCCTCTAAATTGAAACCCGGTTCAGTACTTCTTCTAGAAAATACACGGTTCCATCCGGAAGAAAAGAAAAATGATGATCAATTCGCGAAATCTCTTGCTTCCCACGGAGAAATTTACGTGAATGACGCTTTCGGCGCTGCTCATCGGGCCCACGCCTCCACGGAAGGGATAACACATCACCTGCCGGCGGTTATGGGGCTCCTTATGGAGCGGGAAATTAAGGCTCTCGAGACAATCATCTCCAATCCGGTACACCCCTCGGTGGCTATTATGGGAGGAGCGAAAATATCGGATAAAATCGGAGTCATTAAACGGCTGATCGAACTAACCGACACCATAATGACCGGGGGAGGAATCGCAAACACATTCCTTAAGGCGAAGGGTGTTGATGTGGGGAATTCTCTGGTGGACAAAGAGAGCGCAGGTACGGCTTCGGAAATTCTGAAAAATTCCGGAGAAAACCTTGTTCTGCCGGAAGACGCGGCAGCTGCCCCTTCCCCGGATGAAGCATCGAAAAAGCGGATTGTCCCGGTAACGGATATTCCCGACGGCTGGATGATCCTGGACGTGGGACCGCAGACCCTGGAACGGTACCGGGAGATTCTTCACAGCGCCAAACGGGTAGTTTGGAACGGTCCGCTGGGTCTTTTTGAAAATGATGCCTTCGCGGAAGGAACAAACGAAATGGCAAAGGTCCTCGCCGGGCTTGACGCGGAAGTGTATGTCGGAGGCGGAGATTCCGCGGCCGCAGTTACCCAGGCGGGATACGAAGACAAGATGACCCATGTCTCAACCGGGGGAGGAGCGTTCCTTGAATACCTGGAAGGAAAAGAACTTCCCGGAATCGCGGCGCTGAAGGAGAAATAAATTACCATATGTACGGAAACCGTTATAAACTTTTTAAACTTTTAGGATTCACCGTCAAGGCCGACATGAGCTGGCTGATAATAGCCGTGCTCATTGTATGGTCATTGGCAACCGGTGTCTTCCCGAATTACTTTGAAGCTTTTGAACCGGCAATCTACTGGATTCTGGGAGTAATCGGCGCGGCGGGACTTTTTCTTTTTATCATACTGCACGAACTCAGCCACTCTCTTGTGGCGCGGAAATTCGGCATGGACATAAAAGAGATCACACTGTTTGTTTTCGGCGGAGTCGCGAATATCCGGGAAGACCCGCCCAGTCCGAAAGCTGAAGTGCTTATGGCACTGGCCGGTCCCGGTTTGAGTATACTTTTAGGGGGAGTGTTCCTCGGGTTTTACGCCCTGGGGATGAGAGGAGAATGGCCGGCCCAGGTGCAGGCTGTGCTGAGCTACTTCTGGACGATCAACTTCATCCTGGCAGGATTCAATTTAATACCCGCCTATCCGCTGGACGGAGGCCGGGTACTCCGGGCGATTATCTGGGGTGCCAAGAAAGATATTAGGAAAGCCACAAAATGGGCTTCCTACGCGGGATCAGGATTCGGGTTCCTTCTCATCTTTATTGGATTCGCCGGAATCTTCGCGGGCGGATTTCTTTCGGGAATATGGTGGATCTTTATCGGTTTCTTTATACATCAATCATCCCGGGTATCCTACCAGCAGGTACTGATACAGGAAACACTGCGGGGTGAAAAAGTACGGCGGTTTATGAAAACCGATGTAGTTACGGTGACTCCGGCCATTTCGGTGGAACGGCTGGTGGAAGATTACGTTTATAAATATCATTATAAATTGTTTCCCATCGTTACGGACGGCGACTTGGAAGGATGTGTTACCACAAAGGACATCCGGGAACTGCCCCGGGAAGAATGGTCCAATACTCCCGTCCGGCAGCTTAAGACGGGGTGTTCGGAAGAAAACACAATTTCCCCCGATGATGATGCTACCGAAGCGATCAGCAGAATGCACAGGAGCGGAAACAGCCGCCTTATGGTCGTGGAGAACGGGAAACTGGCCGGGATTCTCTCGGTCAAAGACCTGCTTCAGTTCCTCAATCTAAAAATCGACCTTGAGGGAACCGAATTGAACGGAATGAAACGGCTCGGTAAGTAAACCGCTGATAATCTCACTTTTCAGGCGGTTCTTCTCCCTTTTCTTCATCCACCAGAGTAAAGGGACGGACCTTCGGTTTTTCTTTCTGTTTCTCTTCAGAATTTTCTTCAATCAGAGAAACAGACTGGAACGGGATCATCAGATGATCGGTGTCTCCAAACGCCTTCCGGATTTCATCTTCAGCGGGATCGATGATGAGTTTTTTCCCCTCGGGAAATACCAAATCCTTGATTGAAACAAAATAAGGATGGGTTAAATCAAGACTCCGCGCCCTCAGGGTTACATCTTTATCTTTCCACTTGAAGTAGACTTTATATATGGACAATGATTCCTCCTGCTCCGCCGGTAATGTATATTTAGAAT
>CAYLLE010000177.1:0-5410 GCA_964384485.1 uncultured Spirochaetales bacterium | reverse complement strand
TGCGGCAATTCCCGGTCAACCCGATCTAAATTTATATATTATATGAAATTATGGACTTTTCTTAATCACAGAAGGAGTTGACCGGGAAATGTTGTTGTTGATTCGTTTTTTGACTGTTGCCAATTTTGTTGTTGACTGGATAGTATCAGAATAATGACCGTTTCGGCGTAGATTGCGGGAGAAACCGGCCGTATACTGTCATTATTATGAATAAAATACGCATGGCAATCATCGGATGCGGCGGATACGCCGGAGCCCACGCCCGGAGGCTCAAGGAGCGGGAAGATGTAGTAATCGCCGCCCTCTGCAGCCGGCATGAAGAAAGTATCGAGGACCTGATAAGCCGGAGACTTACCGACTATCCGGTTCCTATCCAAAAGTACACCTCCACTGCGGAGATGTACAAAAACACGGACCTGGACGGGGTGGTGATCTGCACACCGCATAACCTGCATTTTCCCCAGGCAGCGGAAGCCATTGACCGCGGCTGTCACGCGCTGATCGAAAAACCGATGGTAACCTCCGTTAAAGAGGCCCGGGAACTTAAGCGTATCAGCCGGGAACATGGGTCACTCAAAATCGGTGTCTGCTACAACACCGCCTATGCCCCGGGTCTGGATCCTGTACGGTCCGCCCTTAAAGACGGCAGGTACGGAAAGCTTGAACTCATTACCGCATACCTGGCCCAGAACTGGAAGACCTTGACTGCGGGGAGCTGGCGGCAGGATCCGGAGGTTTCCGGAGGCGGTCAGATAGTGGACAGCGGAGCCCATCTGGCTCACAGTATCCTCTCCCTGGCCGGAGCCGATCCGGAGGAGGTGTTCGCCTATTCCGCGAATAACGGCGGAGACGTGGATGTAAACAGTGTTATCAGCATCCGTTTCAAGAACGGAGTTTTCGCCTCGGTTACCGTGGGGGGGAACAGTGTGCCCGACGGAAGCTTTGCCGCGTTCATTTTTGAGAAGGGCAGGATAGAGGCCGATGCCTGGCGGGGTGAGTGGTGCAGGGAAATCGGAGAGGACGGAACCGTCACGGAGCATACCGATTTCCCGGAAGCCAATCCGGACGCTAATTTTATTGATGCCGTATTGGGGAAAGACGAGCTCAAGGCGGGGGCAGCCGACGGTCTTACCGCCGCCGCCTTTACCGAGGCTGTATTCCGGTCCGTCCGGGAGGGCAAGCCGGAAAAGGCGGAACTGTAGTGGCAGCCATCAAGGCCGGAGCGGCTACCGCGGTCATTACGCCGCCCGCTGGGCTGGACCTTTCCGGGTGGAGTTTCGGACCGAGCAGGGGCGTGCACGACGATCTATACGCCAAGGTTCTGGTACTCGATGACGGGACAGGTCCCGCCGTGGTGATTACCGCCGATCTGATCGGACTCGGCACCGGATACGCCGACAGGTTCCGAAAAGAAACCGCGGCAAAACTGAACACGGTTCCCGGGCGGATATTGTTCAGCTGCTCCCATACCCATTCAGGACCGGGAGCCATGAAGCTCAGGCGGTGGGGTTCTGTGGATGAAGAGTATCTTTTTACGGCTCTGGAAAAGATACAGACGGCGGTTTTGGAAGCGTACGGGAAGATGAAGGAGTGCAGGATCGCTTCGGCGGCGGGTATGGTCCGGGGAATCTGTGACAACCGCCGGGATGACCGGAGGAAAGCGGTGGACGAATCCCTTCCGGTGGTCAGAATCGAAGGGAAGGACGGAACGCCCCTGGCGGCGCTCTTTAACTATTCCTGCCACCCCGTGGCGGCCCATAACGACCGGAACCTGATCTCCGCCGACTATCCCGGTTTCGCCCGGCGCGTTCTGGAGAAAGAACTCGGCTGTCCCGTAACACTCTTTACCCTCGGGGCCTGCGGAGACGTTAATCCGAAGGAATTCCACAGAATAGAATTGGCGGAACATTACGGCGGAGAAATCGGTAAAGCAGCCGCGGAGGTGTGGCGATCCATGGATTCCGCCGCGGAAGATATCTCAATAATTATTAAAACAGAACGGATCAGTCTGCCGGTACGGGATCTGCCTTCTGCCGTAGAATTGGAAGAAGAAATTGTAACCCGGGAGAAGGAAGCCGCGGAGCTGGAACGGAGGGGGCTTCCCCATAAGCGGGAAGACGCCCTTATAAAACTTGAATGGGCCCGGGAGGCCCTGGAGACGGTTCGGTCCGGGACGGCCCGGGACCGGATGGAGATGGAAGTGGGAGTGCTTGCCATAGGAGACACCGCCATGGTTACCCTCCCGGGAGAGCTCTTTAGCGAGATCGGGATGAACATTAAATCCCGGTCACCCTTTCGGACCACAATAATTTCCGAACTGACCAACGGCAGCTTCTGCTATATCCCCACCGCATCAGCTTTCGACCGGGGCGGGTATGAGACCGATTTCTCGGCAAAGGTCTACGGACTTTACATGCTTACCCGGGACGCCCAGGAGATCGTGGAAAACGCGGCCGAAAGGCTGCTCCGTTCGGCGGCGGATCAAAAGAAAAATCAAGATTTGGAGGAAAAATGATGAGTGATAAACTGGCAATACACGGAGGAACTCCGGTCCGGAAGGAACCAATTTCCCAGCGGACCCCTTTCGACGAAGCGGAACTGAAGGAACTGAAGGAAGCCCTGGACAGCGGAAGTCTGTTTTACGCGGGAGGCACCAAGGTGTACCGGTTCCTGGAAAAATTCCGGAACCTGTACGGCGTTTCCGGAGCGGTCCCGTCTTCGTCCGGAACCGCGGCACTGCATGTGGCGCTGGGCGCGGTCAACCTGAATCCGGGGGACGAGGTAATTGTACCGCCGGTCACGGACATGGGTTCCATCGCCCCGATCGTTTTAAGCGGAGGCATTCCCGTTTTCGCGGACGTGGAGCCGGGTACCTTCAACGCTGATCCGGAAGACATAAAACGGAAGATAACCGACCGGACCCGGGCGGTTATGGCTGTCCATGTTTGGGGAAGACCCGCGAAGCTTGCCGAAATACAGGAAGCGATTAAGGGAAAGGATATCGCCCTGATCGAAGACTGCGCGGAGGCGCACTACACCAAATACCGGGGGCGGCTGCTAGGAACAATCGGAGATTTCGGGTGCTTCAGTTTCCAGCAGTCCAAACATACCACCTGCGGAGACGGCGGAGTGACCATTGTGAACAATCCGGATTATCTGCAGCGGGCGGAGCTCTTTGTGGACAAGGGGTGCGACTGGACCGAGGACCGGGTATACCGGAAAACCTACGCCTTTATCGCCCCATGTTACCGGATGACGGAGCTGCAGGGAGCGGTGCTCTGTGCCCAGACCGAAAAACTACCCGGCCGGATGGAAGCCCGGAGCAGGGCCGGCGCGTGGCTGGCGGGGGAGCTTCAGGATCTTCCCGGGGTAATCCCGCCGCCGGTCCCGGATGAAGAATACGGCCACGGTTACTGGGGGTTCCCCCTCCGGATTGTGGAAGAGGAGCTCGGTGCAACCCTGGACCAATTCCGGGAAGCCCTGACCGCGGAGGGAATCAAGACCGATGTGTGGATCGGAAAGCCCCTCTACCTGTATGACGCTTTGTCCGAACGGATCACCTTCGGTGATTCCCAGTGGCCCTTCAAGGGCGCGGGAAGAGACCCGGAACCCTACCGGCCCGGGCTCTGTCCCAACGCCGAACTCGTGATGAGCCAGCTCTGCAACGTGGTGCGGATTCACGAACAGACAACCCGGCAGGAACTCGAGGATGCCGCGAAAGCAATCCGGAAGGTTGCCCGGGGATTACGGGGGAAGGATTAATGGCTTGACGTACAGCAAATCCCGGTCAAAACTTTGTGTGATGTAGATTGTAAGGAGGAACGTATGCCGAATATTCCGCGGGGTGAACACCCCCGGCCGCAAATGACCCGGGAGAGCTGGCTTTCCCTGAATGGTGAATGGTCCTACCGGATCAGCTGGATGCCCATACTTCAGGGCGGTGTTCTCCGCGCTCCCCACAGGCGGTGGTCGGAGAAGCCTCCGGAAGGGCCGTACCCGGATAAAATCACTGTTCCCTACGCTCCGGAGAGTAAGCTGTCCGGGGTGGAGTATCCTGATTTTATCGACCATATCGATTACCACCGGAAATTTACCATTCCCTCCCAATGGAAGGAGCGCCGGATTTTCCTCCGGTTCGGCGGGATCGATTTTCATGCCGATGTGTATGTAAACGGGACCCGGGCGGGTTCCCACTCCGGGGGAAGTTCACCCTTCAAAATTGACATTACCCGGTTCGCGGTGCCCGGAGCCGAAGCCGATCTGAATATTGCTGTCCGAGATTTTATAAGCTCCGGCGATCAGGGCGGGGGAAAACAGACCCATTACGCGAAAAGCTGCGGTTGTTTCTACACCAGGACTACCGGCATCTGGCAGACGGTATGGGTGGAAGCTGTCCGTCCGGGCGGAATTGAGGACACGCAGTACTTCCCGGACGCGGAATCCGGCGGGGTGACAATTGTTCCCCAGTTTCTGCTGCCGGAGGGGGATGGCGAGTTTATCATCAGGCTTCGGGCTGATATTGATTCGGAGAATGTGGTTTCCGAAGTGAGGGGCGCCTGCCGGAACGGCCGACCGTACCGTCTGACTGTTCCCAATCCGGAACTGTGGATGCCCGGCAGCCCGAAACTCTACGGCCTGGATCTGCTGGTAGTCCGGAAGGGAGAGGAGATCGACCGCGTAAGAAGTTATTTCGGGCTGCGGGACGTTTCGTGCCGGAGCGGGAAGGTGTGTCTGAACGGGGAGCCGGTGTTCCTCCGGTTCGTTCTGGATCAGGGGTTCTACCCCGACGGTGTGTGGACGGCCCCGTCGGATCAGGATCTGAAACGGGATATCGAGCTTTCCATGGCCGCCGGATTCAACGGCGCCCGGCTCCATCAGAAGGTGTTCGAAGACCGGTTTCACTACTGGGCCGACCGGCTGGGATACCTTACCTGGGCCGAGTGGCCGAGCTGGGGTTTCGACTACAACGACTACAAGGCGGCCCGTACCTTCATGAGCGAAGTATCCGAAACCGTAGCCTACCTTCGGAATCATCCTTCCATTATAGGATGGACACCCCACAACGAAACCTGGGATTTCATCAACCCGAGAGCCCACGAACTGAATCATGACGATGCCTACCGCCTCTGCAAGGCCGCGGATCCGACCCGGCCGGTGAACGGAGCAAGCGGATCGATTCATCACTTAACCGATCTCTACACGGCGCACCTGTATGACGGTGACGGAGAAGTCCTCGCAGAAAAGCTCGGGTCAGCGGAAGATCCGTTCAGGAATCTGGCCGATGTTTCAGCGCCGGTGGAGGGGCAGCCCTACATCGTTGATGAGTTCGGCGGAATCCGGTGGACCGGAAAACAAGAGGACGGCTCCGGCAACTCCTGGGGGTACGGAGATACCCCGGAGACGGAAGACG
>CAYLLE010000176.1:0-5564 GCA_964384485.1 uncultured Spirochaetales bacterium | reverse complement strand
AATAAAACAATTTATAAATTTTAATGCGAATGTGATCACCGGGAATTGCTGGTCTCGGGCCAGCATTATTTACAATCTAAGGTATTTCAATATATAGTGGAAGATGAAAGACATACCGGCAGGATTATAAATATTATTATGCCGCGATAAATTTCAGGGAGGGGATTTGTCTGATTTTGTACACCTCCACAACCATTCCGATTACAGTCTTTTAGACGGTGCTATCTCTATTGAATCATTGGTTGGCGGAGCACAAGCCGGGGGGATGAAACACCTGGCTCTTACCGACCACGGCAACATGTTCGGTACCCTAAAATTTTACAAACTCTGCCGGGAAGCCGGCATAAATCCGATCATCGGAAGCGAGTTTTACGTGGCGCCGAAATCCAGACACTTGAAGACCGGGTCCGATCAGACCAGCAGGAATAACCACATGGTACTGCTGGCAAAAAATAATACCGGCTACAAAAACCTCCTCGCGCTAAGCTCTCTGTCGTATACGGAAGGCTTTTACTACAAGCCCAGGATCGATCTCGAACTCCTTCAAAAATATTCAGAGGGTCTGATCGCTATGACCGCCTGTTTAGCAGGTGAAATCCCACAGCTCATTCTGCGGGGTGCTGCCGATAAGGCCGAAAAAAAAGCCCTGTTTTACCGCAATCTGTTTGGAGACGGAAACTTTTATCTTGAACTGCAGGATCACGGCATTCCGGAACAGAAGCAAGCCAATGAGGGGCTTGCGGCTCTGTCCAAAAAAACCGGGATTCCCCTGGTTGCCAGCAACGATGTCCACTACCTGAACCGGGATGACGCCTACGCTCAGGATATACTCCTCTGTATAGGAACAAATAAAAAAATAAACGAATCGGGCAGGATGAAGTTCAAGGGGCAGGAATTCTATCTGAAGAGCGGTGAGGAGATGAGGAGTATATTCCGGGATCATCCGGAAGCCCTGGAAAACACGGTAAAGATCGCGGAATCCTGTGATCTTTCCATAGACCTTCCAGGCCCGCTGCTGCCCGATTACAAGATCCCCGAAGAATTTGATACCCCTGAGGCTTACCTTAGAAGTCTCACATACCGGGGATTAAAAGAGCGGTACGGAGAAATCACTCCTGAAATAAAAGAACGGTGCGATTATGAACTCTCGGTCATAATTGAAATGGGTTTTACCGGCTATTTTCTGATCGTATGGGATTTTATCAATTTCGCAAAAAAGCGGAACATACCGGTTGGTCCCGGACGGGGTTCAGGGGCCGGCTCAATCACCGCGTACGGATTAAAGATTACTGATATCGATCCTCTAAAATACGACCTATTATTTGAGCGTTTTCTGAACCCTGAACGGGTCTCCATGCCCGATTTTGATGTGGATTTCTGTTACGAGCACCGGCAGGATGTTATCGATTACGTAACCGAAAAGTACGGTGTCTCCCGGGTGGGTCAGATCATCACCTTCGGAACCCTAAAAGCAAGGGCGGTTATCCGGGATGTTGCCAGAGTATTGGATATTCCATACGCGGAAGCCGATGAGATCGCAAAGCTGGTACCGGAAGGACCGAAGGTCACCCTTAAAAAGGCCCTTGATGAAGAACCAAAACTGAAGGCGGTGATGAACCGCGGGGAAGTATACCGGCAGCTCGTCTCGGCGGCTACCAAGCTGGAGGGACTCCACCGCCATGCTTCCACCCACGCCGCCGGTATTGTAATCGGAAAGAAAGCTCTTACCGAATATGTACCCCTGTACAGGGACCCAAAAACGGGATCGGTTTCTACCCAGTTTACCATGGATCAGCTTGAGGAATGCGGGCTGGTAAAAATGGATTTTCTGGGGTTAAAAACACTGACCCTTATCCGGAATACGGAAAAACTCATTCAGCGCAGGGGCATCGAATTTGATATAGAAAAAATTTCCGAAGGAGATGAAAAAACATTCGCCCTTTTAGGAGAAGGAAAGAGTAAATGTGTTTTCCAGTTCGATAGTGACGGAATGCAGGGACTGCTAAAACGGGCAAAACCGCAGCGGATTAAAGACCTAATCGCGTTAAATGCTCTTTACAGGCCGGGACCGATGGCTTACATCGATCAATTTGTGGATTCCAAAAGCGGAATAACCGCCATTAAGTACCCCCTCCCCCAGCTTGAATCGGTTCTAAAAGAAACATACGGGGTGATCGTCTATCAGGAACAGGTTATGGAGATAGCCAGAATGGTCGGCGGTTTTTCCCTGGGGCAAGCCGATATCCTGCGTCGCGCCATGGGGAAGAAAAAAGAAAAGGAGATGGCCAAGTACAAGGTTCATTTTATCGAAGGCGCCGTCAAGAAAGGATTCACGAAAAAAGAGGCGGAAAGCATCTTCGAACTGCTTATCCCATTTGCCGGATACGGATTCAATAAATGCCATGCCGCTCCATACTCCGTTCTTGCTTATAAGACAGCATACCTTAAGGCAAACTATCCCGCCGAATTCATGGCCGCGAACTTGACCAACGAAATTGGTAATAACAAGGATTTTCCGGTGTATCTGGAAGAATCCCGGATCATGGGAATTGAGATTCTGCCCCCGGACATCAATAAGAGCGACAAATTTTTCACGGTAAACAACGGGAAAATAGTATACGGACTGATGGGTATTAAGAGTGTCGGCCCGGCGGCGGTTGATGAAATCCTCAGAGAGCGGAACGCGAACGGTCCGTTTACATCGTTCTTCGATTTTCTGGACCGGGTTGATCTTAAAACGGTAAACCGGAAAGTGATAGAAACCGCAATCCAATCCGGACTCTTTATAAACCTTTATCCGAACCGGGCAACCCTGCTGGCAAATCTGGATATGTGCCTCGAACATGCCGCTAAAAAGAAAGAAAGCACCGCCTTCGGTCAGGCAAGCCTCTTTAATGAAAATGAAGAAGACGCGTTCGGTGATCCGGAACTTTCGGAAGTACCGGAATGGGAAGCCGACGAGATACTCAGGCTGGAAAAGGAGAACCTGGGATTCTTCGTTACCGGCCATCCCCTGGACGGCTACCGGGAACGCTGGGAAAAAACGGTAACCCTGGATCTTTCCGCCCCCCAAAGGTATTCTCCGGAGACAAAGTACAATCTTCTGGGGCTGCTTAAAGAGTTAAAGACAATACAAACGAAGAAGGGCGGCAGAATGGCTTTCGGAATTCTCGAAGATTTCCGGGGCACAATTGAATTGGTGTTTTTTACGGAAACGTATGACCAGTACCAGCATCTCCTGGCCGTGGATGCTATTACAGGGATTATAGGAAAGGTGGAGGAGCGCCGGGGTAAGCTCCAGGTTATCGTTGACCAGGCATGCGGTCCGGAGGATCTTACAGAAAAGGAAGCCGGAGAGGTACATATCAGGATACCTGAAGAGCTGGAAAGCGAAGAGGAACTGTATCAGCTCAGGGCCCACCTTTTTGAAAACAGCGGCGTCTGTCCGGTCTATATCCACATCCGGCAGAACGGCAGCGGAAAAGATTCCGTAATCCGGGCTTCTTCCCAAATCAAGGTTTCTTCTCAAAGGGATGTGCTTAGCCGGATTAAGGATCATCCAAGAGTGCTTGAAGTATGGACACAATAGGAGTCAATAGATGGAACAAGTAATATTTAAAGTTATAAGCGGGGTTCTCCTCGTCTATATGCTCATCATCATTTTAAGAATACTTTTGACCTGGTTTCAAACCGGAAGCTCTCTGGGAAAACCGTACGAGGTAATGGCTAAAATCACCGATCCGTATCTGAATATGTTTAGACGGCTCCGGCTCTTCCCGAATTCCCGGATCGACTTTTCCCCTATTCTTGCCATTATCACCCTTTCCATCGTGTACAACATCACCAGTTCGCTGGCGGCTCAAATAAACCTTACCCTGGGTCTGGTTTTTGCCATTATCATTTCCGGAATATGGTCCGCGGTGAGTTTCTTTCTTATCTTCCTCTTTATCCTCACCGTGGTCCGTATTATTGGAATATACGCGGGAGGGAGTTCACTCCACCCTTTCTGGATGACCTTGGATACGCTGCTCCAGCCGATAATTAAGTTTTTTACCGCGCCGGTGGCCAAACGACGGCCGCTCCATTACCGGCACAGCCTGATGATAACCGCGGCGCTGCTGATTGTTCTTTTCCTGCTCGGCCGGTTTCTGATCGGCAGACTCATCCTGTTACTGTTCCAGCAGGGGCTCACCCGGTAACTTATGTCCGGTGATGAACAGACCGGCAGTGTCCTTTCACTCAAAGGCGTAGGTCCGGCCGCGGCTTCCTGTTTATCCAGGCTCGGAATCACCGCCATCGCTGATCTGCTTACGCATTATCCGCGGGATTATGAAGACCGGTCGCTCCGGATCCCCCTTTCTCCAAGGAATGAACAGGTAAACACTACGGTGGAAGTAATCGCCCACGATTATACCGGACCTGCCGGACGAAGAGGCAAACCTGCTCTAAAAGTGTATATCAGGGATACCGAGGAGCAGGGTGTTCCCGCTGTCCTGGTCTGTTTCGGGCGGAACCACCTGGCCGGACTGCTAAAGCCGGGTAGAAAGTTCCATTTGTGGGGAAAGTTCCGCTACAGATTCGGAGAGCTCCAGAGCACCTCTTTCGAAGTGGAGCCTTTGTCGGATTCACCTAAGAATTTCGGCAAGATCCTTCCGGTCTACCCTCTTACCGCCTCCCTTACCCAGACACAAATGCGGAAGTTTGTTCAAAGGGCGCTGGAAAAAGCGGGTCCCATCCGGGAGACCCTCCCCGAATCAATCGTAAAAAAACGGAGACTTTTGGAAAAAGCCCAAGCAATCCGGACCGTTCATTTTCCAGACAGCCGGGAAATGCTCGAGCGGGCAAGGGAAACCCTTATCTACGAAGAACTTTTTCTTCTCCAGGCTGAAATAACCAGGCGGGCGATGATCAAGAAAAACGGTCCTACCAAACAACCGGTCACCTATTTCAGGCTTCAGGAAAAGCTGATTAGATCCCTGCCCTTTAGACTTACCGAAGATCAGGAGAGAGTTCTAACGGAAATCAATAATGATATCGCCTCTGAACGGGTTATGTACCGGCTCATAGAGGGTGATGTAGGCTCCGGGAAGACTTTGGCCGCATTTTTAGCGTGTCTTCCCTACATTGAATCGGGCAGACAAACCGCCCTTATGGTCCCGACGGAACTGCTGGCCCGGCAGCACGCCGAAAATGCCGCGAAACTGCTTGAACCTCTGGGGGTGCGTCCGGCGTATCTGCGGGGCGGTATGAACGCTCCGGCGCGTAAACTCCTTCTCAAAAAACTCTCGGCCGGTGAAATCGACCTGGTCATCGGGACTCACGCCCTTTTTACACCGGATGTTGAATTCCGGGACCTGGGACTGGTCATTGTGGATGACCCGCACCGGTTCGGCGTGCTGCAGCGGGACGCGGTACTCTCGAAGGCACGGAATCCCGATCTGCTCAACATGACTGCTACCCCCATACCCCTGACCCTGTCGCTGACCGTGTTCGGCGACATGGAGCTTTCCACGATCAAAACAATCACCCCTGCCAGAAAGCCGGTGGTGCCCCACCTCGCCCGG
>CAYLLE010000175.1:0-5664 GCA_964384485.1 uncultured Spirochaetales bacterium | reverse complement strand
CTCTATGATGATGTAGAGAAAGCCGTGCATGGAAAAACCTTGGGATTCAGCGCCATGGAGGAGGTGGTATTTGCCTTGATCTTTCACGGAGGATATTTCTTCTTCCTGATTCTCTACTTCGTACGGCTCCGCCCGGAACTGATAATCGGCATTACCGCGAGTTTCCTGCCGGTGGCGGTCTCCCGTTGCATCAGAGCCGGGGCATTTTATAAAACGGAGAACCGGACCGCCGGGTACCGGCGGGAAGTGAACCGGTACGAATCGTACATGACCGACCGGCGTTACGCGAAAGAAACGCGCACTTCAGACTCCGTTTCATTTTTCGAAAACCTCTATCTCCGGAGCATACGAAAATACAACCGTGAGCAGCTCCGTACTGAAGCCCGGACGGGGCTCATAGATTTGGGATTAAAAGTGCTAACCTTTACGGGATATGCCGGCATGCTTCTTCTGCTGGTATATTATCTGCTGACGGACAGGATTTCGGCGGGACTGTTCGGGGCTGTCTTCTTTGCCATGGAATCGATTTTTAAGTGGTTCGAGCAGGTATTCGACCGTGTAGGAAGGTCGCTGAAAAACGCGAAATTAGCCGGCAACTACTTTACTTTTCTCAAGTTGCCGGAGAGACAGGTCCGTTCCGAAAGCGCGCCGTACCGGAAAGCAGTCTCCCTGCGTTCCGTCTCATTCACCTACCCGGGCGGTTCATCTCCGGCACTTTCGGACATCAACCTGCAGATTCATCCAGGAGAAAAAATCGCCCTGGTCGGGCCGAACGGCGCCGGCAAGAGTACACTCGTTAAAGTTCTGACCGGGCTTCTTGAACCGGAATCCGGAGAGGTCCGGATCGGCGGAAAAAATCCCGCCCATTGTTCCCGGGAAGGCTTGTCGGCGGTTTTTCAGGATTACCAGCGGTACCGGCTGACCCTGGCTGACAATGTGGGGATCGGTGAGCACGGGAAGTACAGCGCCGGCCGAACCGGAGTGGAAAGAGCGCTGGAACAGGCGGGATTTGATCCGGGACAGCTCCCCCGGGGAATTGACACGGTGCTGAGTAAAGAGTTCGGCGGTACCGATCTTTCGGGCGGACAGTGGCAGCGGGTTGCCGCGGCCCGGGGGCTTTACCGGGAGAGCAGCCTAATCATTCTGGATGAACCTACGGCAGCTCTCGATCCCCTTGAGGAAACCAGGGTCTACGAGCAGTTCCTGGAGCTCACCCAAGGGAAAACGGCTCTGCTGGTAACCCATCGGCTCGGTTCTGTAAAAACGGCGACCCGGATCCTGGTGATGGATGGAGGCCGGATCGTCGAACGGGGTACTCACAGCGAGCTTATGGAGCGGAAGGGGCTCTACTACCGGATGTTCAGCTCCCAGGCAAGGCGGTACCGGTCTTAGGCCGGTACCGAGGCCTATTGTTTTAGCGGAAAACCCGCGTTTTCCAGGGTTTCCACGAGCTTCCTTTGGGCTTCTTCCAGGAATTCACCCGGCAGTGTCCGTTCCGTATCCAGGAAGGTGGCCCGGAGGGTGACCGTTTTTCGGTCTTCCGACAAGGTAAAAACGTCCGCCACTTTAAGCTCGGTAAACTCTTTCATCCTGAGCTTCCGGGCTGCCTCCAGTATATCCCCCACGGGAGTGCGGGGGTCGGTGACCACGGTACAGTCAAAGGTGGACGAAGGATACCGGGGCAGTTCGGCGAAGGAACGGCGGTCCTTCATTTCTCTCTCCTCAATATCCGAGAGATTGATAACCGCGAGGCTCAGATACCCTTTAATTTTAAAGTTCCTTAGGACCAGGGGATGGACCGAAAACACAATGCCCTGAGTTTTTCCCATGACCTGAATATCCAGGCTTTCATACGGATGCAGTCCGGGCCAGCCGGCGGGAACCAGGGGATTCTCCCGCGTCGGATCGGCGGTGACCAGCTTCGCCGGGACGTTCAGCCGGGACAGGAGCTGTTCCACCGTGTTAACCGCGTTCATGATCCGGCTTTCTCCGGTGCTGTAGAAAGCACAGATAAGCTGACTTTGTTCCCGGGAAAATGATTCCGGGTCGGGATGATAGCTCCGGCCCACTTCGAACATGGTGAACCGGGAATAGTTCCGGCTGTTCGCGGCAGTGCTCTGCAGAAATTCAGGGATCAGACTGGGACGCATCCGGTCGTGGTCTTTGGAGAGGGCATTTGCCAGGACCAATTCTTCGTTCATGTCCGGCCAAAACGCTTTCTCCAGCAGGGATTTTCCGACCATGGGATAGGTGAACACTTCCAGGGCATCCGTCCGCTGTACGAGGAAATCCTGAATCTTTCTCCTGGTCAATTTCGCCGGACTCAGCCGGACCGGTTCGAGTTTCCAGTCCAGGGATACCGGGGTGATATTGTCAAAGCCTACTATCCGGCCGATTTCTTCTATTATATCGGCGGGATATTCGATGTCTTTTGTCGCCCGGAAGGAGGGTACCGTTACGACGAGGGTATTCGCTTCTTCTTCAACACCGAACTCCAGACTCCGGAGGATTTCGATTATCCGGGACCTCTCTACCTGATGACCAAGAACGTTACAGATGTGTTCAGGGGTGATTCTGATTACCAAAGGCTGGTACCCTTCCAGGTTGTCGCCGTCATATTCCAGAGCCCCTGTGACCTTCGCGTCCGGATTTAATTCAAGCACCAGCTCCAGAATACGGAGGGCAGTCCGGCGGCACTGCAGGGAGTCAAGGGTTTTCTCGAATCGGAGGGACGAATCGGTCCGGAGACCTATTCTGGTGGAGGTGCGCCTGATCAAGGCGGGATCCCAATTGGCCGCTTCAACAAAGATTTCATCGGTCAGAGCGGTGACGCCGGAATAGAGTCCGCCCATTATGCCGGCGATTACCAGGGGTTTTTCTTTGTCAGCCACCACGGTATCTCCGGGAATGAGTTTCCTGGTTTCTCCGTCAAGAGTAGTAAACTCAATTTCCTCTTTCAGACTACGGATGATTACCGCATCACCTTCAATTTTCTTCCGGTCAAAAATATGATTCGGCATTCCCAGTTCAAGCATCACATAGTTGGAAATATCCACGATACTGTTGATCGGTCTTAAACCGCAGTCGGTCAGACGGCGCTTCATCCATGCCGGACTCTCACCCACTTTGATGCCGGAAACGGTATAGCCGAAGTAGGCCCGGCCGCAGGAGTCCTCCCGAACCTCGACTGAGACCGGGGATTTTTCTTTATTGAACCGCGCGAGGAGCTGTTCTTCCCATTTCCGGTTAAACCGATCGGCCGGCGGTTTGCCGAATACTGCCGCGAACTCCCGGGCCATTCCGTACTGCCCCCAGAGGTCGGGGCGGTGGGTTATCGATTTGTTGTCGATATCCAGTATGATGGTCCGGGTCGTCCCAAGGTATTCGGCCATGGTAATGCCCTCGGGCGTTTCGGGCCGCAATTCCATCAGCCCTTCATGATCATCGGAAAGTCCGAGCTCATCTTCCGCGCAGAGCATCCCCTCCGAGACCACTCCCCGGATCTCTTTTCGCTCCAAGGTGAAGCCGACCGGGAGAGTGACACCGACCGGCGCGAAAGGTACTTTCTGCCCGGCCGCCACGTTCGGGGCTCCGCAAACGACTTTCCCCGATTCCCCGCCGCCTAAAGAAAAGGTCACAACCTTCAATTTATCAGCATTCGGATGGGGCTCTACCGCGGTAACTTTCGCGACCCGCACCTTCTCGAAAAGCTCACCGGCAGTTTCATATCCTTCTACTTCGCACGTCGCCAGGGTGAACCGTTCCGCCAGAGCGTCCGGTTCAATATTCTTGATATCAACATAATCCTGTATCCACTCTGTTGAGATATACATTACCCTTCCTCCTAATACGTCTTGAACTGGGAAATAAACCTGAGATCGCCGGAATGGATGAGACGGATATCGTTGATCCCGTACCGCATCATCACCAGACGGTCCAGCCCCAGTCCGAAGGCAAAGCCGTTATATTTCTCCGTATCTACGTTCCCGTACTTTAACACGTTCGGGTGGACCATGCCGCAGGGACAGAGCTCCAGCCAGCCGGTCTGTTTACAGACCGAACATCCTTTGCCCAGACAAATCCGGCATTTGATATCAAGTTCGAAGCCGGGTTCAACAAAGGGGAAGAATCCGGGACGAAGCCGCACATCAACTTCTTCCCGGAAAACCTCACTTATAAAGGTCTTCATAAAGAATATAAGATTGGCAACCGAAATATCCTCCCCTACCATCATCCCTTCAGTCTGATGAAAGGCGACTTCATGGGAAGCATCGATTGCTTCACATCGAAATACCTTGCCCGGTCCCACGAACCTGAACGGCGGCTTTTTCACTTCCATCCCCCTGACCTGGATAGTGGAGGTGTGAGTTCGGAGGAGATGGTGCATGTCTTTGAACCAGAAGGTGTCCTGCATATCCCGGGCAGGATGATCGGCCGGAATGTTCAGGGCTTCGAAGTTGTGGTAGTCGTCTTCGATGTGAGGACCGTCCAGGATATCAAATCCCATAGAGATAAAAATGTCTTCAATTTCCCGCTGGATTTCCGTAACCGGATGGTATCCTGCCGAGCGGAGCCCGGAATCGATCACCGATTCCCGGAGCGATACATCAACCCACTCACGGGCCAGCCGTTCATCTATTTCCTCCCGTTCTACTTCCATCAGCCGCCGGTCGGTCATGTCCAGAATCTCCTGCTTCAGCTGATTCGATTTCGCGCCGATCTGTTTCCGTTCTTCCACAGTGGCATTTTTAAGCGATTTTAGAATATCTGATAAGCGGCCTTTCTTCCCGACAAAATCAGCTTTAACATTTGCAACATCAGCCTTCGTCCGTGCGTCCCGGATCTCTCTCCGGAAATCGTTCATTAACGCGTCCAGTGTGTCCTGCATTGGTGCGCAACCTCCCTTATTTAAAAAAAAAGCGGCCAACTTCCTCCTGCCGGAAGAAATCCGCCGCTTTCCATCCCTTGTCTGCAGATCAAGAAAAGCCGGAGTTCTTCCTTCCGGTAAAAAAGAAGAAGGAAAATGTAAAGAGTGCTTTTCCTGTCATATGCAACTATTATAATTATACGGAATATTTATTCAAGTAGCGGGTGACGCGGACCTGCCGGTTTTTTTGGGGGAGGTTTTGGGACGGGGATAAGAAGACCATTGATGTACCTGAACACCACACTCTTTATAAATGTCTGATACGGCAGACCCTCCAGCCGCGCGTGTTGTTTAATTTGCTGAAATTGATGTGGATCAATCCTCATATTGATTGCTTTTGGGGCTTTCGCGTAGAAGGTGGCGTTTTTCCCCTCAGCAGAGGGTTCGGACGGGGGAGCAGCCGGGGGAGCCTGATGATCATCCCCATAAATCTCATTTCTCATCGATTCCACCAGTCTTTTCACGTGTTCATACATTTAAATCTCCCATGTAAAATTGACGATTTAAAATATTTGGAAAAAACATACATCGAATAGGACAAACCATGGTCTACCCGTGGACCATTTCTATTCAATGTATAGACATTGTACATGAAGTGAATATACACGATGTCTACACATTGTATGGGCATGGTCTATTGTTGATATATACATAGCATTGAAAAAGAACACGCAATGTCTTAAACCAGCAAATCCCGGTCAACTCCTTTTGTGATTAAGAAAAGGCCATAATTTCAT
>CAYLLE010000174.1:3860-5745 GCA_964384485.1 uncultured Spirochaetales bacterium | reverse complement strand
TATATGAAAATATTGCCTATTCTCAATCACAGAAGGAGTTGACCGGGATTTGCTGTTACTATACGCACGGATGATGGTATAATCGGCGTATGATGTACCTTGTTTACGTGTATGTACCCGAATCTCACCTCGAAGAACTCAAAGGAGCACTCTTCGCGGCCGGAGGAGGACGGATCGGAAACTACGACTCATGCTCCTGGCAGACCGCAGGTGAAGGACAGTTCAGGCCGCTTGAAGGAAGCGATCCCTATTCCGGGCGGAAAGGGGAGGTAAGCCGGGAACGGGAATACCGGCTGGAACTCACCGTCCCCGGAAGCCGTATCCGGGAGGTACTCTCCGCGCTAAAGGAAGCCCACCCCTACGAAGAGCCGGCGTACGGCGCGGTTGAAATTGCGGTACTGGAAGATTTCCCGGAGATAGCGCAGGTCACCTGAGATCAGGCTCCCGGGACCGGAGGATAAATTCCACTCTGCGGTTTTTCCAGTTGTTCTCGGGGTCGGAAAAAGGATAGAGCGGTTCGGAGCTTCCTTTCCCTACCGCTTCTATCCGGCCGGGATTGATACCGCGGCCGGCAAGTTCCCGGGCAACCGATTCCGCCCGCTTCAGGCTTAACGGAAGCAGCTCCTTCCGTTCTTCCACCGCGGCCAGCCGGGGATCATCCAGGATGGTCCGGTTCGCGTGTCCTTCAATCCGTACCCGGTATCCGGCAAACTTCCGCAGAATCCCGGCAACTTCGTCCAAAATAAACCGGTTGTGCTTCTGCATCTCCCGGTCCTCCACCTCGGAGAAATTCGCTGAATCCGGGGGAAACACGATGTCGGTCACCATAATCCTGAGCGCCCCCCGTTCCCGGACGACTAGGATGCCGGTTGATACGATCACCCCGGCCTCGGCGGTATCACCGGAAGAATCGGTAATCTCCATCTCCGCCCGGTATTCCGCCGCGGAACGGGCCCGTTCTTCCCGGGCGCCGCGGCCGTCCCACCGGATGCCTTCGGGAGGCGCTCCTTCACCGCCGGTCCGGTAGAATATCCGGGAACGTTCCGGTTCCCGGATCACAAGCTGCCAGGATTTTATTGTCCGGCTCCGGTCGTATATCGGTGTTATAATTACGGTGTCGTCCGTACCGTCGCCGTCCGGGGTAAAGAGAAGAGGTTCCGCCGTCAATTCCAGGGTGATCGGGCTGTTTCCTTCGGTGAGTTCCCGGGAAACCGGCGGCGGCACGGGAACGGGTTCCTGTACCGCGGATTTCGGCGCTGCCGGCCTGGCCGGGACCGGTTCAAACCGGCTTTGGCTCGCGGTAAGGGAAAAGGAAAGAGTTAACCGGCCCTCCGGGGAGAAGGGGCCGGTACCCGGCAAAAAACTATAACCGGCGGACACCCCCAGGTAGAGTTCTTCCTCTCCCCGTTTTCCCGTTAAAAAGCCGGCTTCGCCGCGAATTCGAAGGAGGGGCCGGAATCCTGACCCCACCGGTCCTGCCTCATAAACTCCCCCGGCGGAAAATGTAACTCCCGGCCGGAACAGCCCGAACACCCTCGCGTACCGGAAGTCCGCGGTGATTCCCCCGCTTAGACGGGGTTCGGGATAAATCCGGAAATCCCACGAGACGAGTCCGGAGAGACCGAGTCCGGCCGACGGAAACGGAACGTCATCCTGCATCATTCCCCAGGACAGGGTAGGCATGGTTCCTTCCGTACTCTGGAGCGGCAGCCATACCCCTGCTCCGGTCCGGGTAATCCATGCCGGGTCCGAGTCTGCGGGAACCGGAAACAGGAGCAGAAAGAGCAGAAGCGGAGTGCAGTGTTTCACAGTTCCACCCTGCCGGATATACCGGCGGAAAACCCGGCGGTCCAGAGAAAGGTGAGGGGCACGGTAACCGTGAACG
>CAYLLE010000174.1:0-3760 GCA_964384485.1 uncultured Spirochaetales bacterium | reverse complement strand
CCGGCGGAAAACCCGGCGGTCCAGAGAAAGGTGAGGGGCACGGTAACCGTGAACGGACCGGTCCGGAGGGTGAGGGAGATTCCCGCTGCCGGGAGTACCGCCGGAAGCGCCGCCGAATCAAGGCTGCCGCCCAGCTCGTATCCGCCCGGAGATTCCTCGACCGAAGAAAAACCGCCCCCTGCCGATACCGTGCCTTCGCCGCTCACCGCGATACGTGAGGACGCGGCAGCAATGTCGGCGCCAACAGCCGCGTTCATGCCCAGGGCATTCCGGAAAAAGAAGCCGGTCCGGCCGTAAATAAAGGCGCCGGCGGTGCGGGAGCTGATTCCCCCGGTAAGGGTTCCCTGTATGTCCGCGGTGCCGATCATTCCGGGAATAGGTCCGTCGCCGTCAGGATCTATGGTGATGGAGATACTCCGGTCGATATCGGGGAAATCATACATTACACGGAAATGCTGGTACCGGAACACGAATCCCGCGGAAACTCCGGAAAACCGGAATCCTCCGGAGGGTTCCGGCGGCAGCAGGGCGTACTCGGCGCCGCCTCCGGCCAAAACCGAGGTAATACTGAACCCCTCCGGATTATCCGCGAAAAAGCCGCCGAATAAATTTCCGGATAGCCGGTCTACCCGGGGAACGGCCGCCGCGATTTCGAAAACGATGGGAACCGCGCCCCCGCCGGCATCCATGTCTCCGTCTGCCCGAAGGTCCGCTGCCTCCCGGTATAGTTCCCGGAACCGGAAGGTTACCGGCGAGATGCTTCCGTAGATCCCGATTCCTGCCGACACGGTTTCCATCCGGTGAAAACGGGGAAACACCAGGAGTGCCCGTGACGCCCGGGCAAACCCGGTAAGAAGCAGCTCCTTGTTGCTGTACGGTTCCAGAAGGGCGGTAATGGAATCTTCCGCGGTGTCCAGAGCGTTCTCGATTTCCGTCTCCAGCTGAGCATATCCTTCGGTGAGTTCAGGCGGTTCTATCGTTAAAATTACCTCTCCCGCCAGGGGAAGGGATATAAGAAAAATGATAATGAGGCAGATATATATGTGTTTTGGCCCTGGAAATTTTCTCATTTTGCATTATATTCTAATGGATAACCTATTGAATCAGCAAGTTTTACGGCAAGGTTAGCGCCGGTATTCCGGCAGGAGGAATTTATGAAAAAGGTAAAAATAATAAAAAGTTTGGGTTTTTTGTGTCTGTTATCTTCTATTATATTGATATCGTTTCTTTCTTGTACTCAGGACTTTGCTCCGGGTTCGCTCGATCCGCAGACCCTGGCGGGATCAACGGAAGAAGATCAGCTCCATTTTGTATATGAGTACAATGACGCGGAACAGGTGATCAAGAAATCAGCCCTGAACGCCGATGACGAGCTTCAGTGGTACATCACCTACACGTACAACGATGCCGGAACGGTATCGGAAAAGTCAAAATACGACGCGGAAGATGTCAAGCAATGGACCTATTCTTATGAATACGGCGAAGCCGGAAAAAAGGTAAAAGAGTCGTACTTTGACGGTGATGATGCTCTTAAATGGTACCTTACCTTTACGTATGACGAAATCGGGAAATTAGCCGAAAAATCGAGTTTCGACGCCGAAGACAATCTGCAATGGATGCTGACCTATGAATATGACGAATCGGGCAGCCTGGTTAACGAATCGGCGTTTAACAGCTCCGAAGAGCTTACCGCGTACGATACCTACTCCTACGATCTTGAGGGCCGGCTGATCAAACGCACCCACTACGAAAGCGATCCTCCCGGAACGGAAGAGACGGCGCTCCGGGTTTATTACATCACCTATACCTATGATGAATCCGGAAGGACCGCGGAGGAAGAAAAATATACAGGCCCGGAAGATCCGGGAGAACTGGAATACAAGCTTGTTTACGATTATGATACCGAAGGCGGCGGCTATTACCTCTACCGGTATGCTGCTTCGGTAAACCTTATCCGAAGATCCCGGTACGAGGCGGGTGATCTGCTCTGGGAATACCGGTACACCTTTGAAGAGGGAAACCTTTCCGAAAAAAGCGCCTGGTTCTACGGAATCCTGCTCTATACCAATACATATACCTATGATGAAGACGGTCTTATGACCGGAGTCACAACTACAGGATCCGAAGGTACCGTCAAGTTCAGCTATTCCCTCCTGTACGATGAATCCGGAAATCTGCTGACTGCTGAAATCAGAAACGGTGATGAGCTTCTGTTGGGCTATTACGAAATGGTTTACGGTACCGAAGAGAACAGAACGGTGGAGACTGAAACCGAGACAACGGAAGACCCGGAAGCCGAAGAAGAACCGGCCGAACGGAGCCGGATCAACTACTACGCCGTGGATGCCGAAGGCACACCGGTACTGCTCGGTTACTGGGTCAGTTCCGTCGAAAACAGACTGGATGAGTTTGACGGGGAAGATGCTCCGGTCCGGTCATTTATTTTCGAAAAAGATGAAGAGAACAGGACGATAAAAATCTCCTGTGTGGATACAGAGGAAGCCGAACTGTGGTACTATCAGTTTGAATATGACGAAGAAGGCAATAGAATCCGGGAAGAAAAAATCTCCGCGGATGGGGAAGTGCTGAGTTCTTCCACGTTTGAATTTGATTTTATATTTGATGAGTGATTATGATTGATGCAGAAACACTATCGGGGCTCCTATCCGCCGCTGACCTTAAAGGCAGCGCCGGGGAGGAGCTCCTCTCTTATCACCGGGGGCTGCTTGAATCGTCCGGCACAAATCTTCCAACAATAGAAGCAATTGATGAAGGCGCCCGGGCGCTTCTCTACTTAAATACCCTTTCGATCCCGGCGGACTGGATACCCGCGGAAGAGTACGGTCCGGAAGGCTGGCTTCAGAACCTGCTGACGGTTATGACCGCTCTGCCCGCGGCTCTGGCGGAACACCGCCGTCTCGGTATTCCTCAAAAGGTGACCGGGGAGACTTTCGGTGACATCGGCAGATGGACCGGCTACTTTCGGGAGAGCCGGGGGATGACCGGTCTTACCACCCGTATAACCTGGTGGTTCGCCCGGCATCTCCGGGCGCGTCTATTCGGTCTGGGGCGGCTGCAGTTTTTCATGAAGCCCTTTGGCGGAGCCGTTCGGATCCTCCGTTCCGGAGAGGGAGCTGCGGCACTTCTGGCCCGTCCGGAGATGTCCTGCCGTTCCGACGGACTCCGAACCGAAGCTGCTCCCGCGTTCACAACTCTGCTCGAGGTAACCGGTGAAGGGTTCCGGGGGCATCCGGTATCCGGAGGTTATGTCCAGCCCCGTTCCGAACACTATTCCCGGAAGGAGTGGCGCCTTGCCGCGGGAAAATATACCCCGATGCTGGATATGCATATCCCCGCCGGCGGATCTCTCTCCCCGGAATCCTGCGCGGATTCAATAAGCAGGGCGTACCAATTTTTCCCGGAATACTTCCCGAACTATTCCTTTCGGGGTTTTATGTGTGAATCCTGGTTTCTCGATCCCCGGTACCGGGATATCCTTTCTCCAGAATCGAATCTCCTGAAATTCGCGGATCAGCTCAATCTGTATCCGACCCGGGGAGACCGGGAGGAGGGGTTCTGGCGCGTGTTCGGCGAAGGGGTCTCTTCACTTGCCGAAGCTCCCCGGAAAACCCGGATGCAGAAAGCCGTCGCGGCGTATCTGGAATCCGGCGGTGAACTGTCCGGGGGCGGGGGAATCGTCTTAAACGAAGAACATCCCTGGGGAATTGTTCCTCCGCGAGGCGGCGGGGAACATGGAATC
>CAYLLE010000173.1:0-6031 GCA_964384485.1 uncultured Spirochaetales bacterium | reverse complement strand
TAATAAAACAATTTATAAATTTTAATGCGAATGTGATCACCGGGAATTGCTGGAGTCGCATTTGGTAATCTGGAATAGTTGTATCATGCGCGGTATAATAAAAAGTCCGGCGGAAAATCCGCCGGACACAACTGATTTAGGCGGAAAGAGTTTTTCTCTTTCCGTCTTTATTTATTTTCCTGGTATTCATTCCACTGATTGCTCAGTTCAGTTCGTACCTTTTCGATTCCCGCCTGCTTTAATTCGTTTCTGTATTTTTCCAAATTTTCTTTGATGTCGATTACTCCCCATTTAAATACATTATCATAAGTTGACTGCACGTTGGACAGAGCGGCAAGTTCGGTGGTTACCGGAGTAGGATCAAACGCGAAATCAATCGCGGTGTTAAAAATCGCGTCTTCCGCCCAAGTTGCCCACCATTGCTTAACCACGGGCATCGTGTTTGGATTCTGTAGAATTCCGCCGAGATGAAATTTTTCTTCTCTCCAGCCCCAGGGGCAGGGAGCATCCCAGGCAAATCCGGTTTCCGAGGGATTTACACCCTCCGGCATTACCATATGACCCTGATCATTCAGTTCCCAGTGCTCTCCCTTGATACCGTTGGTCATGAGCATGTAATAATCGAAATTATTATGAACCAAATCCAGGAACATCAGAGCCCGTTCCGGGTTTTTCGCGTTGTCATTAATGGACATTCCGTTACCGGTTAGAGCTCTCCGTTTGTTAACCGAAAATTTATGCTCAAAATTGAACCAGTCCAGTTCCCAGTCGGGATGGGATGCCACAATCTGTTTTGCGTCATCATTCGCGTTCGGCGTATTAAGAATAGCGGAAGCACTTGTGCCGTTTTTCAGGTTGTCCCTGGCGGACAGCTGACTCGAAAGAATATTCTTCGGCCAAAATCCTGCCTGGTACCATTCCCTCATACGCTCCCAGAATTTAGTGCCGTACCGTTCTATCGGGAGAAACCATTCATCTTCATCCAAGTATCTGCGGAAAAGTTTATTTACAGTTTCATCCCAGGGATAAGGTTTTACGTCATCCTCCGCGACTAACAGATGGATTATTTCATTTCCCGGTCCCACGGGTCCCGCGTTCAAAGGCAGCATTCCCTGCTCATTCTCTTTCACGGCATAGAAGAATTTCTCCATGTCCTCGATATTTTCTATCGGACCAATACCGTACTTTTTTGCTAAATCCAGTCTGTAGAGAAGTCCATGTGTCTGGAATTCAAGGGCATTCATGGGCACCATGTATATACTGCCGTCAACCTTGGTTTGCTGCCAACCATCCTCAGGGATATTCTCCCAGGTCCGCGGCGCGTACTTCGGGAGGAGTTCATCCAGTTCCAGGTATGCTCCTTTCCTGGCGAATTCCTGATATTTGGTCCACTGTGCCGCGAAAATCAAGTCGAAATCCTCTCCGGCGCTTAAAAGAAGATTGTACTTGGTGTCCCAACCTGACCATGTAGTAAAATTCACTTTCAGCGTAGCGTTTATATCTTCTTCAAGCTTTGTGTTGACGATAGACAGCATCCGGTCATAATCGGGCTGAGAATCTCCAAGAAGATACATCACAAGCTCGACCTTCTCCGTCTGGTCAGGCTTAGTTCCAACCTCCTTTTCTCCGGACGCAAAAACAGCTAACGCGGTGATAAATAAAACAATAATTAGTAAAGGTATTTTCTTCATCTACCTTACCCCCTTAAAAATATTTTCCTCCGGCAACGCCGGGTTTTATCCTTTAACAGCCCCGACAGTTAATCCTTTGATAAAATATTTCTGCATCGCCGGAAAAAGAAACACTATCGGGCCGATGGAAATAATCGCAATTGCTAGTTTTAAACTTTGAGTCGGCATATCCGGAAGAGGGATCCCCGAACCGGAAACAGTTCTGGAGAGCGCTTCCATTCTATTTATGGTGTTATAAAGCAGAAACGGCAGAGTAAACATACGCGGTTCTTCAATATATAGTCTCGCCTGAGCCCAGTCATTCCAGTAGTGAAGACTTATGAACAGGCCGATGGTAACAAGACCCGGAACGGCCAGAGGGAGAATAAGACGAATGAAAATAGTAAAATCATTTGCGCCGTCAATTTTTGCCGATTCTACCACCTCGTCAGGGATGGACCGCATAAAATTCCTGAGAAGAAGAACATTCCACGAAGTAAGAAAAGTCGGCATAATAATAGCCAGGTATGTATTTTTAAGATGCAGGAAGTTGACCATCCATATATAAGTCGGAACGAGACCGCCGGTAAATATGCTGGTAAAATAAATAAACATTGCGAAAATGTGACGATAGGCAAAGTCTTTTCTATAAAGTACATACGATGTAAGCGATGTTACCAGCAAGCTCGTGACAGTACCGAATAATGTAACACCCATGGAAACTATATATGCCCTTCCGATAGTATCCGGCGACCGGAGCAGAATTTTATACGCGTCGGCACTTATATTGTCAGGCAATAACTTGTATCCGGTATTATAAATTTCGCTTTCCTGGGTCAGGGAGCCGGAAAGTACCAGCAGAAAGGGCAATAGCGATAGCGCGGCGAATATAAAAAGGAATATGTAACCGGTTACATTGAAGGATAAAATATCCGTTTGTATTTTTTTCATTGGTTAACTCCCGCTGCCTTAAAACAATGCCATATCCGGTCTAAGCTTCCGGAAAAGCCAGTTCACGAACAAGATTATACAGAGCCCGAAAACCGATTGATATAAACCGGCCGCGGTGCTCATTCCAATATCAAAGTTATAGACCAGTGATCGGAAAACGAATGTGTCCACCACGTCAGTTATTTCAAAAAGCTGACTGTTATTCCCTATAATGTTGTAAAATAAATCGAACTGTCCCCGCATTATTCTTCCCAGCTGCAGGAGAAAGATTACTACGAATGTCGGCAGAAGGTTCGGAAGAGTGATATACCAGGTCCGCTGCCAGATGGAAGCTCCCTCCAGGGTAGCGGATTCATACAGCTGTTTGTCTATTGTAACAGCCACAGCAAGATAGATAATGCTGCTGTACCCTATCCATTTCCAGAGATTGAAAAATGCCAATATACCGGGCCACATCCATTTCTGTTCATACACATTGACTGGCGATTGTCCGACAGCCCGCAGAAAAGCATTCAGAGATCCGAATTCATAACTCAAAATATTGTAAACAAACACGCCCAGAATAACGTAGGAAATAAAGTACGGCAGAAACAAGATAGAATGAAACACTTTCTTGACCCGTTTCCCTTTAAGCTCACTGATAAAAACAGCGACAAAAATAGCGGCTAAATGGGTGGTAACCATAAATACAAGGTTGTAGAGGATTGTGTTTCTGGTAACTGTCCATAATTTTCCCGACAGCAAGAGAAATCTAAAATTATCCAATCCTACCCAGGGGCTTCCGAAAAAACCTCCCCGTATAGAATAGCTTTTAAACGCCAAAAGTATTCCGGCCATAGGAATGTATTGGAAAACCACAAAATAGATTACTCCCGGAATCAGCATGATTAGAAGGACATACTGACTTTTTATTTTCCTTTGAAATTTCGTTATCAACGCAGTGCTCCTGAAATAACAGTAAAATTTGATTAACCGTTTCTGATGGTAAAGGGAGAAATTACCCGCGGTCAATTGTGATTTTTTGCTATTTGTTCACTATAGGCAGAAAGAGGTATATGGTTTTTTGTTATCCTTCCGCGTTTTGGTGATTAGCCGGAGATAGCTCTTGAGGAGACTCCGCAGTTTCTGATTTTTCCTTCCAGCGGTAAGCAGTCGGAGTCAATCCGTTTAACTTACGAAACACGGAATAGAAATGTGAAGTACTGTTATATCCGGTTTTTTCCAGAATAGTCTGTATCGATAAGTCCGTGGTGAGCAGCAGCTCCTTAGCTCGTTCCGTCCGAAATTCGTTTATAAAATCGGGAAGAGAACTCCCGGTCGCTTCCTTAAACACTCTGCCGGCGTAAGGCGCGGAGAGTCCCAGCTCCTCCGAAATCAATACTGAGGACAAGTTTGGATCATTGTATTTATTTTTGATTATCCGTTTTATCGCGAGTACAATCTCGTTTCTCCGATTATCAAGACCGGTATTTAGACTGCGCTGAATGGTATCTAAAAAAGACACAAAAAAATCTTTTAATTCCCATACACTGGTACAGTTGTGAGCATCCCGAAGCAGAACGGAGAAAGATACCGAAGTTCTTGACGGCGCATATGAGGTGGACCGGTTCATAGCATCGTTTATCACCGATATCAGCCGAATCGACGCGTTCCGTACGGACCGGTGAGTGCACTCCGCGGCTCTGTTCAGCACCTGGAAACATACGAGACCTGCTTCCTTAAATTCTTGTCGGTTTAACGCGGCAGTTAGTTTGTTTTCTTCCTGTTTTGTAACTTCAAATTGCAGACTTTTTCTTTTCCGAATTAACTGCATGTTGATACATGATCCCGGTCCGAATATCAGCCGGTATTCCGCCGCGTCCTCTAAATCAGCCAAGTTCACCACGGCTTCGGTTAGGGTCTGCGAAACAGGATCAAACACCGCGGAAAAGGAGGTGTTGAGATCCCGGGCGAGCATGCTTATAAGATCGGTTGTCTTACATCTCAGATCTTCTTCGGAAACGTGTTTATGCTCCGGATCGTTCAGGATCGTTAGTATTAATCCTCCCTTAAAGAGGAACGTTTCCGAAGGATATTCGGATTCCCATATTTCTCGTATTCTATCTAATTCCTTACTGAGACAGATCTCATCTTTCAAACGTTTATCATCATCCTGCCGGTGCACATGCGGGTCCAGGGAAAGAATAATACAGTATACAGGACGGTGAATATCAATTTTTAGCTCGATATCTTCCAAATTCCGAAGGACAGAGGAATGAGTAACAGGATCGGGTTCCATAAAAAAAGACTGAAGCATTTCCCTGTTGATTAGAACAGACGCTTCACCCCGTTCCCGCTCCAGTTCGCTGTTCCGGAAAAAAGCCTGCCGCAAGGGGATGTAAACCCGGCGGGAAAGCAAAAACGAGACAATTATTGTTGCCAGAAGGAAAAGTGCTGAAACCGCCAAAGCGACAGTTCGGATAACGGCAAGGGGTTTTAATAAATCCTCATACGGCGTTTTCCTGATATAAATCCATCCTAAATCTTCACGGAAATGATACGTAAATAGTGTTTTCCGGGGAGTATTTCGAAGGAAATAACCTTCGGTTTCTCCATTCTCTTCCCCCGTTACACCGTCAAGGACAGCACTTATCAGACTATCCCAATCATCACCGAGGAACTTAGATTTCTTTCCGGCGCCCATCAGTATATTTCCATTAGTATCTACGGCAACGGTCTCCTGTTTATCATTGAATGAAAAAAGCCGTATCTGTTGCTGAAGCCACGGCTCGGAGAAATTTATTATAACCGTACTCACCGGAAGATCGGCGAATTTACCTAAAAAATGGAAGAAAAAGGAATATACCGCTGAACCTTTCGAGGGTATTTTCCGGTACATAGGCCGTCCCGTATTCAGCGAAGCTTCGTCCGTAAGCATGGATAAGGCGGGCTGATCAAAAAATTCCTCCGACGGCTGGATGAGCTGAATCTTTTCGGCCGTAATGATAAAAAACAAATCCTGTTTCATATTGTACAGATAGATCGAATGGAGATTGGGAATAACATATGAATACGTTTTAAATTGTTCCATACATATGATTTTTTCGATCGTTTCAAGCTCATCAAAAAATAATAACTTCTTCAGCTGATAATCGTTGTGAATTTGCTGCGTCAGGGTGGAAGCCTGATCGATGAGGAGTTTTGTAACCTCACCTGCCTTTCTGAGATTCCTGACTTCTGTGTTATATACAGTACCGACGATTTTTGTGTTCATATATAGAACAAAAAAACTGCTCATTGCCATCACAATAATGAAGAAGCTTAAAAATATGGGGATGAATAATTTCCGGAATTCTTTTGACAATTTCATGAAATACTATGAAATCAAGAATACCAGTTTGCCGGCAAAATTGCAATAAAAATCAATCCGG
>CAYLLE010000172.1:0-6034 GCA_964384485.1 uncultured Spirochaetales bacterium | reverse complement strand
CCTGTGGTGAGCCAGCAATTCCCGGTGATCACATTCGCATTAAAATTTATAAATTATATGAAATTATGGCCTTTTCTTAACCACAAAAGGAGTTGACCGGGATTTGCTGGTGGTGAGCAGATATTTTGGCAATATTTCTCAACTCGACTACTGCATCGGTCAGTTCGGTTCGTACACTCAGGAATCTGAGCCGTTGAGACCCAACTCAACGGAAAGCACATTGCCTCCGTTCTGTTCTATCCGGAAACTCCCTCCTGATTTTACGGCCAAGGCCTCCACAAGCCTGAGCCCGAACCCGCTGGAGCCCCCGGTACTGAATGATCCGGTCATACCCGGACCGTTATCCCGCACAGTTAGATTGATTCTGCCGGGAGTTTGCCGGACCTTTACCTCCAGGACCGGCTGCTGATGATCCTTGAGGGCGTGTTTTGCCGCGTTGGTGATCAGTTCGTTTATGATGATTCCCAAATTGAGAATGGCGCTGATCTCGATATCCGCGGAGTCGATATGAGTAATAACTTCCGTATTCCCGGAGACTTCTGAATTTTTAACGACTTCGTTAATCAGATCGGTTAGATATTCCTTCATCGATGTATGGCGGAAATTATCGGTCCGGTGCAGTTTGTCGTATAGCACCTGCATACTCTGAATTCTGTTTTTCGTTTCGATAAGAGTACTGCGGATCTTTGGGGCCCCTTCTTCTTCTATCTGCAGATTCAGTAAATTGATGACCGTGCTCATGTTATTCTTGATCCGGTGATGCACCTCTTTCAGAAGGAGTTCCTTCTCCTGAAGAAGATTACGGTTTTCCAATTCAGCTTTCCGCCGGATGTTGATTTCATGTATGAGAGATTCAACCATTTCCTTCCGTTCCGTGACATCCGCAGCGATGGCGTACGTTTTTCCCTCAGCCGGAATGGGATAAGAATTCCATTCGAGCCACCGGTAGGTTCCGTCCCGGCATCGGTAGCGGTTCGTAAAAGAAATAACAGGTTTTCCGTGCCTTAAATCTCTTTCGATGACAGTCATGGTATCGGTGATGTCATCCTGGTGGACAAACTCGGTAAAGGGTTTTGATATTAATTCTTCCTCAGAATATCCCAGCACCTTGGTAAACGCGGGATTCACCTGGAGGAATGTCGCGGTGTTTATATCAGCCACACAGATCATTTCCGTTGCCATCTTAAAGATGTGTAAATAGGCTTCCCGGTACATTACCTGTTCGGTGATGTCACGGGTTGTTCCTGTCATTTTGACACCGCGGCCGGTTTTGTCCAAAAGCATTCTTCCGTATGTCTGCATCCACCGGACAGAACCGTCCGGCTTTGTTATCCGGTACGCAATGTCGATATTCGACTTTTCCGCCACTAACTTTTCATAATGCTTAACAATCCTATCCCGGTCCTCCGGATGAACCGCCTGGAGATATTCTTCCACGGTATTATTGAACTCCGATAATTTGATACCGAAAAGGGCGGCGTGCTGACCGTTCCATTCAACTTTCCGGCTGTGCATGTCGAATTCCCAGATTCCCATGGATACTGCATGGAGCGCGGCGTTCAGCCGGTTCTGATTGTTCTGAAGTTCTTCGATATACCGTTTTTTCTCAATTATTTCCCAGGTTACATCGGCAATATACGAAGCCATCTGCAGGTCTTGTTCATCGTAATTGTACGGCTTGTTCCCGATGCCGAGGATTGCTTTAATATGGCCGTTTCGGTAAACCGGAACAACCAGTTCCCGGATTACCGGTGGATGTCCCGGGGGGAGCTCCTTTTTGTGAGGAAGACTCTTGTAATCATTGTGGATCACCGGTTTTCCTGTCCTAATGCAGTCCACCCAGACACCTGCCTGCTGAACAGAATAATTTTTGTTCTGCGGCTTGGTTCTGCACAGTATCCGTGTTTTTGATGACCACGCTTGAAGGGACAGGGTGACCTGATCCGGCTTAAGGAAATGAAAAAATCCGATGGGGCTGTTCAAAAATGCTCCGGTCTCGTCCAGCACTTTCTGAAGCAGTTCATTCAGGGTATGATCGGCGGCATACTCAAGAAGGTCAAATCTGAGAGATACCATCTTTTCCCGGTGCCGTTCCTCCGTCTGATCCCGGAAAACCAGGACGACTCCGGTAATCATGCCCTCTTCTGTCGCGATAGGAGCCCCGCTTTCGTCAATGGGAATCTCGCTCCCGTCCTTTGTGATGAGCAGAACCCGGTCGGAGGGATCAGCGGTGGTCTCTCCTTTTAATACCCGGGTTACTGGATCTTCTGCCGGCGTTCTTTCAGACTCGTGTATTATCCGGAAAACTTTTTCAATAGGCTTTCCCAGAGCTTCTCCTGAATGCCATCCGGTAAGACGCTGAGCCACCGGGTTTATCAGGGTGATGTTACCGGCTGTGTCGGCCGCGATGACCCCATCCCCTATGGATTGAAGAATGGTATTCAGCCGGGTCTCGCTCGATAATGTTTTGATGTGAGACTCAAACAGTTCGAATGCCATTTCTATGGAAGACGTAAGGACAAAATCTCCCGATTTTTTAATCACATATCCGTAACGGGTGATTTCCTTTACCCTGTCCACATAATCTTTTTCCGCGTGGGAGGTATGGAATACGATGGGAACCTTTTTATGTTTAAGTATCCTCCGGGCTGCCACTGTTCCGTCGATACCGTCACCGAGATTGATGTCCATAAGGATCAGGTCGACAGGCAGATCTTCCCGGCAATGCTTTACCGCGCTTTCTCCATCCGTTTTAAGGATTACCTTATATCCCTGCTTTTTTAGGACGTTGGCTGTCATTATTCCGGGAATCTTTTCATCTTCCACCAGTAGTATCGTCTTTTTTGTGCTTATCATTGCGTACTTGTAGTATATACCAATTTTTTCGTGAATAAAGGATTATTTTTACTGTCCTATTATCCGGGTCTGATATTACCTTTAGCTCTGAGGAGGAATTCTATGGATTTAAAATCAACAATCAAACTTAATAATGATGTAGAAATACCCCGGGTAGGTTTCGGAACGTTTAAATCTCCTCCGGGAGGTGAAACAAAACAGGCGGTGCTGTGGGCTCTTGAGGCCGGATACCGGCATATCGATACCGCCGCCCTTTACGGGAACGAGGAAGATGTGGGGAACGCGGTGAACGAAAGCGGTATCTCCCGGGATGAAATATTTATTACTACAAAGGTATGGAACTCTGATCAGGGATACGAAAAGGCAAAAAGGGCTTTCGATGTGAGCAGGAAAAAGCTTGATACTGACGTGGTGGATCTCTACCTGGTTCACTGGCCGGTTCCGGGTAAGTTTGTGGAGACGTGGAAGGCGTTGGAAGAGCTGTACAGCGCGGGAAAAATCAGGGCCATCGGGGTGAGTAATTTCCTCGTGCACCAGCTTAAGGAACTCCTGGATAACTCAGAAGTTATACCTGTTATAAACCAGGTGGAGTTTCATCCTTTTCTGCTGCAGCGGGAACTGCTGGAGTTTGATCACCGGAACAGTATTGCCCACGAAGCATGGGGTCCGCTTACCAAGGGAAAATATCTCGATAACCCCGTCCTAACCGGAATCGCGGAAAAACACGGTAAAACGCCTGCCCAAGTTCTAATCCGCTGGGATATTCAGCACGATGTTGTCACTATTCCGAAATCGGTTCACCGGGAACGGATTTATGAAAACGCGGATGTGTTCGATTTCGAACTCACCCGCGAAGAAATGGAGCAGATTGATTCACTGGATGAAGGCAGGAGGATGGGGGCTGATCCTAATAACGTGGATTTCCAGTGATCATCCCAGCTTGAACTGCCGTACTTCCCTGCTTAGCGCGTCGGCTTGGGTACTCAATTCCGCGGTAAGATCGGTGACCTGAGAGATGGCTTTCGCGATTTCAGTTGTGCCCGCGTTTATTTCGTGAATACCGTTCAGCACATCCTTTGAAACCGAATCTACCGTTTCCATGGAGCTGTTCAGTTCGGAAGACTGCTCCCGCATGTCTTTCGAAGCCTCCCGCACATCAAGACTCACATCGGAGAGAAGGGACATGGCTTTCATGATCTCTTCGCTTCCCGATGTGAGTTCCTGAGTCGAGGCGGATATCTCATCAAGGACTTGGGAAACCGCCTGTACATTTTTCTGAATCTGTTGAAACGCTTCTGTTGATTCTGTGCTGGAAGTAAAGGCGGATTTTATCTTATCCAGAACATCGGTAAGAACACGCGCTATCTCCGTTGCGTTCTTGCTTGAGTTTTCAGCCAGAGTCCGGATCTCATCGGCAACAACGGCAAATCCTTTCCCCGATTCCCCGGCATGTGCGGCTTCGATCGCGGCATTCATGGAGAGAAGATTCGTTCTATCGGCAATCTCGTTGATTATTTCAATCATTTCGGAGACCGACCCTATATTCGCGTTAATCTGCTTGATCGTTTCTGCGGTGCTGGAGAGTTTCCGGTCCCCCACCTGGGTCGCGTTCACCAATTGATCAGCCGTCTCTCTCCGGTTCTTAATAATTCCCGCCACATTGTTCAGCGAAGCGATCATTTCATTCACTGCCGCCGAAGATTCTTCAACCGCGCTTGTCTGATCCTCAATCCGGATATCAAGATTTTCAACTCTGCCGTTAATGGATTTCACGATGTCCAGTGAGCTGTCGATCTTTCCGCTAAGCATTCCCATTTTGTTGGTCATACCCTGGGTATTTTTTTCTATCTGCTCAATCGAGGCGGCGGTTTCTTCAGTATTCGCGGATAATGACTGTTTTGACCGGGTGAGTGAATCGGATGCTGTCAGAACATTCTGCAGGATCCCCCTGATATTTGCCACAAACCGGTTGAAGTATTCCGCCAGTTTACCCATTTCATCCTTTGTGTGTATATCGAGTTCAGTACTAAGATCACCTTCTCCCTCGGAGATGTCTTCCAGGCGTGTTATTGTCCTCCTTAGGGGTGAGGAAACTGACCGGATGATAAGGAACGCGAAAACTGCCGCCGCCGCCGCGGTACTCCCCGCTATTATGAGTAAAATTAAAACCTGCCTTTCCACTGTATGGTTAATTTCAGTTTCAATCGCGATTCTTTCTTCCTGAATTAGCGGTTCTACCTCTTCCAGGGCCCGATAGTATTCGCCGATCAATCCGTCTTCCCGGGACAGACCTATTTCGATATCAGCCTCCACCATTGCATTAAACCGTTCCCGGTACGCCGTAATATACTCCGCCAGACGTTCCTTTATTTCCCGGGGCAGATCGGAAACGGTCAGGGCCGCCTTGAACTCATCTACTCTGTTGTTGAGCTTTGTCCGGTAGCTAAGGTCTTTTCTTAAGAGGTAATCCTTTTCGTGTCTCCGGTTCATAAGCATGATTACCTTAAGCCGGTCGATTCCCTCGTGTCTGTCAAGCTCATTTTCAACATCGTGCACGGCCTGCCGAAGGAGTCCGACAAGACCGTAGTCTTTAAATCCCTTCTTTAAAAGGAGATCCACGGTTTCTGTAAATAGCCGGTGATACTCGGATACCAGAAATTGAATCCGTTCGACTTTTTGTACGTCTTCGGTATGTCCGTGATCCGCTTCGTATTCCCGAAGGACTTCCAGGTTTAAGAGCAGCGTCTCGTATACTTCGTTTAACGCGTCCAGGTAAGGACTCTGTCTTGATTCGTAAAACCCGGGATGCACTGTCTCCCATGTCAGCAATGCGTTTTCATTTTTCCGCATCTCCAAAATCCCGGTGGCCAGATTCGTATTTTCCAATAAGGTAGGAACAGTACCGGTCTGAATATTTATAAGGGTGAACACGGAAAAAGCTCCCAGGAAAACTATCAGCAAGATTGTGATCACAAAACCCGCGATAATTTTTAGACGGATGGAGAAGTAGCGGTCGGACATACGGCACCTCATTTATTTTTAATATAATTAAAATTATAAAGTACCCCTTGGCGTAAATGCAAACTAAAAAAGGCCGCACTTACGGACGGCCCTTTCTCAATTCAGCAAATCCCGGTCAACTCCTTCTGTGACTAAGAAAAGGCCATAATTTCATATA
>CAYLLE010000171.1:0-6041 GCA_964384485.1 uncultured Spirochaetales bacterium | reverse complement strand
ATTTAACGGGAAATAACCTGTAACTTTTTCCAGGGGAATTTTTGATCGAAATTTTCGAGGTATGCCTTAAAGTCCTTATACTTCCAGGCGTATACATCTGAACTATCCAACTCGGTAAAAACCCTGATGGAAGTTTCAATAGCAATTTCACTATTATATTCGCCGGTTACCCCGGTAAGAAGCAACCTGTCCTTCCGGTAGACAAACGTCCCCTTCGCGTTTATACAAAACAAAAGCTTCTCAAGCAGATCCTTAACCGTAACGGATTTGCCCAGTACCACGGTTATTTCATCATTGTACTTAAAGTTTTTGCTGTTTTGAACCGGATATAGAAAGGTACCCACCCGTTTTTTTAGGGGCAGTATCACTTCGTCACCGGGAGACAATGTCTGTGTCAATTCCTTGGATCGAGAAACCGGAATACGTTTTGATTCCACCGTGTATTCCTCAGTGTCACTGCAGCTGTAGAAGAAAATTACCGGAAAAAGAAAAAAGACAAATAAAGAAAGTTTTAATTTCATACAGAAAATATACATCTTTTGGATTGTAAAATCCTCAAAAACAGCAGCCTGATGACCAGACTGCTGCCGAGGTTCAAAAATCGGTTCACGTTATGCTTTACTGCAGTTCTCCAGAGCGTGAAGCTCCTTTTGCTTTACTCTTTTCGCCAGTATACTTGTATAGACAGCAAATCCCGGTCAACTCCTTTTGTGATTAAGAAAAGGCCATAATTTCATATAATATATAAATTTAGATCGGGTTGACCGGGAATTGCTGTTGTATAGATAATCTGACTAATTATTATTGCCGGCAAAATCCATTTTAATAATGATACCGTGTAACTGGTTAAAAAATAAATCACACCAGGAAATCTTGAGGGACCAGAATTTCCACACGGCTCCCTTCTGTGTTTTCATCGTTATAAATTATGATTTTCCCTTTGAGCTGTTCAGCCAATGTTCGCACCAGTTCTATGCCGAGACTTTTTGAATCTCGACGCAGGAAATCTCCGGGCAGGCCTATCCCGTTGTCTTCAACACCGAATCGTACTTTACCCGCGTATTGCAGAAAAAAGATATTTATTATTCTTTCCGTTTGATCTTCCGGAAATGCGTGTTTCAGGGAGTTAGACACTAATTCATTTATAATTAACCCGCATGGGATGGCATACTCTACAGAAAGCATAATTTCATCCGCGTCCAGTCCAAACCGGACATTCCCCCGACTTAATGCTGATACACCATCTCCCTTGATTGAAGCACTTTTAAAACCGGTAAAGCTGCTCCGAATTTCCATTATCAGCTGATCTAAATATTTCCTCATTGAGATATCTTTTAAATTATCAGATTGATAAAGCAATTCATGGACCCTGGATATTGTCTGTATCCGCAGCTTGCTGTCATACAGCACCCGTTTTACAGAATCATCAGCCGCGTTCTGATATTCCAGGCTGCATAAACTGGACATTAATTGTAAATTGTTCTTGACCCGGTGATGTATTTCCTTTAGAAGAACCGTCTTTTCTTTAAGCAGGGATGTAAGTTTTTCTTCCGTGAGCTTTTGATCGGTAATATCGGTTACCACAGCAAAGCTCCCCAAATAGGTTCCGTGGGAATCAAAAAGCCCTCTGGGTGAAACGATCGTAGCGAGTCTTTTTCCATCTTCCGTCTCCCACTCGGCATTATAATTTGACTCCCTGCCGGCTGGTAATTTTTCCATCTCTTGATTGACCACCGGTTTGCTTCCGTTTTTTAGACAGTCGTCCAATCGGCTTCCGATAAGCTCCTTCCGGTCCCTTCCCAGCATTTTACAGAACCGGTTATTAACGAATGTGAAACAGCCGCGGGTATCTATCACCATTATTCCTTCGTGCATTAAATCGATAAGCTGTTTATACCTGTTTCTGCTTTCATTCAGCTTGGCGACAGCTTCGCTGCGTCTTTTTTGAACAGAAATACCCTGCTGTATTAGAAAAAGAAGGATTAATCCAACTAATACTACAGTTAAAAGAGAAACCCAAAATAGAGAGCGGCCCATAGAGGCGAGTTCACGCTCAATGTCTTCGCGGTAAATTCCGGTCCCAATAATCCAGTCCCAGGGTTCAAAGTAGGAAATGTAAGACAGCTTTTGTCCAATTTCTTCCCGGGAATCTCTGACCTGCCACCGATAACGCACAAATCCGGCCCCTTTGCTTTCGGCGACCTTCACCATTTCAAGAAAAACCGGTGTTCCCGATTCATCCACGTAGTTGGACACATCGGTACCGACCAGATCGGACCGGTAGGGGTGCATCAGCAGTACGGGAGTAGTATCAAGAATCCAGAAGTAATCTTTCCTCTCTGTACCGTAATCAAGTTCTTTGATTATCTCGGCTGCTCTTCCCCGGGCAAAATCACCATCCATTTCTCCTTCTTTAACCAGACCCGCATAATATTCACAAATTTGGATGGGTAGTCCGACCGCTTCCTGGATGAACGATTCCTTTTGTTTTTTTACAATCAACTTCATGTTCGGTAAAAAATAGAGGGATATAGTAAGGGTGAATACAGCTATCGCGACTACGCTTGGAATGATAAATCTGAGCCTATCCCGTAGAGTTCGGCTCAGCGACATATTCATTATATGAATATACTCCTATTCAGGAGTGCCATCAATCAAGGTGCATAAAAGGGAAGGTAGTTTAATAAAATTATTTCAGAGGATGCTGTGCAGGTGGTTCTTCATAAACCGAGGTGTCCGGATGAAATTCCTTCCATCCAAGCCACCAATGTTTTTCAACAATAGGAGGAAACCCGTTATCGTTACGCCGAATATTGAGGATATCACCGTCCGCGTCGTAATTGAGCACAAGCTTGATATTATTGATGGTGTCGAAGAATTTTCCCGGTTTTTGCCTGAGCATAGTCCGGGGATAAGCCCGGAATTTACCGTCAATTTGGATGCCGAAAATGGTTTCCCGCGGGTCAAGCCCTTTCAGAGAAGTCTTTCCCGGTGTGATGATATGATTTGTAGCTGCTTTTAACAGGTTAAACCCCACCCGGCCTCCAAAGACCGGTTTTGAAGCGTTATGCGGTTCCATTGCAATAGATAAATGAGCAATATTCCGGATTTTTTCAAGCGGTGTCTGATAGGAGGGCAGCATTTCCAGGAAGCTTCCTTTTAGAGGACCATAAACAGCTTCTCCCGATGCCTGCTGCCATAGAGTATGGGTGACACTGTCTTCCATAATCAAATTCCTGCGGAAAATGCCGACCACCCTGAAAAAAAGCGGGGTGTTATTATATTCCGCCAGGTATGCGATACCGCTCCGGCAGAGGGCACAATAAGTTACAGCGATCGGTGACCCGCTCAAGGTATCATGCACCAAATGACGGGGCATGATCATCTGCTCAAGCGGATATGCCCGGTGTGTATTGTTGAAATTTACAACGATAAAGGGAAGTGCTCCATCGAGATTGCAGCTCTGAACGTTTACCGGTCGTACATGATCAAGTGCAGGAAACAGACTCTCCAGGCGGAACAGGATACCGAATACCCCGAAAGCAAGGGCGAACAGCAGAATCAACAAGACTGCGGCACCACCCCCTAAAAGAAGCGATAACGCGGAAGGGACCGCCGCAATGAGCAGCCCTATGTGTAATTTCCGTCTGTACCTCCGGAAAATCCAAAGACCTCTCGTCATCACGGTAAAGACAACAAACTGCCGCCCGAGACCGAGTACGGCGGTTATGATCAACGCTGTCACCGCCAGAATAATTGCCAAAGGATTATTTGATTCCATGATTAGGTTATCCCCCGTAATACCACATTCATTGCATCTGTTGCTGTCTGAGTAATAGAATAGGTTTTTTCCAATTCAAGCCATACGGCGAGTAAGCCATGCTGCAAGGAGATGATTAATCGGGCTGTCCGTTCAGGATTAAGGTCCTTCCTCCCCTTTCCTGTTCGTACCGCTTCCTCCAGCACGGCGGATATTTGTCTGATTTGCTGCTGTACCAGTTCACGGCGAGTCTGGCGCACATTAATAATTTCAGGATATTCTCCACCCCGGATGAGCACAAATTCCATGAAAGCGGCAAAATACTTGTCCGATTCGATCCGTTGCAGGGGCGTGATGAAAATCTTCTCCAGTAATTCCCGCAGGTTATCTCCGGATGAAACAGCCCCTAACTCCGCCATCCGGTCTATCTCTCCCACATAGAGCTCTACAAGGGACAGCATTACTCCGGCCTTATTATGGAAGTGATGGTACACCGCGCCCCGGGTTACACCGGCCTCACGAGCAATATCTTCCAACCTCGCTGCTGCATATCCTTTTTTTGAGAAAATCCGGACAGCAGCTTTGAGGATTGATTTTTTAGTTTCTTCTGCTTCCCGTTCAGTCCGCTTCACACAAACATACTTGCATGTATGTAAAAATTAGTCAAGGGTCTCGAGTACTCCGCTCAGTTCGATCAACAGCAAATCCCGGTCAACTCCTTTTGTGATTAAGAAAAGGCCATAATTTCATATAATATATAAATTTAGATCGGGTTGACCGGGAATTGCTGGTTCGATCATCCTCTACGATAATATCCTTGCAATACAGATCGGGTTGTCCGATACTTTAAAACATTCTTTATTTAAAAATATTTTCAAGGGGGACCCATGTTTGACAATTTATCAAAAATCATTTTAACAGTTTTTTTCTTTTCCGGTGCCGCTTTTCTAACCGCTCAGGAGGCAGTATTTACCGATGATTTTCAATCAAATGAAAACGGATGGTATGAAAGCAAGCACGTTAAAATAATTGATGGTCAGTACGAGTTCAATAATCAGGAATTTGGTGAATTTTCCTGGATGAACGACACCATGCAGGACGGGTCTATTGAAGCGGATTCCACATGGCTGGGAGGGCACGAGTCCCGGGGTTATGGCCTTATTTTCCGCCTTTTGGATGTAAAAAATTTCTATGTGCTTTGGATCACCGCTGAAGGAAATTATTCGGTCGGTAAAATTGTGGATGATAATGCTGTTCCCATAAAAGGGTGGACATATTCTGAGGCTATCCGCAAACGGGGAAAGAATCGGATCCGGATTGAATTCTGCGGATCCCTTATGAACATTTTTATTAATGGAGAGAAGCTATCTGTTTTAAAAGACGATACTTTTACACAGGGCGGATACGGTTTCTATACCCATGGGGGGGTGCATGCGGTTTATGACAACCTGGAAGTTGTTTCAGGCAGTCCCTTCACACTCCACATGCCAAGTAACGGAAGTATGGACAGATTCCGGGATATGACCGGAAAAACCTTTTCATGACCCTTACAGGAAGCCGCAGCGGGAAAATTTGGGGAACCGACATCTATACAGATGACTCGGACATAGCTACAGCCGCTGTCCACTCCAATGCACTGAACGCGGGTGAAACAGGAACAATCCTGATAACAATGCTTCCCGGACAGGAAAGTTATTCCGGTTCCGAGAGGAACGGGGTTACATCACAAGAATTTAAATCCTGGCACGGCAGTTACCGCATAAAACGATCGAAATAGCTCCGGAAATCGACGTTTTCAACTTGTGCCGGCAGCAAAATGAGGAACGCCATGGATACAATGAAGATTTGACTCAATATTTTACTTTGCACGGGAGTACGGGCATTTACCGCTATCACGACTACAACCATTGCCGGCATCATCAGGATGATTAATATTTCAAGGAGCGTAAAAAGCGGACCGCTGATCGGTTCTTCCGGTGAACTGGAGTTAAAAAAACTTATTAGAAGAGACACCGCATACGCGAACAGGAGAAAGGCCGTTAGGGCGGCGGAATAAAACCCCATACGGCCTGCCGTCGGATTCCTGTCAGTCAGCATTAATACGCTCCTTTCTGAAGACGGTTCAGAAGCCGCGCGACAAAACGGGCAGCCGGCACACCGTCAACCACATCATGATCGATAAGAACGGTCAGATGAAGAATGTCCCGGATTTCGATCTTGTTCGCAACAGCAAATCCCGGTCAACTCCTTTTGTGGTTAAGAAAAGGCCATAATTTCATAT
>CAYLLE010000170.1:0-6043 GCA_964384485.1 uncultured Spirochaetales bacterium | reverse complement strand
AATTATGCCTCTTCTTGATTACAGAAGGAGTTGACCGGGATTTACTGACCGTGACATTAATTGAGATAATGGGACAAGGTTTAAGTGAATTCTATAATGATTATTAGTGACCGCAGGCGTTCTCACCCGTCACAAGCGTTCCATCGAGACAGGCTTGTACCAGATTCTCCGGGGTTTCCGCCGGAGCTCCGGTAATCACCCGGATTCCCTGTTCAGAAAACAGGGCCTGGGCACGCCGTCCCATCCCGCCGGCGATAATCATTCCCGCCCCCTGCTCCGATAAAAATCTGGGAAGCAGCCCCGGTTCATGGGGGGGAGGCTCAATGTCCCGGCGGTTCGTTATTTTATTTTCTGACTCATCAATCTCTATTAGGGCAAATTGCTCACAATGCCCGAAATGCATCGCCAATTTACCCGCTGCTAACGGTACTGCAATAATCATTTTACTCGTTCTCCTTCTGTTAATCGTTCTATTATACTATTTATCTCCCGGGATGGGAAAAACCCTTCTCCTTCATCCGCCTTCCGGCCTATAACCGGATCAAACGGGATTGATCCCAAAAAAGGGATATTCATATCCAGAGATATGGTATGCCCGGCTCCTGAACCGAATATGGGATACAGTTCTCCGCACTTCGGACAGATCATTCCGCTCATGTTCTCCACAACCCCCAGGACGGGCATATTCACTTTTCTGCAGAAAGTTACCGACTTCCGGACATCCACCGCCGCGATTCGCTGCGGTGTGGTAACTATGACCGCTCCGTCCGGGTTCTTAATATTCTGGCAAACCGTGAGCGGTTCATCACCCGTTCCGGGAGGCGAATCAATTATCAGGTAATCCAAGCCGCCCCATACAACGTCATCCAGGAACTGACGTATCACTCCCGTTTTTACCGGTCCCCGCCAGATAACCGCGTCATCAGGATCTTTCAGCATAAAACCGATTGATACCACTTTTAGGGCGCCATGGAGCACCGGAAAAAGTTCCCCGTCCCGGCCCTGCAGAACACGGTTCTCCAGTCCAAGCATATAGGGAACGGTGGGACCGTGGATATCCACATCCAAGAGTCCGGTCCGGTAGCCCTGTTCCGCCAAAGATACGGCCAGGTTGACCGCGACCGTACTTTTCCCTACTCCACCCTTTCCGGAAAGAACTACAACGGTATGTTTTATCTCATTCACTAGTTTGTTTCTCCTTCAAAAAACCATTTAAAACTGTCTCCCAGCACTTCCGGATGTCTTGACCCGCGGGGCACTCCGTTTCAACCGGAGTCAACCCGTCCGACTGCGCCCGGGTTACACCGGAATCATACCTGACCCGGCCCGCGATTCCCGCACCTTGCGCCGAAGCGGCTTGTTCTATCCGTAGGGTAATCTCCGGATTCAAATCCCACTTGTTCACACACACCGCGGAGGGTATTGAAAAATGATTCGCCAGGGATAGTACCCGTTTCAGGTCGTGTTCTCCCGACAGGGTCGGCTCAGTAACCGCCAGAACCAGATCGGTTCCGGTAATTGAAGCAATAACCGGACATCCGATTCCCGGCGGGCCGTCTATGATGATCAGATCATGTCCGTCCGCACGGGCAATCTTCTCCGATTCCATTCGCACTATTGAAACCAGCTTTCCGGAGTTTTCAGCCGCCGCAAAAAGTCTCGCGTGGACCATGGGACCGCTTCGGGACCGGGAAATCATCCACTGTCCGGAAAGTGCTTCCGGAAAATCGATCGCCTTTACCGGACAGAACCGGACGCAGACACCGCACCCTTCGCACAGGTGAGGATCGATTACAAAATCCGCGTCAAAGACACTTTCACCGTTCATCACTACGGCACCGTACCTGCAATGGGAAAGGCAGCCGCCGCATGAAATGCAGTCCTCCTTCCGGATAACCGCTTCCCTTCCGCCGTAAAAATCGTTGGACTCCTGTACATCGGGACTGAGCAGGAGAAAAAGATCCGCCGCGTCAACGTCACAATCCGCCGCCACCGGACTCTCCGCCAATACCGCGAAAGACGCGGCCAGACTGGTTTTTCCGGTTCCTCCTTTCCCGCTGATGACTGTGAGCGCTTTCATAAGGCAGTCCTTTTTTTAATTTCTCCGGCTAATTCCAAAAATATCCTGCGGTATCTGGGAAACTCGTCGGTCATCAGTTTGCCCCGGGAGTATGCTTCCGCTACCCGCCGGTCATCGGGTATCTCCCCGAGGAGCGGGATGCCCTCACTCTCCAGGTAACGGACCATCCGTCCGTCCCCGATACCGGACCGGTTAATCACCACCCCCGCGGGAATTCCGAGCTCCCGGACCATCTCCACGGACAGTTTCAAGTCGTTGAGTCCAAACGGAGTGGGCTCAGTAACCAGCACCACATAATCCGCTCCGGCAATGGTAACCGAAACTGTACAGCCCGTTCCGGGAGGAGCATCCAGGACGGTAAGACCGTCTTTTTTCAGCCTGGCCTTTACGGCCCGGACTACCGGCGGCGCTATGGCGACCCCCACATTCAGACGGCCCTGTATCAGGGTGATATCTCCAGTGTGTATTGTCTCCACAACACCGATTTCCCGGTCCGTTTCATGAACGGCTCCCTCCGGGCAGACTTTCGTACAGCCGCCGCAGCCGTGACACAGTTCCGGAAACACCAGAGGCTTCGTTTTTACCGATACAATGGCATTAAATTGGCAGAAAGCACCGCACTCCCCGCAGGATGTGCACCGATCTTCATCAACTTCCGGAATCCGGATGTTGACGCTGCTCCGCTTTCCCGGATAGCCGTCAAGAAAAAGGTGGCAGTTCGGTTCTTCCACATCACAGTCCGCCAGCACTACCTCAGGCCCCAGCACCCGGGCTAAATTGAGAGAAACCGTAGTCTTCCCCGTACCTCCTTTTCCGGAGGCCACAGCCAGAAACATCTTATGCCCAGTGCCCTTCCACGTCCGCTGAATTGATCGCGTTCAGCTTACCCGCCCGGTACAGTTCCAAGGCGTCTTCCAAACGTTCCGCGTCGGTAAGATATACGGTAATTCCCGCGGTGTTAAGCACCCGGAATGCCTTGGGACCGACATGACCGGTTACCACTGCCTGAGCTCCCAGCCTGGATACGGTTTCTCCGGATTGGATACCCGCACCCTGCGGGGCATTCAGATTCTGCCGGTTATCAAAAACCTCAAAAGAATCATCGCCGGTATCATAAATGAGGAATTTAGGCGCCCGGCCGAATCGGCTGTCCAGGGGCGCCTTTAAGTTGTCTCCTGAAGCGGTAAACGCTATTTTCACCGTATTACTCCCCGCTGCCTTCTTTTTCCAGTTCCGCCAGCTGACTGTTCACCGCGTCAAGCTCCTGTTTCAACAAGGAAGCCTGCCTGTTTAAAATCTGACGGTCCGTTTCCGGATTCCGCGGCATCGCCGGCTGAAACGGTATTCCTGTTCCGGAAAAAAAACGGTTTCGGAATCCCCTGCCCCGTCCCAAACCAAGGCCCATTCCCCGGCCCCCTGCCGGATTGGCGTATCCGGGCATGCTGTATCCGGCACAGAATCCGGCCTGCCGGCCCGTCATCGGTCCCATTCCATTTGGTCCTGTTCGATCTCCTCTCGGCATAATATTACTCCTCCTATTTATTATTCTCTCACCATAGCAGTTCCACAACTGGAACATCTTTTTTCAACACACGGAACACCCGGAACATGCCGTTCCGATCTGCCGCAGGAAGGACATACACATTGTCCCCCGGGTCCGGCACCGGAACCCCTTCTTCCGCCTTGTGTTTTTCCTCGCCGCATTCTTCTCCCTCCCCGGCAGCCCGGCATAATAAAGACATCATCCGAAAGCATGCCCTCCTTCCAGGCGGTGATCACCTTATCAAGATCTCCTGTAATAAACGGAATCACCTTAATTCCCTGAGCCAGGAGTATCTGATGAAATTCCCGGGACACAGCCCCGCAGATAAGTTCACTCACCCCCCGCTCCATGAGTTCAAGAGCCCGTATAAAGGGCGGCTCGGGTGATCCGGTTTCCACCTTTTCCCGGGAAACCTCCCCGTCGGCCGGTTCTATTATTACCAGTTCCCGTGCTGTATCAAAAACCGGAGCTATCCGGTTGTTCCAGCAGGAAAACGCCGCTTTCATATGGATACTATTGCATTAAACGTGCCAAATCACAGCAGAGTTGTATATTTTTTTAATCTTTACGGTATAAGGAATTAAAGGAATATGCGGACATAATGATCCATTGGCGCACTGCGGATACGCAACACCGGCCGGGAGGTACCGTTGCAAACGCGCTACCGTTTCCCGCTCCGGCCGTCCGTTTCGGGCGGTGTTATTCCCAGCCGCTTCATCCTGCGGAACAGGGTGGTTTTGTGGATGCCCAGATCATCAGCGGTTTTCTGTCGGTTATAGCTGTTCTGTTTTAGGGCGCTCTCAATAGTCTGCGCGTCCAGCAGATCCCTGGCCGTCCGAATATCGGTACGGCGGGCTTTTTCCCGGGATACCAGTTCGTCCGGCAGGTCCGCCAAACCGATCATTCCTTCGTTTTTAAGAATAAAGGTCCGCTCGATTATATTTTCCAGTTCCCGGACATTTCCGGGCCAGTCATGAGCCAAAAGCAGAGACAGAGCTTCCGGTCCGATCCCTTCTATGTTTTTCTTGTGAAGAATATTGAATCTCCGAATAAATTGATCGGTTAGAATCGGGATATCTTCTTTCCGCTCCCGGAGGGGCGGCAGTTTTAGGGGAACAACGTTTATCCGGTAGTACAGGTCTTCCCGTAAACGGCCCTTCCGTACCTCTTCCGAAAGATCACGATTGGCCGCGGCTATGACCCTTGCATCGGTCCGTTCCGTCTTTGTGGAACCCAGTGGTTCATAGGTCTTCTCCTGGAGAACCCGGAGCAGCCGGACCTGAAGCGCCTGACTCACATCGGCAATTTCATCCAGAAAGATGGTTCCCCCGGCGGCCAGGGCGAACCTGCCGGGTTTATCTTTTTCTGCTCCGGTAAACGCTCCGGACTTGTAACCGAAAAGTTCCGATTCCAGGAGCGTATCCGGCAGCGCTCCGCAGTTCACCGCGACGAAAGGTCCGTTTCGTCGGGGACTTAAGGAATGAACGGTACGGGCCAGCAATTCTTTTCCCGTTCCGGTTTCCCCCAGGATGAGCACCGTGGAGGGACTCGTGGCCACTGCCGGAAGGATCTCCAGAATCCGCTGCATGGAAGAGCTCCGGCTGACCAGATCCCCGGCGGAGAATCGTCCCTCCAGCTCCTTCCGGAGAACCTCCACTTCGCTTAAGTCCCGAAAGGTTTCCGCGCCTCCTACAGTGTTTCCCCGTTCATCCTTTAGTACGGCGGTGGACACACTAATAGGAATCCGTCTTCCTTCGGCATCGACGATATAGCCGGACTGACCGATTAGGGGTTTACCGGTCTGAACAGTCCTGGCCAAAGCACAGTTCTCCCCGCACATGCTGCACCTGAACACATCCGCGCACCGCTGTCCCGTCGCTTCCTCTCGGGGAACACCGGTTATTTCCTCAGCGGCCCGATTGAACGAGGTAATCCGCCATTCCAGATCCACGGTAAATACGCCGTCGGATATGCTCTCTAGGATAGTTTCGGTGGACGCCGTGATTCCGGAGCCGTTTTTCTTCATACCGGAATGATACAACAAAATTGTAGAAATTTGAATGAGCCCGGCCGGCAGCTATTATCGCAGCTTTTTTACCCTTAGGGGTATTCCTTGTATAATATTCCATGATTGGCCTTCGCACAGGTTGTATAACTCCGGGAAATTGCCAAACAACTTGGTCGCAACGTGTCAGTGATATCTCGAGACATTACCGCGAACAGAACTGAGGAGGGGCGATATCAAGCTTTCTGGGCGAATGATCGATCCACGAGACGAAGGAAATTGAGTCGTACCCGACCGAGGATCCGGTGATACCGCGATCAGCCGAAAAGCTCCGAGGCGTTGATGACGGCCTCTCCTTGCCCCAGCAAATCCCGGTCAACTCCTTTTGTGATTAAGAAAAGGCCATAATTTCATA
>CAYLLE010000169.1:0-6122 GCA_964384485.1 uncultured Spirochaetales bacterium | reverse complement strand
ACGGACGAAAGTAATCATGTACACACTCGGGGTTGGTACAGCGTATCCGCGCGACACCCTGGAGATAGTCGCCACACGTACAAAACCGCTCCCCGATCTGCTGGATGCGCTCAAGGCGATACCGGCCGTAGGTGGCGGCATACTTCTCATCGTACCGGGTGCAGAAGTCGCCGAAGTGCCGTTCAAAGATGGTGTGGAGCTCGGTGCGACCACGGGGAACATACTGGCTTGCCGCCATGGGCGCGATAGAGACTGCCGTACCCATATAGATATATACTGACGAAAAGTGCGTCCTGCTTCAGATACCGGGCCCGGTATCAAGCGCCACATAACATGGCGCATGCACCAGACGCCTTCTCGTCGCTACGCTCCTGCGAGGGAGCAGGTGACGCGCGTCGATATCCCGGCAAATTTGATGAATTTACCCATTAATTACCTTCACAAGACCTTCAGCAAAAAAGAGCTCCATCGTAAAGTGCGGCAGGTACTGGATGACTAACTCTCCGAAAGATGCCGCTCTACGAGCTTTCGGTTTCTGAAGGGAGCCGACAGAAACCGGAGCAGGATCCGTCCCGTCTTGAGCCACGAGAATCGCACCCCATGGCGTCGCTTGGACAGGTTCTCAATTATCCGGTCGGTTAAATAATCCGTAACCGGCTCAACCTCATCCCCGAGAATATTATAGATCTTGATCGCTGCGGCCTGTCCTTCGGGATCTTCACGTATAGGATCGAGTATGAAATCGGTCAATACTATGCCGGGACTCAAGAGACATATCTGTACCGTGATCCCCTCGCTCTCGAGTGCAAAGCTTTCCGTGAAGTAGCGAATGCCCCGTTTTGAGAGTCCGTACACCGTGGTCCCAGCATTTTTTCGTCCGTCGCTTCCGAACCCTTCCATGTTGTAGATTTGGCCGTGTCCCTGCCTGATCATTTCCGAATAGATATACCGAGTATTCAAGGCCGTGCTTATCAAATCTACCTCCAAAACCTCCCGGAACTCCTCCTCCTCGATTTCTGTAACATACCTTTGGGGTTGATTCATTCCGGCATTATTGATCCAGACGTCGATTGAGCCGAAGGCTTCAATTCCCCCACGCCATAAATCGACGATCTGATCCCGATCGACAATGTTACACGGAACCCCCCGGTATTTCTCCTTGGGGAAATATCCTTCCAGCTGTTCCAATGCCGCCTCCACCGTTTCCGGCCGGCTGCCCGAAACGGTAACGGAATATCCCTTTTCAAGAAAGTGCCGTGCCATTCCGAATCCAATTCCCCGGGTACTACCGGTTATGACGATATGTTCCATTTTCATTCTTCTTTTTATATTTCCCCTTGCCTCTCTCCGTAAATTGTTATAAACACTTGACGTACAAGTCAAGTTTATGAGTCATTCCCGAGGAATTCAACCCGACGGTCGGCTGTTCGGCGTCGATATACCGAAGTGCCGGTACATTCCGCTCGAAAAGTATAATCGCAAGCTCATGGCACCCATCGATTTCGATCCCGGGAGGGAGGTGCCCCTCAGGAGAGCGGACCACTCCTATCTGTCCCTCTTCTTTCCGGTCAAGGAACTTCTGCCCGGGGGAGGGCGAAACTGTCGATCCGGCTTCGGGTCCGGTTATCAGGATTATCCGAATGGGGTACGGACACTACCGGATGGCGGTTTCCTCCGCTTCCGCGGCGGCCGCCCGGGGTCATACCCCCTATTGTTCGAACTCCTCGGATTCGATACGCCGGGGGCTCGGATGATCAGCGACACGGAGACCTGGTACTCATGGGGCAACATCTGTGCTTCATGCCTCAGTAGCTCCAGCATTTTAGGGCGTGCTTCTTGTTTTTGATTGTGTGGTAATAACCATTACAAGGCAGCGTTGCCCTTTTTTTAAGCCGGAGTCTGCAATTTCATTCCGGTGTTGAACCCAACGAGTTTATCGGCCTTCAACAATGGCTCAAAGTTCCGGTTCAGATACATTTCGCCGTTGACGACCCGTGGGTACAGAGAGACCATGTATCAGCCCTTTCCTCGTCCGTTGAACAGGGCGGGGCCAGGTGCGAGATGTTCGAATATCCTGGTCGTGCACATCTGTTTGCAGATGCTTCTTCACCAGATTATGACGAAGCCTCGGCAAAGGCGATACTGAGCCGCATATTAACATTTCTATCCCGGCTGTAGCGATTGACGCGGAAGCGGGATAACAATGTCGCTCCAGTTGACCTGGCTATCGTCATGGCGCTTGCGTGCACAACCGACGCGACAACGGTAAGACTAAATGATGAACTTTATGATAAACTCGGGTTGCTCAAGGAAATGGAAAAAACAACAAAACTGAAATAATCAAAAAGGCAATTCCCGAGTATTATGAAAATCATATTCAAGAGAAGACACCCTATGAATTGGGAGAAAACTTATTCGGTAAAAATGGGAGTAATTAGTCCCTATCTCGAACCTACAAATCCAGATTAAAAGAGAAATTGAATGAAAAACACTCTCATTGATGCCGGCCCAATGACAGCATTAATTCATTTAATTGCTTAATAAAATTGCGAGATACAGCCCAGTCTTCTTCCACGGCCGCACCTCGCACCTCCCCCGCATCTTCCGGCCGGCGGGGCTTCCCCCATGAATCCTCCCTCTGCGTTTCGAGCGAAGCGGACGGTTAGCCGGTACAGTCTTTCTTTTAAAGATGCTTCATAAACCAGTCGCCGATCATCGGCAGCTGTTCCTGCTTGAGTGTCTTACTGCACATATGGTTTCCTCCGGGAACGACAACGAGGTCGGTCTTCCCCATGATCAGTTGTGCAGCCTTCCGTATATATTCGACCGGCATGAGACTGTCTTTCGATCCATGCACCAGCAGGCATTGCGCCTCTATCCTCGGCAGGATGAGGTCGAAATTGATCGTCCCGGCGATTTTCGGAATATCCTCCTCGCTGCAGCCCCAATGTTTCATGACCTGACGCTTCTGCATTGCCGGAAGACCTTTCAGCAGCTTTCCAAGGTTAAGGATTCCGCCGCCGACATTCACCATACATTTCACCCGTTCCGAAACGCTCGCGTACATCGCCGACCATGTTCCTCCGCCGCTGAAACCGTAGACTGCAATCCGCGTGCCGTCGATCTCCGGCCTGGTATCGAGGAACTCCTCTACTCGCTGCACGAGAAGCGGCGCATCGACCATCGAACGCAGTCTGTTGCCCGAGAGTCTGCTCTCGCCCCATCCTGCCGGATCCAGGTTCAGCACCGCGAGTCTGTGCTCGAGCAGTTCGTCCTCTACGAGGAGAAGCGCCTCCTTCACGGTATCGTTTCCCTGATGGATCATGACAAGCGGGTAGCCGGCTTCCGGCATCGGATAACGGTTCCGGTCCGGCAGACGGAACCTGCAGGCGATATGGCCGGTCCTCCATATCAGGAAGACCTTCTCGGTCGGAATCTCCGCATGCACATCCACCTTCGCCGACGCGGCAAGCAGATCATGATAGTTCTCCGCTACCCGGTCCTCCTCGAACATGACCCAGTCCGCTACGAAGTAGAGCATCACCGCCTTCTGATACTCCAGCCTCGCCGCGCCCCTGTTCCCCAGCCGGCGGAACTCATCACCTTTTCTCAACCGCATTTCAGCTGTCTCCCGCGCATTTCTGTAGAGATCGATTCCCATATCCTTCGCGGCGGAGAATACCCGGAGCAGGTCATCCTTCTCCGCTCCCATCATAACGTATGACTCGAAGAGCATCTGAAATGTCGGTACCGTTTTCCATTTGTTGCTCCTGATGACTTTCGCCATAAGCCGGTCCTGTACGAAATCCGGAAGCAGCAGTGTGAGATTTTTTACTATAGACATAGTGTTCTTCTCCTTGTACTGTATGTTATGCAACTTTTTGTTGCTTATCATACTATTTGTCGCATTGAGCGAGGTCAAGACCAGGGTATGCGACGGATATACCGTAATGTGTCGCAAACACGACGTTTTGAGGCATATGCGTCACGTTCGGCATGCTGAACTGAAATCGGCATCACAAAGGGTATAAAGGGGGGAAGACGATGAATTCCGACAGACGTGTGCGCCGCACGCGGAAGAACCTGCTGCGGGCTCTGGGAGAAATCGTTGAGAAGAAGGGGTATGCGGATATCAAGGTGAGTGAGATCTGCGAAACCGCCGATATCAACAGAGCGACATTCTACCGTCATTACGAAGACAAGCAGGATCTTCTGTCACGAGGGATCGAACAGATGGTGGACGACATCATCTCCCTGCTGGATACTTCAAAGGAACTCACTGCCGATCCTGCGCCGCGCATCACTGCGCTGTTCGAAGAAATCCATAGAAACCGTGAGACCTACCGGCCGTTTCTGAGCCCGAACGCCCCGCCGGAATTCGCATCCCGGCTGGAAGCACGCGTGGCGGAGTATCTGCGGCTGCAGCGGTTCCTCCCGCTCTTCCGGAATTCCGATCCCGGTGATGAAGTCCTCGTGATCCTATCAAAAGCGACGGCGCGGGTCCTGACTTCGGTACTCTCCTACTGGCTCATCGAAGCCCCGGAGAAGGATATCAGAGAGATCATGGAACTCTACCTGAAATTCGTCATGCAGGGGATCACAGGATTTCTAAAGACCTGAAGGGAATGGTCATGGTACCGCTTTACGATAGTCGCTTTTCTGTACCTGACCGCTCTCGATCGACGGCCGGAGATGCGGCAAAGAACTTAGCGCTGCCTTCCGGCAGGATTCTAGCCATAAGAGGAAGAAAACCCGACGGTTCCGGCTCAATCAGGGAACACACGCTTTCCGCGTCTTCCAGAATTTTCCGTATACTTCGGCCGTATTCCCTCGCAATTTCGTTTCGGGTTTCGCCATCGAAAACTCCCTTACTGGAAGTATCCCTCCAATGACAATGTACACTCCTTGAGCAGGAGCGGAGCCCTTCGGATTGGAAGAACTCAAGGTTTATGATATAGTGAATTATACGTAGGATTTCATGTGTAAAGGAGGTCCTTGAATAAATGTGACCGATGCTATAGAGAGTACGAATTGGCATTGTAAGGAGAGAATAAATGGAACTTATGAAAGCGTATGTATGTAATAGATATGGCTCGCCTGAAATCCTTAAACTGCAAGAGTATAAAAAACCGACTCCCCAAAAAAATGAATTACTAATTAAAATATATGCAACTTCCGTCACAAACAGTGACATTTTCATACGAAGTTCAAAAGTCTCCCCCAATTTATTAATACCTTTTCGACTCATGATAGGCATACTTGGACCTAGGAAAAAAATAATTGGCCAAGTTTTCGCGGGAGAGATAATTGAAATTGGTGAAGACATAAAAAAATATCAGGTTGGGGATAAGATCTATGGTTTGACAGGCTTCTCCCTGGGGGCCTATGCGGAATATAAAACGATGAAGGAACGAAATTCTAAACAGGGTTGTTTTGCGCTAATGCCAGCTAATATTTCCTATGAAGAGGCAACCGGGGTAGCATATGGGGGTTTACTGGCTTTACAATTTTTAGAAAAAAAGAATATCAAACAAAATGACAAAGTATTGATATATGGTTCAGCAAGCACTTCCGGTATTATAGCTGTCCAATACTTAAAAGAAATCGGTGCAGAAGTAACATCCGTATGTAGTCCGTCAAAATTCGATTTTGTTAAATCAATAGGGGCAGATAAAGTTTTGGACTACAATAATGATGAGGCAATAAAAAAATTAGAAAAATATAATTTAGTTTTTGATTGTGTTGGAAAAGATAGAAGTTCAAATTTGAAGAGGGCATGTAAAGATCATATATCTAATCAAGAAGATTATATTTCAATAGATGATGAAGCTTTAGTTCTTAGCTCAGAAAGACTTGAAAGAATAAAAGAACTTGTAGAAAATGAAATAGTAAGACCGATAAATGACAAAGTTTTTCCATTTGAAAAAATGGTTGAAGCCCATAAATATGTTGAATTAGGTCATAAAAAAGGTAACGTTGCTGTAACCGTAACTAGGGCTAACTAACAATCACATTCAGCTTACAATATTTTTGTCACCCGTTTTCAATGATACAAAAGGTCATCAACCCCGCATTCCGCACCTCATAGAGTAGGAAAATACATTTTTTTCACCTCAGGACCT
>CAYLLE010000168.1:0-6183 GCA_964384485.1 uncultured Spirochaetales bacterium | reverse complement strand
CCTGTTTCCAGAAAATGAGGGCCATGGTTGAATCACTTTTCACGGTTATTTCTCCGTTTCTGCATTTTTCTGAAACAGCATTACGCAGGAGTTCTTCTTGAATGCCGTCACCAACTCCCCATCTGCCTGCATAGTGCCGTACAGCTTCTTCATAATCAAAAACAGTTTCATTATTCTCGTGAAAATAGGTTATTTCCGGATTCAGCCCTCGAAGCCAAAGAAGGTTAAAAATCGAGATAATCCTCTCCCTATTATTATGCGGATCGTGGCGCAGAGGAGTTTGCAGTGTCGCTTTGATGTGCTCCATTAAATCATCCTGTCGTCTCGCAAACTGACCGATCATGCAGTATCCTTTGGAGACTCTGTTCATCTTCATTATAGCGTTTTTATCTCTCGTTCCGGGTGTTTGGACGGAAAAGACAAAATCAAAATGATCGGCCATTATTGGATGCCCTGTGTCAGCTTCTTTCCAGTCCGCCTTTACGGCTACGATATTATCGAGGCCCGCACTTTTCGCGTTTTCCTCCATGAAACCCAACATATTTGACGATATGTCTGAAGCAACCAGTTTGTGTACTTTTTTTGCAAATGGTATTGTGTATCTTCCCGCTCCGCATCCTATTTCCAGGACCGTGGAGTTTTCCGTGATAATACCCCTTTGTCTAAAAAACGCGGCAATTCTTTCAGGGTAGGTGCTGCTTGAACTTATCTGTCTTTTGTAAAACTCTTCCGCCCTCGAATCCCAAAATGCTTCCGAATTTTCACGATGTTGTCCGTCCTGCCTCAACATGTTCTCAAAGTACTCTTCAATCATTGCGGATTCCGATTGTTTTTCCAATTGTGGCCTCTTTTCTTTTCTCATCCGATTTCCATCGGCTCTTTAATACCGATCGTTTCCGATGCCGTATCCAATTCCGAAGACAGCCCTTCGCTGATTATTCTTCCTTCCTGCATGATTGAAACCTTATCAGCGACTTTCCTTGCCAAATAGAGATCGTGTGTAATGTAAAGCATGGAAAACCCGTGGGTATTCTGAAGCCCTTTCAAAGTCCGTATGATATTAGCTTGAATCGACGGGTCGAGCATAGAGGTAATCTCATCCGCTATCAACAGTTTCGGTTCGGTCATCAGTGAACGGGCAACGGCGATACGCTGACGTTGACCGCCGCTGAGATTTCTGCAGGAACGGTTTAAGAAAGACCCGCTAATCGGCAGCTGGACGTTTTTTAGTGATTCGATTGCTCTCTCTTTCCTATCCGCGGGTTCTTTCCATCTAATGATATCCAAAGGTTCCGTTACGGCTTCGATCACCGTTAACCGGGAACTGGTGGCGGAAAAAGGGTCTTGGAATACAATCTGCATTCCTCCTATCATCTTTGTTGCCCAACGGTCGTCAACTTCCCTTCCCATAAAATATACGTTCCCGTTGTCGGCATCTTGGACGCCCGCCAATATGTGGGCCAAAGTCGATTTGCCCGAGCCGGATTCTCCGACCAAGGCAACCACTTCTCCACTCTTTACTTTGATGTCCACCCCTTTTACCGCTTCAATGCAATCACCGCTTTTCAGCCTGAATGTTTTCTCGATGTTGTCGGCTTCGAGGAAGGTCTCTATGCCGCCTTTATTGCATGCAACCATCCTCTCGACACCGATATACTGCAGCTCCGGTCTTTTCGATGAGCAATGCTCGCTGCGTTGGGGGCACCGCGGAAAAAAAGCGCATCCCGAACCGTCCTCATCATTAGTGGTGTTTGACATTGTTGTCTCCGTTTCTATCGAAGCTGCAATCCCCCACAGGTCTTTATGAGGAAACAATTCCGGAGAGGCATTCAACAAACCTCTGGTATAACAGTGTGCGGGATCACGAATCACTTCTTCGGTAGGGCCGATTTCTATAAATCTTCCCTGATACATGGTAATTACCTTTGAAGTGAGTTCGCTTACCGTTTTCATATCGTGAGAGATAACGATCATCGAAAATCCGTGTGTTTCTTTGAGCTCCTGTAATAGTTTGATGACGTGCCTTTTGCTGCTAGGGTCTATAGCGGAGGTAGGCTCATCAATGAGGATCAATTTTGGATCACAGGTCAGCGCCATGGCGATTAAAACCCGTTGTCTCATCCCGCCGGACAGCTGGTGAGGATATTGTTCTTCCCATCGAGGATCTAAGCCCACACGGGAGAAGAGATCTACAATCCTTTCATCCGTCTCTTTTCGCGTAAGAGAGGAGTGGGCTTTAATCGTCTCTCTCATTTGCTCTTTCAGCGTCAGGACAGGATTGAGCACTTCAAGCGAGTTCTGAAACACAATCGCTATTTCCTGCCAACGGTATGCATTCAATTTGATTTCCGGCAGTGTTAAAAGGTCTACCTCATTATACTTCACCTTACCGGTAACGTATCCGTTTTTAATGAGTCCCATAATGCTGAGCGCTAAGGAGCTTTTCCCGCAACCCGATTCTCCTATGACACCTATAGACTCTCCCCGCATCATGGTTAAACCGACCGTGTCTACCGCAGTTATTTTTTCATCTTTCGTATTGTAAATTACAGATAGATCTTGGATCGTTAAAATAGGTTGACTTCCCGTCACATAATACTCCTTCATTTATCTTCTTAAACTGTATATGTCCTCTAATTCTCTGTTGAGAAAAGCTAAAGAGACGATGAGCAGCGAAAGCGCCAGCCAAGGGTAGAGAAGCCACCATTTCCAGAAGGGTGTAAAATAGATACCTTCAAAATTGGTCGCATGATGGATTATCAATCCCCAGCTTTTTGAAGTGGGATCGCCCAACCCTAAAAAAGAGAGTCCTGCTTCCATTACGATTGCTCTGCCGGAAAGTCTAATAATCGTAACAGCCAGTAACGGAAACACCTCGGGAAAAAAATGCTTTCTAACAAGGTACAAAGGATAGGCGTCGTACGTTTCCGCTGATTTAATATAGTACATCTCTTTGAGCATCAGCACTTGAGAACGAACGATTCGCGCGGGTCTGACCCACGAAAAGAGGGTGATGACTAATACGATGTTCAAAAGGCTGGGACCTAAAAAGGCGGCCATGACGATCATAACCGGCAGTCCGGGAATAATAATGATTATGTCCACGATGCGCATGAGTACCCTATCGGTAGGACCTCCTATATAACCGGCCAACATGCCGATAATACCGCCCCCGAAGGCGGACAGGAAAGATGTGCCGAATCCGACCAGCAGACTGATCCTTGCTCCGTAACATATTTGTGACCAGATATCGTATCCCAGATCGTCAGTACCGAAGATATGGCCTTTTCCAGGTGGTTGCAGCGGAGCACCGGACTCCTTATCGGGAGGATACAACGAACAATAGGGAGCAAAAACAGCAATAAGCAGTATGAGAATAATAAAGGCCACGCTTAATTTACCGGTGAAAGAAAACTGTTTTAGCTTATGTACTAGTTTTAACATGTGTCTTATCTCTGATGCGTGGATCGATTCTTCCGTATAGAAAATCAGCTAAATAGTTTGCAGTTAATACGAACAGAGAAACAACTAAAAATATACCTTGTATGAGGGGGTAGTCTCGCACCATAACGGCTTCCCTCATCAGGAGTCCCAATCCGGGATAGGCAAAGACGTTTTCGACGAGTATAGCCCCTCCGACCATTCCACCTAAACTCAAGAAAACCCGGGTCACTACCGGTAATAGTGCGTTTCTTATCACATAACTTGTGATAATACGAAATCTTGGTAGTCCTTTTGCCCGGGCGGTCGTGACGAATTCTTTTTCGAGTACAGTGGTAACACTGTTTCTACCGAGCAGATAGGTGCCCCCGATCCGGGCAATAGATAAAGCAAGGACCGGTAGGGCCGCATGATGGAGTATATCAGCGAATCGTTCAAACACTGTACCGAACTCTTTGAAATGACTTATCGCACCGGACAGAGGAAATAAATTCAGTGATGCTGCAAAAACGAATAACAGAATAAGGCCCAGCAGGAAAGAGGGAATTTCGGAAAACGTTATCAAATGAAGAAACAGTAATTTATCTACCCACTTGTCTTTATACCAGGCGGAGATACTTCCCAGTAATATTCCTAAAACAGTGCTTATCACTACCGCAGCGATTACGAGAAAAAAAGTCCAGACTAAACGTCGTACAATAATAGAACTTACCGGTTCGTTGTAATAGAGGCTTTGGCCCATGTTTCCCGTTAATAGTTTGCCTAAATAGGAAACATATTGCCTGAGAATAGGTTTGTTCAATCCGTAGTACTCGAGATAGAGTTGCCGCTGTTCCTCCGTGTACATAACGTCTTGGTCCTGATCGGCAGAAATGAACAAAAAGGGGTCCCCCGGCATGGCCCGGGGGAGGAGAAAATTCAGTGTTACGATAATCAGTAGTGTTGAGGCGTATTCGAAAATTCTTTCTCGTCCCCTTTTTTTCAATGTGTGTTCCCTCGGTTATTCTTTTTTTAAATAAGACAGTTTTGAATGGGTCAAGCTGTGATGATCGAACATGAATATCCACCCGTCGTATTTCTCCGGCCGATACACCGTGTATCCGGCGGTATAGTACAGAGGGATTTCCGGAACATCTTCCGATAGTATTATTTGCGCTTCATGAAGCAGTTCTTTCCGTTTTTCGCTGTCGAATGCTTTTTGTTGTTCAAAAAGCAGTGAGTTCAACTCCGGATTGTTATAGCCTTTCGCTCCTGTGCTGGACATCCTCTGTTGGTCGACCTTTTCACCGACGAACCGTTCGATAAGGTAATCGGGTTCACTACCCCATCCACCGTGACCGACAATTGCCAATTCATACTCCATTTTGTCGATAACGCCGTCGTGTGTTGCACGATCGGAACTCTTGATGGTTACATCTATCCCGACACGTCCGAGCTGCTCACGCACCAGCTCGGCCAGTCTGACTTGGTTGTCGCGGACTTTCAGAATGTAGGATGGATCATCGACGCCCGCTTCATCGAGAAGTCGTGTTGCATGTTCAGCGTCGTGACCGTATTTTTTTACATCGGGATTATAATAGATATGATCCGGCGGCAGTATTCCGGCACTTCCCGGTACACCTCCACCCCTTTCGATTTTCTCAATCAATTCTTCGGAATCGATGGCGTAGCTGAATGCCTGCCGGACTTTCTTGTCTTGAAACTCCGGTATATCCTTCATGTTGAAAACAAAACGGTATGCCCAAAATGCGGGCCGCCGGACTACTTTATATTCGGGGTTCTCCTGATATCGGTCCAATAAATCGGGGCTTATTCTGGTCAAATCTATTTCCCCGTTTTCAAAAGCAAGTACGGGTTCGCTTACAGATAGGAATTCAATAACGTTGACTGTTTGTTCCGGTCCCCAGAAATTTTCATATGCTTCGAACCGGTAAGTGCCGTGTTCTTTACTGTAATCGGTCAGCACATAGGGGCCGGTGCCGATGACGGCGTCCGGTTTAGTGTACTCTTTCGGGGTTTCAACGTTTTCCCAAATGTGTTTGGGGATGATGCGGCTCCGCCCGAAATTGTACAGCAGAGATGCGTTGACGTTTTTCGTGGTAATCATTACTTGGCTGTCGTTGATGATTTCTACTTTTTCTATATCGGCTCTACTGATATAGGGCCAAGCCATCGGATGTTCCAACGGATATTCAAAACTGAATTTAACGTCTTCTACGGTAAGAGGCTCGCCATCGTGCCATGTTACCCCGTCCCGTATGGTAAAGAGATACTGTTTCCCGTTGCCTTTGATTTCATAGTCCTCGGCCAGCCATGGAATAAGGCCGTCCTCACCTCTTTCCAAAAGGCTATCGAAAATAAGCATCATCTTGAAGCCCCCCGGGCCTCTCGGATAATGCGTGTAGGGAGAAGGGTAACCGTAATCTCCTCCTCCTAAGCGGATTACATCTACTTCCGTTTTTTCGCCGGCGGCATTTTCGGTAGAGGTGGTCTCTTGGTCTCCGGCTGCAAACAAAAGCGCACCTGCTAAGAAAAAACAGCCTAATAAAAGAATAATTCTTTTCATAGTTCCTCCAATGTGATTGTCGTGGAATCTTGCATGGGGGGAGGGTAAAGCGATGTCAATTATTGAGAATTGTTTTAAGCTCTGTATTCCGAAGCGGCTCACGCTCTCCAACCCAGAAGATTGTGATTGAGATACACCGTTCAACGAACGGGTACTACAGGCAGGTCTCCTGACTC
>CAYLLE010000167.1:0-6198 GCA_964384485.1 uncultured Spirochaetales bacterium | reverse complement strand
GACATCTTTTTAAGCTAAGCTAAGAGAGATGCGCCGACTCCCTTTTTTATTTTTAACTGAGCTTATTTCAAAAGCTGTTTCGAAACCGTGATTATCATATGAGCCTCTTTTCAAAATACCAGTGTAAGGCTTTTTTATAACCGAATGATGAAAATAATGGAGCAGGAGAAAAAAATCGTTTGACTTTTATCATAATGAAATATGGTAGAAAAAAAAGCGTGGTCGGCGTTTCCTGCCAACCACGCGATAAAGAAAGAATAACAGTTACTATTGGATGTTAATCTTCATCTTAAAAAGTTTCTTCTTGTTGCTGGGGTTCTACTCCCTCTTGTCCCTCTTGCAAACTTTCTTCATCAACACATCCAAATAAAACTGTACCAAACAATAATGGAATAATGAAAATTAAAATAAGCTTTTTCATAAATACGCCTCCTGGTAATTCAATATATTCCTATAGATACTGAAACTTTGCATAACTCCTGACCAGATTTAGTTAAGATTTCATAAAGATGTAAAAGCGGCTTGACCAATCACTTCTAAAACCAGTATATTAGCATATACTAATGTTATGAATGAAGCAAAGTTTCTTGCACGAGTACTTAAGATCCTCTCCGTCGAAGCCAGAGTACAAATTGTCGGGTTACTCAAGAAACGTTCGATGTGTGTAAATGCACTTGCCGAACATCTTGGTATGACCCAAGGGGCAGTGTCTCAGCATCTTCGTATCATGCGCGACGCAGGGTTGTTAATCAACGATAAACAGGGATATTTTGTTCATTATCGGCTCAATGACGTCACTCTCGAAGAATGGCGCATACGTGTTAATAGATTACTTGCACCGAAACAGCACCCAATGGATGAACATTCTTGTTGCCAAAAATAATCACTACCGGCGAGAGTTTACGCTTCCCAAATGGTAACTAATATGGACCAAGTAGTTTCATAGACCGTCGAACTCACAGAGAAAAATATTCTGCAGATGCATAGCAGGCAGGAAAAAGTTATTCAACATACCGACCATGCTAATAACGAATTGAACAACAATCAGCTGCAGCAATTCCCGGTCAACACCTTGTGTAATTTAGAAGTGAATCATGGAATCTCTTGTGAAATAACGCCAAGTGCTATATACTTTAGGTATATAGCGCAAAGAGGAGGCAACATGCACATAGGCTCAGTCTTCGAAAATAACAGAACTCAGGCTGTACGTCTTCCGGCGGATACCCGGTTCCCCAAGGATGTAAAGAAAGTCTCAGTGCGAGTTGTAGGAAACATGCGGATCATCGAACCAGTACATAACAGCTGGGACAGCTTCTTTCATCCCGTCGACGAAGTTGTTACTGATGATTTCATGACAGAACGGGCATCTCAAGAGCAGCCGGAACGGGAACCTTTCTAAATGCTGAAATACATGCTCGATACCAATACAGTGATCTATGTAATAAAGCGGCGTCCCGAGAAACTCCTGGGCACCTTCAATGCCCATGCCGGACATATGTGTATCAGTTCCATAACTCTGTCTGAATTAATCCATGGGGTGGAAAAGAGTTCCCTTCCTGAACGCAACCGCCGGAACGTGGAGGACTTTGTCTCTCGTCTGGATGTTTTAAGCTATGATGAATCTGCCGCTGCTCACTACGGTGATATACGGGCGGACCTGGACAGCAAGGGAACAATCATTGGTGTAAACGATCTCCACATAGCCGGTCATGCCCGAAGCCAAGGCTTAATCCTGGTTACCAACAACACCAAAGAATTCAAGCGGGTTGAGGGTTTGAGAATCATGGACTGGACCAGTCAGTAGTTCTCACTGAAAACCATATTGAACAAAACCGACTCCCCGGGTCATGCCAAACTTACGAATTCCCACCCCTCTTCGAATATGCTATCCTAATAACCGTAAATGGACCAGGAAACCATTTCTGCTTACAACAAAAATGCCGACGAGTTCTGCAGCCGCTGGGAACAGGCGGACCAAGGGATACATTCCCTGCTTCCTCATATCTTTTCACAATGCAGGACAGTCCTAGAAATCGGATTCGGTTCGGGAAGAGACATGAGCTTCCTCCTGAATGAGCTTCAGCTGGATGTATACGGTATTGAAGCATCAGAAGCTCTTTTATGGAAAGCGCGGGAAATACACCCGGAACTGCGCGGCAGGCTGTTTCACGGTTCACTCCCGGATTCAATCCCGCAAGCGGATATACCGCTCCGGCAATTCGACGGGCTGCTGTTGTCGGCAGTCATTATGCATATTCCGGATGAAGAATTATTTCAAAGCGCGTTTCAGATTAGAGAATTATTAAAAGTAAACGGCACCCTGGTGCTCTCATTCCCGGTAAAACGGGGAGACATCAATCCGGAAAGCGGAAGGGACAGCAGCAATAGACTGATGCTCATCCGGCCGGAAAGCAGGATCCGGCTGCTCTTTGAACGACTCGGTTTTGAACTCAGCGGCAGCTGGCAAAGTAATGATTCCCTGGGAAGGGATGATATCCATTGGGCAACCCTCGTTCTAACCTACCGGGGAAGCGCTGTATCGGAATCGGTCGACAAGATTGAAAGCATAATCAACCGTGACAGAAAAACAGCAACCTACAAGTTCGCCCTGATAAAAGCCCTCTGTGATATCGCTTTAATAGAGACAAACACTGTTTCATGGGATGACCGTGGTAACGTGCATATCCCGGTAAGTTCAGTAGTCCGTAGGTGGACGGAATATTACTGGCCCATTGTATCAGCTGAACACTTCATTCCCCAGATCCGGGGTGAACATGACGATTTCGAAAAACCGATTGCTTTCCGCTCTGCGCTACAGGAACTGGCTGAACGGTACAAAGAGATTGGAGGACTTACACAGTTTGTCTTTGACCGCGACAACAACAGAATCGACAAATGGACCCGGCAGCTGTTAAAAACCGTCAGCAGCAAAATCCGAACAGCGGTGATCAACGGTCCCGTCTACTATTCCGGAGGCGGCGGAAATTCTGATAAACCTTTCAGTTACGATAAGGACAGAAAAACCATCGTTTTTCATGCCGATATTTGGAGAGAACTGGTACTCTTAGGTCACTGGATCGGCGACAGCATCAGCATGCGCTGGGCGCAATTAACCGGAGAGCTGAGCCGTAATGCACTGCATGTGCGGGATATCATCCATCTGTTCTTGAACCCGGTCTTCCCGGAACGGAGCGTGAACGCCGCGCGGAGCGTATACGCCGGTGCCCGGCATCTGGAATGCGTGTGGTCCGGGAAAGCTTTAACCCGGAGCTTCGACGTTGATCATGCCATCCCCTACTCTCTTCGTCACGATAACTCACTCTGGAATCTCCTTCCCGCCGATCCGAATATCAACAATCATAAAAGAGACAAACTGCCGACACAGAACTTGATACTCAGAAATAAAGACAAACTTATCTATTATTGGGAACTTCTTGATAATGAACTAGCTGATGTTTTTCTTTCCGATTTTACCCGCTTTACCGGCCGCCCCAAGATGGCTGAATCGGGCTGGCAGCTCCTCCTGTTTTGGTCATTTTCCGAAGCGGTGGAAACGACTGCCTCCCGACGCGGTATCGAACGCTGGGAACCGTAATGATTGTCATGTGTTTAATGAAAAGTTCCGTCTCTATTGATTAAAAAAAGATTCTTCTGGGGCATTCTTCTTTAACCGGCTCTACATATCAAGGAACATAGCCGGCCGAAGAATAACGAGTGTGCTGAACTTGTATCTCTTGATCAAGGACCATTTCAGACCTCAGTTTTTTTTAATTCGGCGAAAGGGACAAGAAACTCAGCAGCTGCTTTATTGCACCATACCTCTGTCGATTGTGCGTCAGGTTCTAGGCTTACATCACTTAAACCGGAACTTCCTAACCACAAGTGGATAAACTCATGGATGAGTGTAAAAATTAACGGATCCATTCCTTCACTTCGCGCATACTCACGATACCAGGATTGCCGCAGCTGGCAAGAGTGTATAACGTCTAGAAGATCCGGAGATGGTTCGCCGCCGGCAAGCTTTTTCTCGCCGGACACTTTTCAGGATCCTTAAACCAGAAACAGGGCTTACAGCCGATACAACGGCTGACAGCCTCTTCGTTATCATTCAGGATCTTCTGCGCCCAGCCCGGATCGGCAAGCATTCCTCTACCGACAGCTATAAGATCAGCCATTCCGGATTCCAGCGCGTTCTCCGCCTGGTCAGCAGTTTTCACACCTCCCACACCGATAACAGGAACTTTAACCGCCTGTTTTACTGCTTTGGCAAGATGCATGAGTCCGGAAAACCGGCTTTCCGCGGGTGAAAGATTTTCCGGCACACCATGACAGGCGGATATATCCAAAAGAGGCATACCTTCATCCTCAAGCATTTTCGCCGCGGCAACTCCCTCCTGCAGAGGTAACCCATCCTGCCTTCCGTCGGCTACACCAAGGCGGCAGCTAACCAGTACCAGTGAAGGAACAGCGTCTTTAACCAGACGGTGGGTTTCACCCAGAAAGCGCATCCTGTTTTCGAAGCTCCCGCCATATTTGTCGCTGCGGCGGTTTGTCAAAGGACTCAGGAACTGACTTCCCAGATAACCATGGGCAAAATGGAGCTCAATATAGCTGAATCCTGCTTCTACAGCCCGTTTCGAACCAGCAACAAAATCCTGCTGAACACGACGTATATCATCTTCGTTCATCTCCCGACACTTCCTGCCTTCCGGAACCCCGGATTTTGACGGGACCAGGGGTGTGAGACCATATGTTGTTTTCTCTGTTGCTTTTCCACCGGCGTGGTGTATTTGTATTCCGGCAACGGCGCCGCCGTCTTTAATAATGCCTGCAAGCCTGCTTAGACCGGCAATGTGCCGGTCTTCAAAAATACCGAGTTGTGTTGCAGCTAGACGTCCCTCCGGACTGACAGATGTAGCTTCCACAATAATCAGACCAGGTCCTGCGGATCCCCGGTAGTGAGATTCGTGGTCCTGAGTAACCTCTGCCGACTGGTCTGCTTTCCATATGACCATCGGCGGCATAACAATTCGGTTTGCCAACGTGTGTGTTCCGATTGTGATCTGTTCTTTTAGACGGGTCTGCATATAATTTCCTAATTCTTAAAAACCTGACTCCAGTATTTGGTAGTGAAATCGGAATTCACCCGAACACTTTTTATAAACATCGTAAAAAAGTCTGCAACCGTGAAAGTCAAAAGAGATCGGGCATAGTAGAAATAAAAGCACATCAATCTATGCCATCGGCTCCGATAGTCACCATACACACTCCACCGGATAGGCTTGAATATATTTATCCGAAGTCAATATGGGCATGTTTTCCCGTAATCCCTGCGCTACAATAAGTCGATCAAAGGGGTCTTTATGATGTCTCGGCAGTTCTTCCGTGGTAAGAATGTGCTCTTTGGAAATTCCAAGCCATGTGAACCGCCAAATTTGTTCCTGCTCTTCAATCCAGCGACGCAGCGGTTTCGGAAATGTCATTTTATTCGCAGTGGATTTTAATGTCATTTCCCAGAGAGAAGCATGGCTGAAAACGAGCTCAGCTTGAGGTCCGTTGATGATTTTTTTCGCCTGCACCCCTATTTTCTCCGGTGCGGAACAAAGCCATAATAACGTGCAGGTGTCTAAAAGATATTCCACCTACAAACCCCATTCGGATAACTCGTCTTCGGTAAGCGGTTCAAACGCGTCGTCGGAAAGGGTTATCGGGCCGGAGGTTACCTTCCCCACCGGGGGCCGCTTCGGTGCGGGATATTCAATAACAGGAACAATCTTCGCGATGATACTATTTCCCCGCTTTAAGTATACCTCTTCGCCGTTTTCAACAGTATTGAGCAATCGCGATAAATGTGTTTTTGCTTCATGCACTCCATAACTTCTCATGAATACAATGTATAATGTAAATCAAACTAAGTCCAGACTTAGTTTAGTATTTTAATGTAGGGTGAGGCCGATGATGCCGCAAATATCTTCCCTCGGGTTACCCCTCCTTTGGTGAAGATCATAATAACTATAGAGGAACTTATTCTCTATGAGCGGTTTTTACCCGTCTTAACAATCTTCGGAGAAATTGCTATTGAATTTGAGTATATCGATGACGATATTCTCGCTGAGTATTTAAAACGAAAACATACAGAAATTTAACTGGGACACTTAGCTTAGTCAAATTATGTACTACAATTTTTATATTGCATAA
>CAYLLE010000166.1:0-6277 GCA_964384485.1 uncultured Spirochaetales bacterium | reverse complement strand
AGCTGGAAACCATCGGCGGTATAGAACCGTATACCCGGCATCCCCTGCCCCTAATCTCGGAAACGGTATACACAGCCGGCGCCTGGGCGGATATTTCGGAATATTGCCGGGGGTTTGGGATCAATATAGGTAAAACGTTTTAACTTGACTTAATACCGGTTGTACTTAACTGTATAAATAATGTTAGTTGGTACAAACTCGCATGAAAGAAATTCCGTATTAGTTTCCCGGGAATGCAGAGAGGCGTGAAACGGCATAAGCAGCAGAAAAATCACGCTTATGGATTGCCGTGATGACGTTTTAAAAGGCAAGGTGGTACGTTGGGGACCACTTGAAATCAAGGGTCTTATGCTTAAATCGCTGTACACAAAACTGATTTACGCGGTCATTAGAAGTACTGCCGCGGTGATTTGCTAAATATCACCTGACAATGCATCGGGAGAAAACGAAGGTGAGGCGCTTTCTGCCGCCTGGGCGTAAGGATAGTTACCACCGATACTCTCTAGACCATATTCAATAATATATGCCCGGAAAAACTGTTACTCGTAAATCAGTGAAACCAAACGGTATCAGACATATTGAAACTTCCTCACCATTCAGAACCGCTTTTTTAACAGATTGTCTTGAAGGCAAATCTGGTGTCAGCATGAAACTACCTTGAATAGAGGACCTTGTTAGTCCCTGAGCGGAATATTTTTCTGTTTCCACCTTATTTATTTCTTGGATTTTCCAGTCAGGAATACGAAAAGCCGGAATTGTCACCCGCAGAGGGGAATGCTCCGGATCCCAGAGCCCGGTATAAAATTTTTTATCTAAGATGATTTCAGCCTGATTTATAGTTTTTTCTATTTCAAAAAGCCCGTAGTTCCACTCACCGTCAGGAAAAAGATTCCATCCGTAGAAACTTTCCTTATATGGCAGAAATCCCTGTTGAATTTCACGCCTTGCTGGGATCGGGAGAGAAAGTGCGAGAGGTCCGTAATGGAGAGAAATCCCTCCCTTGGGCCATTTTTTTGCATACAAATGCATGGGAACATGAAGTCTGATTTTATCACCTTTTTTAAAGATGCGTTTTATAACAAAGATTTCCGGACCCCGAATCGATTGTTCATAGAGCTCATCGTTAACCGTAATTACGGCACTCCTGCACCATTCCGGAATCCGGAGAGTTAAAGTGAATTTGACCGGTATTTCAAGATCAAAGGTAAAGTTGATTTCATCATCAAATGGATAGCCCGTTTTTTCTTCAATTAGAACTTTTTTTTCTCCGATAAAAAACGTTTGTTGGGAAGGACCGTACATCATCGCGGCAGGTCCATCACCAGATGACATCCACATTCGGCTGATAAAGTTCGGCATAACTCTGTTGATATTTCCAGGGCAGCATTGGGTTCCCGGTGAAGGAGAAAAGGACATCCACCCTTCTCCGCGCCGGAATAGATTGTGGTTTGAATTTTCAGCGGCAATCACCTGATTGGCACATGAGAAATACTGCAACGCCTTAAAATCGGAAGTAACAGCACCTGGAGCAGCATTGAAGACGGCGTACTCGATTCTATCAGCATATATGGGATTGCCCGTTGCCATAAGAAGATATCCCAAGCTCCAGGTGTAGTCGGCAATATCACATACTTCAGAGCTGTCAAGAGGGTCATTCCCTTCCAAAAATTCCGCTGAACTGCAAACCCCGCCGACAAGAACCTGATCTCTCTGCAGTTTCTCATATGCATTCACCGCAGCGCTGAGCATATCGGGATCATCAATATAAATTGAATATATTGCAGCCAGTTTTGCTATTTCATTATAGGTAACTCCGTGTTCCCGAGCGGTGTCGTCTTGGCGCATATACTCCGGATGCATTGGAGAATTTTTGTTTTTCGAAAGATATGCCATGTATGTGCTCCCGGCACACTCAAGGACCGTTCTATCGTTAGTGATTCCATAAAGCCAGAACATTATTTCGGTATTAACAACCTCTCTCCCATCTAAATGACTGCTGGTATTGGATTTGTAATGGCGTGTAAGCGCAGATATGATTCGGTCATCCTGTGTTGCGGAATAGTATGCCATTAGGGCGCGGAAAAAAACAGCATGTGCCCACCGGTTTTGTTTTTCCGACTTTCTAAGATTTTCCGGACCTAGATAGCCGTCACTTGCCTGGCATTCAAGCACTGCTTCTATCCTTGATACCACCCTATTTTTTAAAGTCTGGTGATTTGCAAGAAAAGCTGTGCGAACCGCACCATCCAGCCAATACCCGGTCTGTTCATAAGGCCACCAATCATCGGTAAATGTGTTATTCGGATAATCTACCCTTTTAAAGGGAAGACCCCATCCTGCATCGTCAAACGGCGGACCTGCCGCTTCAATATTTCCTGTTAATCCGGATATTTGTGTCTCCAGGAATTTTCTCAGCCAGCCTTGAGGACAGACGGAGGAAATAGGAGATTCCCGAAAAATACCGTTATACGCCATGGTGATCATTATTCTCCGAACAATCTATTATCAAATTCTTAATTGCTTTAGGTGCCGCAGTAAATTCTATGTCCCAAGCTTCCTCTTCGAATGGATAGGATTTTAAATCCGCATCTGTGCTGATTTTTCGCGGGCGGAAATGCCAAACCGCTGTTATTTTACGTTCTGTGGTCAGAGGGTTATTCAGAGACATGTGTAATTTTTTTCCTTGAATGGTATAAGAAATATCATAATATAGATCGTGGGAATCATAAAACCTCCTTTTACCCGATGCCGTTTTTCCACCTGAAAAAATATGGATTATGAGCTCCGTTTCATGACGCTCCCTGTTGTATTGACATCGACTTCGTAACGGTAGGATTGCTCCCTGCCGTATAAAAAAAGGCAGTCCCGCCGGTTCAAAAAAAGGCGCATCCGCTATAATTAAACTTTGTCCCGCGATTTCTTCTCCAGTCCAAAAATTCAGCCAACTTCCTTCCGGAAGATAGACTTCCCGTTCCATTGCTCCTTCTTCCACTACCGGGGCAAACAGAAGATCATCACCGCAGTAAAGCTCATCATCAATATCATAAACATCCGGATCATCCTGGTGCATCCATACCAAAGGACGGTATACCGGCTCTCCCGTTTTAGTGCCCCGAACAATCCAGGAATATATATATGGGAAGATTCTGTAACGCAGATTAAGAAAAAATCTCCACATAGCTGCAGTTTCCTTACTATACATCCAGGGTAGTTTGGCAACGCCGTGAATCCGCGGTACGGTGAACAGAAGCATGCAATGAGCAACCCTTCGTATTATGTTTTCGTTGGAATGTATGATAATTTCCATCCATTCTTTTTGCTCATTCCGGAAGTACTTGCTCAGGATCATAAATCCGCCGAAATCTACAGTGTTGTAGGGAATTCCCGATACTGAACAATTAAGATGCCACCGTAGATCTTCTCGGAGCCGTTCAACACCCGGACCGGTATCTCCGGGCCAAGTAAGGGTAAACTGCTGTGCTCCCAGCCAACCTCCTCGAGAAAGTACCAGCCGACCGGGCTTTCCGGCCTGTTCCATCTTGGTGAATATTGCCTTATTCCACAGATGACCAAACAGATTGCGGGAGGGAAGTCCGTTGGCAAGCACTCCGTTCACCCGCTCTCCGTTGTCTGTCCACCAAAGATCAACACCGTCTTCTATTCTCGGTTCATGAGTATCCCAATACCACTCCAGGGCCTCTCTATCCGTTACCCGGGGAACGACCACACCCTCCTCAACTTTTCTCAACGCACCGGATCGGAGTCCCTCTTCCAAAAGCTCACCCGTGTACATTACTGTATTCAGGTGAAGACATAAATGGGCGTTATTCTGATGCAGTAATTCGATGAGTTTTTTTCCATCCCCGAAACGTATATCATGCCAATCCAGGTTATTCCCGGAATCTCCTTCCAGAAAAATGTTAAAATCCCCTCCCCTCCAGTTCATATCCGCCACCATCACATCAAACGGCCACTCTTCACGGCGAAGACGGGCGGCTATTTCCATATATTCCTCGACACGATAATATGGACTGGCCCAGGACACCCAAAATCCCAAGAGCCATTTCGGGGGCAGAACAGGAAATCCGGTGAGTTCACAATAATGCGCTGTAATTGCGGGAAAAGAAGGGCCCGAAAGAATATAAAAATCTAAAAATCCGCCGGGGGTGTGTATGAACCATCTGTTTTTGTCCTCTCTACCCATATCAAAATACACATGGGGCCAGGGATTATCCAGAAGAAACCCGTACCCCTTTACATCAAGAAAATATGGAAAGGGAAAACCGCCGTAATCTCCCCGCTCCATTTCTACCTTTACTGCGAAAAGATCCGCCGTGGATCCAGTTCTATTGATGCGGTGCGTTCTACCCCCAAAACCGAAGAAAGCGCTGTCATCCTGTTTTTCAAAGAAAGCAAGAGTTTCATATCCGCTATTTCCGGGAGCCGCTTTTTCAGTACCGGGAACGCTGCTGTCGGTTCCAGTCCAGGCCCTGTACCTGAATCCTTCTGGAGAAGTTTTTAGTAAAACATTTCCATTTTCATCAGTCACCTCAAGCTGGAATGGTTTTTTCTGGACGGTAACAGTTATTTTTTCAGTATTTACTTTCCAGGAATTTCCATCCAACCGGCATGAATAATCTACCGGCGGCCAATTATACTTTTTTATTCCATAAGCCCCCAGATTTTCATTGCCGGAATCATCATCCGGCAGAAAACCATCAGGAGCATAGGTGAAACGGATAATACCGGTCCCACAAAACCGCATACGAAATAGAGTTTTCCCGGAAGAAAAAACGAGATCTCCGTCACGACTTTCTTTGTTTTCCAAGTTTGATAATGTAATGAACTCAGAATCATCTAACCAGGTATCTTTGTATGGAGCTGTCCATGTATCATCCGGATGCTTTCTCAGTTTTATCATTTTCTTCTTCTCCTAATATTCGCAGTTCCCCGCGGGAACCTCCTGTGTATTCTAAAGTGTACTTTTTTTCCTTTATGTTTAATCCGCTGACAAGGCACCTTTCAGGACCGTATTTTATGGGATTAGATCGAATCTTTTCATCTTCAATTATAATTCCGAATAACTGAGTTATTAATAAGTCGATGTACAAAGAATGAAAATAGTGCTCTTCTTGGCTTAACGGCTGCCCGTTTTCCGGATTATAGTGTTCCACGGCCTCAGGTATATTGAGATCTCCATCCCTGAACATCATTTTTGTATAGGATAGAAATAAATCCTGCCATAGTTCATCATAAACATGTCCGTTTCGCCTCGTGTATTCACCGAGAGAGTAAAGGAGAAGGGAAGACATAAAAGGCCAGGCCGGTCCATTCCACATGCACCCGAATGGGCCTTTTACCTTGACACCATCCCAGGATGCATCCGGAGCATAAGCAGGATTCCTCCTTTCGACAGTAGGAAGCGGAGAGACTGCTGAAAAACATTTATCATCCGTTAAACTATGAAAGGCTTCACCGAATTTTTCATTAACATTTGAGAATATAAACGGCAGGAATGCCCCGGCTTCACGGATTGGTACTTTTTCTTCAGTTAGATCACGCAGACTGAAAAAAAATGATTCCTCCTCGTCCCACATCTTGACAATGACCGCCCGGATTATGGCGTCACATATTTCCAATACATGCTTCCTCTTATCAACTGATCCTAATTTTCCATAAATCCATGCGAGAGCTTCTGCATTTAGAGCGGTAATTACCGCTGTATCCACCCGTTCTAAAGGTTCATCTCCGCGTGCAGGATTTGTCGGATCAAGTTTATATCCGTTATAATAAAAGTGACTCGGTTGATATTCCATCCCGGAATAGTGGCTGTAACTTGTGGGAAGAAAATCTTTATCCGGATCGAATGTATTCATCAAATCGAAAAAAATTTTTTCAATTTTTGGCAGGATCGTTCGGAGCCAGGTAGTATCGTTGGAAACCTCAACAATTTTTTTTATTCCCCAAATCAGTAAACTGTTGATCTCTCCCCCGCTCCCGGTTATTACACCATCAGCAGCAACTGCAGTCGGTATGGTTCCGGGAAAAAGAAAATTACTCCCTTTCCTTTGGTTAACCGACTTCCTTATTTCCTCAGTATCTGGATAACGTCTCAGCCTTTCCACCATATCAGATATTAAAATTTCCACTTCTCCTTTTAGCGGAGCCCATAAATTACCCCAACGCGCCTCAGCACAATGCAAACCTACAGACAACCAAATAGGTTTTGAAAAATCCCAAAAATTGAAATCACCCGGGTTATGTTTCCAGTCATTCA
>CAYLLE010000165.1:0-6545 GCA_964384485.1 uncultured Spirochaetales bacterium | reverse complement strand
CCGCCGACCGACCGTCGGTCGGTAATCATTAAAAATATATACCATTCCCCTGACCTAGTCAAGGAATAACCCAAAAAAATGTCCCTGTTCCATACGTGAGTAACGCCATACGCCGGCGGCAGGCCGCGTTCCACCCGCATACCGGAAGGTGAGACGGGTCTGCCGCGGCGTTAAAACAGTCTCAGGCAATATAATCAGCCGATAAGAGACACCAGCTCCTCAATCCGGTTCTCGGCTTTCTTTTCCTGATCTAATGCAAAGGTCAGGTGTTCCTCCTGCTTGTCCGGAGGGACATCTTTCTCTTTTGCCTGACCGAGCTCCCGGGCAGCATTCCGGTAGATCCCGGTCAGTTCATCACAAAGAGCCGCGCCTTTCCCGCCGTCTTCCAGGTAGTCTTTGAACTCGGAGAAAAACGCGGCCGCGTTTTCCCGGCATTCGGTCCAAACATGACCGTTCCACCAGTGACCGTGACTGGTTCCCAACCCCCGCCGTACCCCGTCGATCCAAGACTCGTACGCGCCATACCCGATCCTGTAGTCCGGGCTCTGATATTTCTCAGGATTCCGGTACATGTCCAGGGCAAACTTCAGCGCTTCCGCGGCCCCTTGAACCATGTTTTTTCCGGGCCGGGATTTTTTTAAAACGGTAAAATGCACCCACCCTTCCTTGGTTAAACACTCCGCCCAGCTGCCGTAGGTGATTCTCGGGATTTCCGTAGAGGCCTGTCCGTTCCAGGGCTGAAGCAGAAGAAGACCTTTCTCATCGTATCCGTTCAAAAGCTGATGCTCCAGAAAATCCAGCATACAGAGTTCACCCGCGTCCAGATGATTTTTCAGACTGCTCTCTAAGGTTTCCAGCTTAGCAGGAGAATCTTCTCCTTTCACGTACCGCAGTTTTTCCACGGCCGTGATCCCTAATCCCGTAAGGAGCCGGAAAAACTCATCCTTGTTCCAGACATACGGGCCGCTCGGGCAGAGTTCTTTGTGAATATTGATGATGAACCCATGACCGGTGAGTCCGAAGAGCATCGGTGCAGAATAATCATAATCAAAGTAATCAGATGCTCCTTTTACACATCCCATTAGTGTTGTGCAAAGACTCGGCTGTTTTAATTTTTCAATTTCCATAATACTGTATACCTCCCTCATTTTTCGTACAAACCGGCGATACTTCCCCTGAACAGTGTATAGTTCTTTTGGGGGGATACCGAAATAGGAACGGAAGGCGGTGGTAAAATTATCCTGGGAACTGTATCCGTACTTAAGCGCTACATCAATAATTCTAGCTCCGTCCAGAATCTCCTTGGCCGATTCACTCAGGCGCCGTTTCCGGATGTACCCGCTTGGCGTATCTCCTGTGACGGTGTAGAATTTCTGCCTGAGCCGGTTGGCCGAATATCCGGATTTTACAGCCATTGTCTCGGCATTAATCTGACCGCGGAGGTTTTTTTCGATGTATGCAATCATTTTAAGCACCAGAAGTCTGTCGTCCATTTTTCCTTCCGTTTACCGTATTATGGCAAGACTTTTATTTAGGTTCTTTTTATTTTACACACTTTTCTGAATCCCCGTAAGGTATTGTTGGAAAAGCAATTAGCCGTCCCGGGCATGGTAAACAGGAATTTAAGCGGGATTTTTTTTGATATTTTTTTGATATTGATACTCGGCAAAATCCGGCAAGCACTGGATTATAGAAGGTCCTATTGATAAAATACTTTAAAACAGGAGGACATGGATGGCCGAAAACATAAACACAAAAAAAATAGAAGATGCCCACATGGCGCCTTTTTTCGTAAAACAGAATATTTCGATTGAACGGGGAGAAGGCGTTTACGTTTGGGATGAAGAAGGAACCCGGTATCTTGACTTTACTTCCGGCTGGGGAGTTACATGCATCGGCCATGGAAATCCTGTCATAACCAAAGCCCTGACCGAACAGGCCGGAAAGATCATACAAAATCCCAATTCGGGACTCACCTATTCACCGGCCCGGGCAAGACTTCTGAAGCTTCTCGCGGAAATACTCCCGGAAGGACTTACCCGGATATTTTTTCAGAACAGCGGAGCTGAGGCCAACGATGCTGCCATAAAGCTGGCAAGAAAAGTAACCGGCCGGCTCGATGTTATCGCCGCCGCCGGCAGTTTCCACGGCAGGACCATCAGCACCGCCTCAGCCACGGGGCAGACGAAGCACCGGAACAAGTTCAATCCGCTCATGCCGAACTACAAGTTCGTACCGTTCAACGACATCGGGAAACTGGAAGAAACGGTGGACAGCAATACCGCCGCCGTTATCCTTGAACCGATACAGGGAGAGGGAGGCGTAAAGGTACCGGAAGATTCATACTTGAGCAAAGTTTCCCGGCTGTGCAGAGAACAGGGCGCCCTCCTGATCGTGGATGAAATCCAGACCGGATTCTGCCGGACGGGAGAAATGTTCGCCGTTACCGAATACGGAATCACTCCGGATTTCATCACCCTGGCAAAAGGTATTGCCGGGGGATTTCCATTCGCCGCGTTCGCCATGACCGAAGAGGTTGCCGCTCAAGTCGAAATAGGTGACCACGGCGGAACATACTGCGGAAATCCCCTGGGATGCGCCGTTGCTTACGCGGTCATCTCATATCTAAAGGAAAACAATATCTGCGGCCGGGTAAAACAGCTGGGGAATCTGCTCTTGAAGACCATGCAGGAATGGCAGAGTAAATATCCCGGAATCATTTCCGAAATACGGGGCAAGGGGCTCCTCTTTCTTATGGAACTCCCGGATGAAAAAACCGCGGGCCGGATCAACGACAGATGTTTGGAGAAAAAGCTCTTCGTCCGGCAGACACAGGGAAACGGTATCCGGATTTTTCCGGCGTTAACCATAACAGAAGATGAACTCAAGGAAGGTCTTCATATAATAGAAGAATGCATAGGAGAAATTTAAGATGGTCAAACGGCTTATTTGCACACTACTCCTCTTAATAAGCGGATGGTGCTTAATCGCGGATGATCTGTCCGTGCTGACCTGGAACGTGGAAAGCGGCGGGAGCAACCCGCTCCTCATCGGCGCACAGCTCGTGAGGCTGGGCCGGTTTGATATCATCGCGCTTCAGGAGGTAAGTGATCAGGACCTGGAATCATATATAGCGGAACTCCCCGTCTCCTATAAATACATAATTTCTGAAAGCGGAAGCCGTTCCAACGATCATCTAATGATCATCTATAACTCAGTCTCCCTTACACTTTCCGGTTTCCGGGAACTGGACTCGTACGCCGGGATTACCATCACCCCTCACAACTACAAGAGGTCTCCCCTCATCGCGGAGTTTGTCCATGGAGAAACAGGGGAATCTTTTTTATTTGTGACAGTGCATTTGGATAGATCCGATGAAGAACACCGAAGTCTGCAGTCGTTTGTTCTCAGGGAGTGGGCAGGTGATCAGCGTATTCCGGTAATCATGGCGGGAGACTTTAACTTCGACTACAACTTCCTGGAGGAAGATCCGGGGAATCCCTCATTCAAAATTTTCACATACCAGGACCGTATCCGGTGGCTCAAACCGGAAAAATTATTCGATACCAACTACTCCGAAACAGCCGGTCAGGAAACCTATCCGGATTCGGTTCTTGATTTCATCTTTTTTGCCAACATAGCTGACCCCGGCACCTCCCGTTCCGAAATTATTGTAACCCCGGGAGATTTTCCGGATAACCAGTGTACCAGTGATCACCGGCCGGTCACCGGGATCATCGATTTACCGTAGTACCGGTAATCGAATGCCGCCCCCGGAGACAGCCGTGTCTGAATCAGCAAATCCCAATCAACTCTACATACCTAATTGCATGTAATAAAACAATTTATCAATATTAATCCTAATTTGATCACCGGAAATTGCTTGGTTTGAATCAGGGGTGTTGATTTTTCTCTCCTGAACTGTTAAATTGAATAACCACTTTAAAGGAGATCATTCGAGCAATGAGAATAAGATCGTAGCACCGGGAGGAACATAAACCCATCACCGTCCTCCCGTAAACCCAGTTTACTGCCTCAGGGAGGTAACCATGAGCTACGATCATTTATCCTTTTCTAATGTCACATTTAATTATGAATCCTCACACACACCGGTTCTGGGGGAATTATCTCTGGATCTGCACCGGGGCTGGACGGGAATAACCGGAGCAAACGGAGCGGGGAAAACCACTTTCCTGCTGCTCGCGTGCGGGCTGCTGGAACCATCGCACGGAACGGTCTTTCGCCCCGATAGGGTCCAATACATTTCCCAGCGCACCGATTACCCGCCGGAAGAATTTACCGAGTTTCTCTACGACCCGGACGGCTCGGTCCAGCGCCTGATCGGTATCCTGGGCATAGGCTTCGACTGGCCCTACCGCTGGGACACGCTCAGTCAGGGAGAGAGGAAGCGGGCGCAGGTTGGAACAGCCTTATGGAAGCAGCCTGATCTCCTCGCGCTGGATGAACCGACAAACCACCTGGATTATCAGGCCAAAAACGTGGTGTTCCAGGCACTTCATGAGTACGGAGGAATCGGACTCATGGTGAGCCACGACCGGGGAATACTGGACAGCCTTTGTTCCCAATGCTTGTTTTTCCGGGAAGAAAGCTGGAGACTCAGACCCGGCGGGATAACCAGGGGTCTTGAAGAGGAAGAACGGGAACGGCTCGAAGCCGCCCGGAAACTGGAAAAGGCAAAAAAAGAGGTAAAAGCGCTCCTTTCGGAAGCCGATTCCAGGAGACACCTGGCGGAAGGGCAGCAGAAACGGCGCAGTAAACGGGGTCTTGCCATAAAAGATCATGATGCCAGATTCAAACGGAATAAAGCCCGGATAACCGGCAAGGATGGAACCGGAGGTAAACTGCTCCGTCAGATGGACGGCCGAATAAAACAGGCCGGGGAAAACAAAAACGCCCTCACCGTGCCGAAAAATCGGCACACCGGAATCTCAGTAACCCTCGGCGAATCCGGTTCGGACTTTCTGTTCGTGATAAAAGATATCATCCTCTCTTTGGATTCAAAACGAAAAATAGTTATCCCCGAACTATTTTTAAAACCGGAGGAGCGGATAGCCTTAAAGGGGCCGAACGGCTGCGGCAAGACCACGGTAATCCGGGAGATCATCAATCATCTGCCGCTTCGGCAGGAGGAGTATCTTTACCTGCCTCAGGAACTAACGGAAAGAGAATCCGAAGAGATAACCCGGGAGCTTGAGGCCATGAACAACCGGCAAAGGGGAGAACTGCTCGCGCAGGTTTCCAGGCTTGGGTCAAACCCGGAACGGCTGCTCTGCACGGAACTTCCCAGTCCGGGAGAGAGCCGGAAACTGATTCTGGCAAAAGGATTCCTGCGGCAGCCGAAACTTATTATTCTTGATGAACCGACAAATCACATGGATCTGCCGTCGATACAATGTTTAGAAACCTGTCTCTCCGATTTGTCATGCGGGATGATCATGGTGAGTCATGATGAGGCGTTTATAAACCGAATGCGTCCAGAAATATTGGAGTTTCAAAGAGAGGATTTTGGAAATACCGGCGCGGAAAATTTTAAGCTTGTTCGAACCTGAAGTTTCCCGTAGAATACAGCACCATGAACACAAAAAATAAAGCCCTACCCTACACCTTATACGGGACCGTGTATTTTCTGGAAGGCGCTGTTCTAACCTACTTCACAGGTCCGGCAGACAGCCCGTACTCACAGCACTCACCATTTATATATTCATCCGCTTATATTTTACGGAAACATAAATGAACAATCCGTAAGACAGTAGTCCCAGCGCGACAATGGTTAACAGAACCGGACCGTAAGCGGTGCTCTGGAGGAAAGAAAAAGCACCCTCGGTCCCCCGGGCCTGTCCCGGATTCGCGGTAACCGCGGCGCGCATAAAGAAATATCCGATTATACCGGAGACAACTCCCCGTGAGGAGTATCCCAGCCTGCCGAATATCCGGACCGTCTTGATTTCTTTCTGCGACATCCCAGATTTCTTTTCACCTTCCATAAATTTCGCTTTAACGGCGATGACAACCTGTCCGACACCGACGGCGAAAAGGATTACGGCTACTGCCCCAACAAGAATCTGACCGGCCTGCTGACTTAAAAGTTTTGAAGCAACAGACTGGGCTCCACCGCCCCCGCCGCCTCCGCCGCTGCCGCCTCCGGCTGAACGAATAACAACAGAACCTGCGTAGACAGCCAGCCCCGCGTAAGCCAGTCCGCTGACCACGTAGCCGAAGCGATGGGCGATTCCCTTCGCGTCGCTTCCCTTGCCTTCCGGATCAACAACTGCTTCAATTATCCGCCAGATAAAAAAGAGTAACAGCCCTACTGCTATTACGGATAAGATAACAGCGCCTAACGGCAGGTCCATCACCGATTTCAAAGCCTGCTTCTGACCGGCCTTCTGTCCTCCCACACCGACGGCATACATTGCAGTTAAAATACCCGCAAGAAAATAAACCGTACCTTTAGCACTCAGGCCGAACCGCATGAGTCCCTTTATTGTTTTCTTCTTACTTTTATCCATCCAATACTCCTTTTA
>CAYLLE010000164.1:0-6637 GCA_964384485.1 uncultured Spirochaetales bacterium | reverse complement strand
ATACAAGATAATAAAACATGTTGACAAAATAAGCAATATGCAGTATATAAAAAGATAATAATTATAAACAGGTGTACTATGAAACAGTATGATTATCTGAAATCGATTAAAAGAGAGTATCTTGAACGACATTTAGGCTGTCTGGATCAGCTTGCCGGAGTCAGGCCTATCACTTTCGATTCCGGCCGCGCCAAAGGGGTACGGGCGCTCGATGTGAGAACCGGAAGCGGTCTGAATTTTACCGTTCTTGTAGACAGGGCTCTTGATATCGCTCATGCCGAGTATCGGGGAATTCCCTTCGGCTGGATTTGTAAAAACGGAATCGTATCGCCTGAATATTTTGAAAACGGCGGAATTGATTTTTTACGCACTTTTTCAGGCGGCCTTACGACGACCTGCGGTTTGACCCAGGTAGGGAACCCCGGACAGGACGGTGATGAAATATTGGGCATTCACGGCCGGATTTCCCATCTTCCCGCGGAGAATTACCGGCATAGGACCTGGTGGGAAGGGGATAGACTGAATATTGAAATAGCCGGGTCTGTCCGCGAAACATGCCTGTACGCGGAAAACCTTTCCCTATTCAGGACCATATCCTGCGTCATGGGAGAATCTGCGGTTAAAATACGGGATGTCATCAGCAATGATGGATACACAGAATCTCCTTTTATGCTGATTTACCACGTCAACTGCGGCTACCCGGTGGTCAGCGAAGATACATATCTGATAACGGACGCTGAATCGGTGGAACCGTGGAATGAGGACGCCCTGCAGGGTGACGGAAAATATACCGAGTTTCATGAACCTAAACCGGGGTATCAATATCAGTGTTTTCTTCATCATATGGACCAGTCGAAAGAGCGGGTGAACGTTGCCCTCATAAACGGGAAGCTAGATTTTGGTGTACAGCTGACATATTCGCCGAAACAGATGCCCTGTTTTACCGAATGGAAGATGATGGGGATGCAGGATTACGTTGTCGGGCTAGAACCGGGTAATTGTATTCCCGAGGGGAGAATTGCCGCGAGAGAGAACGGCAGGCTGGAGATCCTGAAACCCGGAGAGAAGTATGAAGTAGAGTATGAAATACGGGTGCTTTCAGGGGAAAAGGAGATTTCCGATGTTCGGAATTCATAATAAAATAATCCGAATTAATTTAGCTAGCCGGGAAATCGTTATCGAAGAACCCGGGGAGATGTTTTTCCGCAGGTATCTCGGGGGCAGGGGGATAATTGCTCATACTCTGGTGAAGGAATTACCCGCGGATGCCGATCCTCTCTCGCCTCAAAATGTACTGGTATTCGCTCCAAGCGTTGTTACAGGTGTAAAGATCCCGGGAACAGGCAGACATTCCGTAGGCGCAAAGTCGCCGTTGACCGGATTATTCGGGGAATCCGAATCGGGAGGATTCTGGGGACCGGAACTTAAGTTTGCCGGCTATGACGCAATTATTGTTAAAGGCGCGGCGGACGGTCCCGTCTATATAAAAATCATTGATGATGCTATTGAAATATGCGACGCGAATCATATCTGGGGTAATGATACTCTGGATGTTCATAAAAGTCTCCGTGAAGAAACCGGCGAAGCGAAATTAAAAACCCTCATCATCGGGAGAGCTGGTGAAAAAATGGTGCGTTTTGCGGGAATTGCCCACGATGTTACCCATTACCACGGCAGAACGGGGATGGGTGCCGTGATGGGGTCTAAAAACCTGAAAGCAGTAGTTGTCCGAGGTACGAAAAAGATCGAAGTTGCGGATCCGGATAAACTGAAAGAACTTGCCAGATTTTTCGCCGCTCACTTTAAAGAAAATGCGGATAATAAGAATCAGAATAATCACGGAACCAGCGACTATTATTTCGGGGCACAGGCTGCCGGATCGCTTCCGACCCTTAATTTCGGCTGCGGCCATTTTGATGATCTGGACTATGATGCGGATGCGCTTCATGCCGAACTGAAGGTAAAAACCGAAGGCTGTTTTGCCTGTCCGGTCCGGTGCAAACAGGTTTTTTCCTCCGATAAGAAGGGGTACGAGATTAATGAGGAATACGGCGGCCCGGAATTCGAAACTCTTGCCGCATTCGGTTCTCTCTGCGGGGTAAGCGATATGTATGCAGCGCCGAAAGCCCATGAACTGTGCAACAAACTGGGGTTGGATACCGTGTCAACCGGCGCAACGATATCTTTTGCCATGGAATGCTATGAAAACGGACTGATTAGTAGTGAGGACACCGGAGGAATCGATTTGCGATTCGGCAATGCCGAAGCCATGCTCGAAATGATAGAAATGATTGCTTCCCGGAAAGGCCTCGGCGACATCCTTGCGGAAGGTACCGCACGCGCCGCCGAACAAATCGGAAACGGAGCAGGGCGTTACGCCATGCATGTAAAGAAACAGGAATTTGCTATGGCCGAACCCCGGTCGAAATTCGGTGTCGGTCTTGCTTATGCCGTTTCCCCGACGGGAGCGGACCATCTGCAGCATGAACATGACGGCGCATTCGATTCCGCCCTTACCGGGTACAGTCATACCGCGGATGATCCGAATGTTTTTCTAAAAAGTATGTATCCCATGGGTTGGTATGATGCAGTACCGAGTCTCTCCTTGAGCGGGGAAAAAGTCGGATTATTTGTAAATCTTCAGCATTACTGGAGTCTCTTTAACTGTCTCGATCTCTGTATTTTTACCTTCGAACCTGTCCGTACATTCAAGGTAAATCACTTGGTCGATATTGTTGGGGCGGTAACAGGATGGGAGACTAGCCTGCATGAGATGATGAAAGCAGGACACCGTGCAACAACTCTTGCCCGGTGCTTCAACATTAAACACGGATTAACGGTAGAGGATGACCTCAAAGTACCGGACCGCTTATTCGAGCCTCTGAAAAAGGGCCCTTTAGACGGTACGGCCCTCGACCGGAAAGAATTCGAAGAGGGTGTAAGGCTCTATTACGAGATGATGGGTTGGGACCGGGAAGAGGGCAAACCTCTCTCTGCGACTTTATACATGCTGGGTATCCCGTGGGCGATATAAACTTCGGGGCTTCAGCGAATAACCGGACTACATATGGAAAAAGAGGAATAAGTGATGGGGAAGCTTTTAGAAGCAAAAAATATTTCAAAGCAGTTTCCGGGAGTCAAAGCCCTTGATTCCGTGAGTATAGATATTGAGAGAGGTGAAGTATTCGGCTTGATCGGGGAGAACGGCGCAGGTAAATCAACCTTGATTAAAATCCTCGCCGGAGTACACCCGAAAGATTCAGGTGAAATCTACCTTGAAGGAAATAAACTCGTAATAAACAACCCCGAAGAGTCTCAGGAAGCCGGCATCAGTATCATTTACCAAGAATTAAACTTAGTACCGAATTTGAGCATTGCAGAAAATATTTTTCTTGGAAAGGAATTCCGCAGGGGCCGCATGTTTCTCAATAAAAACAAGACCCTGAATAAGGCCGAGGAACTTCTCAAGCGCGTCGGTTTAAATGTTACGGCTACAACATATGTAAGCGAACTGTCGATCTCTCAACGGCAGATGGTGGAAGTCGCGAAAGCCCTTGCGATGAATGCCAAACTGATCATCATGGATGAACCTACTTCAACACTTACGGAGAAAGAAACTGAAGTTCTTTTTTCCATCATTCATGAATTAAAAAAACAGCACATCGGAATCCTTTTCGTCAGTCACAAGATGGATGAAATTTTTCTTAATTGTGATCGGGTACACATACTCAGGGACGGGAAGGATGTAGATACACTAAAGATCTCCGAAGCCGAACGGGATGAGATCATCGATATGATGGTCGGCCGGGAGATCGGGACGATATTCGTAAAAGATTCGAAACCTCGGGACAAGGTCCTCTTGTCAGTTTCCAATCTCCGTTCGGGGCATGGCGTCGAAGATGTTTCGTTTGATGTTAAGTATGGTGAAATTGTCGGGTTCGCCGGGCTGGTCGGTTCGGGGCGGACCGAAACAATGCGTACTTTGTTCGGTTTGGATAAAGTGCTCGGTGGAACCATTACGATTGAGGGGAAACAGGTCTCCATTAGCAGCCCCGTCGATGCGATCAAACTGGGCTTCGGTTTTGTTCCTGAAGACAGAAAAGAACAGGGGCTGATCTTAGGCATGACGGTAAAAGAGAACATAACCCTGCCGAATATAGAAGAGTACAGCAAATACGGGCTCGTAAGCAAACGGGCTGAAAATAATGTCGCCAGTCATTTTATAGAATCTTTGGATATTAAAACCCCACATATGAACCAGATTACGGCCTTTTTAAGCGGCGGAAATCAGCAGAAGGTAGTTTTATCCAAGTGGCTGGAGATTAAACCGAGATTATTAATCCTTGACGAACCGACAAGAGGCATAGATGTAGGTGCGAAAAAAGAAATACACAAAATTATGAATGATCTTGTGACGAGCGGTGTTTCGATTATCATGATTAGTTCCGAACTGCCGGAAGTCCTGAGTATGAGTGACAGAATTGTTGTCATGCACGGCGGTGTCGTAAAAGGTGAGATCCCCTGTGAAGGTGCAACTCAGGAAATAATAATGCGGATTGCTTTAACATAAAAAAAGGAGAAAGCTGATATGGCTGATCGTGCGGCATTTAAAAACAGATTATCAACAATAACAAAGAATTCGAGTTTTGGTGTTCTCATTATACTCATTGTTCTGTGTATTATCATCTCGATTGCCAACCCGAAGTTTTTAACTCAGCAGAATCTATTCTCCGTCATGAGGGCTTTTTCATATATTGCAATCATTGCGATCGGTCAGACTCTCGTTATTATTTCCGGAGGTGTCGATCTTTCGGTCGGTTCGATTTACGGTTTTTCAGGACTGATAACCGCGTTTGCTATCTATAAAATCGGTCTGCCCCTCCCTGTCGGCATATTAGCGGGGCTTGCTACAGGAGCAGCATTGGGTGTCGTTAATGGCTTGATGATTACAAAAATTCGAATCCCGCCGTTTATTGCAACTCTGGGAATGCTGAGCGTTGCCAGGGGACTTGCGTATGCATTAACCACAGGATTCCCTATCCGTACCGCAGGCTCATTCAATCGGATTGGACAGGGATACTTGTGGATTATTCCGCTTCCGGTAGTGTATATGATTGTGCTCGCGGTTATTTTTTCCATTTTTTTGGGAAGGACCGTTATCGGCCGCAGGATCTATGCAATTGGGGGGAATGAAGAAGCTTCCGAAGTCTCAGGAGTAAATGTACACCGAGTTAAAATAGTAGTCTACACTCTCTGCGGTCTTATGGCAGCTGTTTCCGGAATTGTAACAATTTCCCGGCTGGGAGTTGCCCAGTCTACTTCAGGACTCGGATATGAGCTGGATGTTATTGCCGCGGTTATTATAGGGGGCGCCAGTTTGAGCGGGGGGCGCGGTACAACTCTGGGCGCTATCTTAGGAGCGGCAATTATGGGAGTGCTGCGGAACGGTCTCATTCTGTTAAATGTATCCGCCTACTGGCAGCAGTCGGTACTCGGATTTGTTATTTTGGTTGCTATCGCGGCTGATCAGCTGCGGAAGAAAACATAAAATTTTTGAGGAGGTAGAATGATGAAAAAAATCATTCTCGCAGCCGTACTCGTAATGTGTGCGGTATCGCTTTTCGCGGGCGGGCAGAAAGAAGCCGACGATCAAATCAGTATCGCCGTCATTCCGAAAGCCCTGGACAATCCGGTTTTCTTAGACACGAAGGCCGGGGCCGAAGACAAGGCCGAAGAATTGGGAATCGACCTGATATGGACTGCAGGACTTAAATCAGATGCGGCAGAGCAGGTACAAGTGATTGAAGGTCTCATCCAAAAGGGTGTAGACGGAATATTGATCAGTGCCAATGACCCTACGGCTCTCAATGATGTAATTTCAAAAGCAATCGATGAGGGCATCAAGGTTGCCACCTTTGACGCCGACACAGACGGCAGTGACCGTTTGTTCTACGTTGGTATCGACAACTATGAGGTGGGAAAATTAGGCGGGCAGAAGTATGCCGAGTTTGCCGCTGAAAAAGAAGGACCGGTAAAAACCGCTCTTTTAACCGGTATCCTCGGGGCCTTTAATCTGGAAGAAAGAATACGCGGTTTTAAAGACGGCGTTAAAGGAACGAATGTTGAAATCGGATCGATTCAGACCTGTGAAGACGACATTAACAAAGCTGTTCAGGTAATCGATGACTTCACGAACGCCAATCCCGACTTTGTCGGATGGTTTTTCATCGGCGGATGGCCGTTTTTCGCGCCTCCCGAATCACTTGTAACCTTGCGGGAGTTCATCGATAACGGCGGACTGGTCTTGAGTATCGACAACTTCGCTCCCATGCTCGATTTCGTTGAAGCCGGCATGACCCAGATGCTCATCGGGTACAGTTTCTATGATATGGGATATTACGGAGTCGAAAACCTGTACAATGCAATTCAGGGCAAGTCTTACGAAGATGAAATTATTCTCGATTCCTCGAGTTCCATAACGACAAAAGAAAATCTGGAAGAAAAAAGAAAAACAAAACTGCCCTGGGACTAAGGGCGCAGCATCTAGTAAAGTTGTAAAAGCCCGGCTCGCCGCCGGGCCTTTACCTTTTCAAAAGGCATAGAGTCAATGGATGAACACGCTTCTCAAACTCGACAC